>NZ_JBEYJA010000015.1:0-165423 GCF_040703815.1 Streptomyces sp. NPDC006743 | reverse complement strand
GCCAGCACCACGTCCGTGGCCTCCTTCACCGCCGCCACGAACTCGTGCCGCCGCGACACCGCCCCGGCCCGCCTCAGCCCCCGTACGCCCCGCTCGCCGTCAGACGCAGCGCCGTGTCGATCAGCGGGACGTGGCTGAAGGCCTGCGGGAAGTTGCCGACCTGGCGCTGCAGGCGGGGATCCCACTCCTCCGCCAGCAGACCGAGGTCGTTGCGCAGGGACAGCAGCTTCTCGAAGAGCTTGCGCGCCTCGTCGACCCGGCCGATCATCGCCAGGTCGTCGGCCATCCAGAACGAGCAGGCGAGGAAGGCGCCCTCGTCGCCGGGGAGGCCGTCGACGCCCGCGTGGTCGCCGTCGGTGGGGTAGCGCAGGATGAAGCCGTCCGAGGTGGACAGCTCCCGCTGGATGGCCTCGATGGTGCCGATGACCCGCTTGTCGTCCGGCGGCAGGAAGCCCATCTGCGGGATCAGCAGCAGGGAGGCGTCCAGCTCGCGCGAGCCGTAGGACTGGGTGAAGGTGTTGCGCTCCTTGTCGTAGCCCTTCTCGCAGACGTCCCGGTGGATCTCGTCGCGCAGGTCCTTCCAGCGGTCCAGCGGGCCCTCGACGTCACCGGACTCCATCAGCTTGATCGTGCGGTCCACGGCGACCCAGGCCATGACCTTGGAGTGCACGAAGTGCCGGCGCGGCCCGCGCACCTCCCAGATGCCCTCGTCCGGCTCCTGCCAGTGCTTCTCCAGGTAGCGGATCAGCTTGAGCTGGAGCAGCGAGGCGTAGTCGTTGCGGGCCAGGCCCGTCATGTGGGCCAGGTGCAGGGCCTCGGTGACCTCGCCGTAGACGTCGAGCTGGAGCTGGTGCGCGGCGCCGTTGCCGACCCGGACCGGGGCGGAGTTCTCGTAGCCGGGCAGCCAGTCCAGCTCCGCCTCGCCGAGTTCGCGCTCGCCGGCGATGCCGTACATGATCTGGAGGTTCTCCGGGTCGCCCGCGACCGCGCGCAGCAGCCACTCGCGCCAGGCGCGGGCCTCCTCGCGGTAGCCGGTGCGCAGCAGCGAGGACAGGGTGATCGCCGCGTCCCGCAGCCAGGTGTAGCGGTAGTCCCAGTTGCGTACGCCGCCGATGTCCTCCGGCAGGGAGGTGGTGGGCGCGGCGACGATGCCGCCGGTGGGGGCGTAGGTCAGGGCCTTCAGCGTGATCAGGGAGCGGACCACGGCCTCACGGTAGGGGCCGTGGTACGTGCAGTGTCCGACCCACTCGCGCCAGAAGTCCTCGGTCGCCTCCAGCGACTGCTCGGGCTCGGGCTCCGGCGGCGCCTCCTTGTGCGAGGGCTGCCAGGAGATGGTGAACGCGATCCGGTCACCGGGAGCGACCGTGAAGTCCGCGTACGTGGTCAGCGACTCGCCGTAGGTCTCCACGGATGTGTCGAACCACACGGAGTCCGGGCCCGCGACCGCGACGGTGCGGGCCTCGTTGCGGTGCACCCAGGGCACGACCCGGCCGTAGGAGAAGCGCATGCGCAGGGCGGAGCGCATCGGCACCCGGCCGGTGACGCCCTCCACGATGCGGATCAGCTGCGGGGCGCCGTCTCGCGGGGGCATGAAATCGGTCACGCGGACGGTGCCGTGCGGGGTGTCCCACTCCGATTCCAGGATCAGCGAGTCGCCGCGGTAGCCGCGCCGGTCGGCGGTGGGCGGCTCGGCACCCTCCGGGAAGGCGGGGCCGAGGCGCCAGAAGCCGTGCTCCTCGGTGCCCAGCAGGCCGGCGAAGATGGCATGCGAGTCGAAGCGGGGCAGGCACAGCCAGTCGACCGTCCCGTCCCGGCAGACCAGGGCAGCGGTCTGCATGTCTCCGATGAGTGCGTAGTCTTCGATGCGCCCGGCCACGTGCAACTCCAGTCGAACGGCCACGTCACCCCGCGATGGGGGCGGTCGCTAGTGCGGTCAAGGGGGGTGTGATGCGTCGTCGAGCGGTGCAGCAGACCGCCGGTCGGCCGTGAGGCAGAACGACAACCTTTGCTCAACGAACTGACGAGCTCTCGTTGTTCCGGTGTGTACGGGCGGGGGTGGTGCCGTTTTTTCCGGCCGGGCTCGGCAGCGAGTGTCCGAGCAGGATACGACGCACGTGGATGATCCGCGTGCCGCTCCGGGCAACCAGCATGCGCCGAACGGGTGAGCCAGGGGTGAGGGATCCGTGACCGTCGCGCACCCGTACCGACGCGTGCGCGGAGCGTGGCCGGAAGCCATCACCGTCCGGCGCTGATACCCTGGTAGCCCGTGGACCGGTGGGCTCGAAACCCCCGAACCGCAGCGACGGCACCCCAGCCGGACAACCCGGGTTCCCCGGGCCGGACCGCCGTACCGCACGACAATCCGCGACCACGGGAGCCCCCTCTTGGCCATGCCGCCCAAATCAACGACGACCAAGCACATCTTCGTCACCGGGGGTGTCGCCTCCTCGCTCGGAAAGGGCCTCACCGCCTCGAGCCTCGGCATGCTCCTCAAGGCCCGGGGCCTGCGCGTCGTGATGCAGAAGCTCGACCCGTACCTGAACGTCGACCCCGGCACGATGAACCCCTTCCAGCACGGTGAGGTCTTCGTCACCAACGACGGCGCCGAGACCGACCTGGACATCGGCCACTACGAGCGCTTCCTCGACCGCGACCTGGACGGCTCGGCCAACGTCACCACCGGCCAGGTGTACTCGACGGTGATCGCCAAGGAGCGGCGCGGCGAGTACCTCGGCGACACGGTGCAGGTCATCCCGCACATCACCAACGAGATCAAGCACCGCATCCGGCGCATGGCCACCGACGAGGTGGACGTCGTCATCACCGAGGTCGGCGGCACGGTCGGTGACATCGAGTCGCTGCCGTTCCTGGAGACCGTCCGCCAGGTCCGCCACGAGGTCGGCCGGGACAACGTCTTCGTGGTGCACATCTCGCTGCTGCCCTACATCGGCCCCTCCGGCGAGCTGAAGACCAAGCCGACCCAGCACTCGGTGGCCGCGCTGCGCAACATCGGCATCCAGCCGGACGCCATCGTGCTGCGCTGCGACCGCGAGGTCCCGACCGCGATCAAGCGGAAGATCTCGCTGATGTGCGACGTCGACGAGGACGCCGTGGTGGCCTGCCCCGACGCCCGCTCGATCTACGACATCCCGAAGGTCGTGCACACCGAGGGCCTGGACGCCTACGTCGTGCGCAAGCTCGACCTGCCCTTCCGCGACGTGGACTGGACCACCTGGGACGACCTGCTCGACCGCGTCCACAACCCCGACCACGAGATCACCCTCGCCCTGGTCGGCAAGTACATCGACCTGCCCGACGCCTATCTGTCGGTCACCGAGGCGCTGCGCGCGGGCGGCTTCGCCAACAAGGCCCGCGTGAAGATCAAGTGGGTCACCTCCGACGACTGCAGGACCCCGGCCGGCGCCAAGGCCCAGCTCTCCGACGTCGACGGCATCTGCATCCCCGGCGGCTTCGGCGACCGGGGGGTGCTCGGCAAGGTCGGCGCGATCCGCTACGCCCGCGAGAACAAGATCCCGCTGCTCGGCCTCTGCCTGGGCCTGCAGTGCATCGTGATCGAGGCCGCGCGCAGCCTCGCCGACATCTCGGACGCCAACTCCACCGAGTTCGACCCGGCCACCGCGCACCCGGTGATCTCCACCATGGCCGAGCAGATGGACATCGTCGCCGGCGAGGGCGACATGGGCGGCACCATGCGGCTGGGCATGTACCCGGCCAAGCTGGCCGAAGGCTCCATCGTGCGCGAGGTCTACGACGGCAAGGAGTACGTCGAGGAGCGCCACCGCCACCGCTACGAGGTGAACAACGCCTACCGCGCCGAACTGGAGAAGAAGGCCGGCATCGTCTTCTCCGGCACCTCCCCGGACGGCAAGCTCGTCGAGTACGTCGAGTACCCGCGCGAGGTCCACCCCTACCTGGTCGCCACCCAGGCCCACCCGGAGCTGCGCTCGCGCCCGACCCGCCCGCACCCGCTGTTCGCCGGGCTGGTGAAGGCCGCCGTCGAGCGGAAGACCGGCAAGTAACGCACCGGTTGTACGGTTGCCGGGGTGCCCGCCGCGACGGTGGGCACCCCGGTTGCGTACAGGTACGGCAAGGTGCGGGAGGACAGGGCATGACGATCAAGGACACCCCCGAGGAGTGGGAGGTCCGGGGGACGCGGACGCCGTTCACCGGGGCCAAGACCTCGATGCGGACCGACGAGGTGGTCATGCCCGACGGCTCGGTGTCCTCCCGCGACTACCAGGTCCACCCCGGCTCCGTGGCCGTGCTCGCCCTGGACGAGCAGGACCGCGTCCTGGTCATCCGGCAGTACCGCCACCCGGTGCGGCAGCGGCTGTGGGAGATCCCGGCCGGACTGCTCGACGTGCCCGGCGAGAACCCCCTGCACGCCGCCCGGCGCGAGCTGTACGAGGAGGCGCACGTCAAGGCGGAGGACTGGCGGGTGCTGACCGACGTCTACACCACGCCCGGCGGCTGCGACGAAGCCGTGCGGATCTTCCTCGCCCGTGACCTGTCCGAGGCGGAGGGCGAGCGCTTCGAGGCCGAGCACGAGGAGACGGACATGGAACTCGACCGGGTGCCGGTCGGGGACCTGGTGCGCGGTGTGCTCGCCGGTGAGCTGCACAACAACTGCCTCGTGGTGGGTGTCCTCGCGCTGGTCGCGGCACGGCAGAGCGGTGAGGGCCTGGACGCGCTGCGTCCGGCACAGGCCCCGTGGCCGGCCCGCCCCTTCGCCTCCTGAACGGGCCGCCGGCCTCCTGGACGGGCGGTCGTGCCTCCTGGACGGGCGGTCGGCTCCCCGAGCCCGCGCCCCGCTCTCCGAGCCGGCCGCTCGCTCCCTGAGCAGGCCGTCGCTCCCCGAGGGGGCCGCCTGCCTCCTCGGCCGGCCGCCCGTTCGCCGGGCCGGCGCCTCGCTCCCTGAATCGGCCGCGCTCTCAGCCGGCCCGGCGCTCTCCGAGTGGCCTGCCCGTTTCCCGGGTGGGCCGCTCCCGAGCGGGCCGCTCGGCCCCTTGAGCGGGCGTGACGGGCCGCACTCCCCTCCGGTGTGACCATCGGCTGATCCGATCGGGCGACCTCGCGCCGCGCTCGTCCCGGAACGTCGCAGAGCGTGAACTAGGCTCTTCAAACGCCCGTACCGGAGTCCCGGCGGGTATGCGCGTGCGGTGGGACGGGAGTGTGGCCCGTGACGGATCAGGCGGTGGACGCAGGTGGCGCGAACCCGTCCGGTGACGACCGGTCGCCGGCGGCCCCCGAGCGCCACTTCCTCGGCCGTGCACGGGAGTTGAAGGAACTGCGCGCCGACATCGCGCGCGCCGGGCTCGACACCATCTCCGGCCGCAAGGCCCCCCGCGCCCGCGTCCTGCTGGTCGCCGGCAGGCCCGGATCCGGCCGCACCGCGCTGGCCGAGGAACTGGTACGGCAGGTCGCGGACCGTTACCCCGACGGTGTGCTGCGGGCCCGGCTCACCGAGCCCGACGGCACCCCGGTCCCGGTCGGCCGCACCGCGGGCGAGCTGCTCACAGCCCTCGGCCTGCCCGCCGCACCGGGCGCCGCCGAGGACGATCTGACCGACGCCCTGCGCACCGCGCTGGCCGAGCGCCGCGTCCTGCTCCTGCTCGACGACGCGGCCGGCGCCGAGCAGGTCGACGCGCTGCTGCCGGACAACGCCGACTGCCTGCTCGTCGCCGTCGCCCAGGGCCCGCTCACCGGCATCGCCGACGTCCGCCCCTGCACCCTGGGCGGGCTCGACACCAAGTCCGCCCTCGACCTGCTCACCCAGCACATCGACCCGGTGCGCGTCACCGTCGACCCGCGTGCCGCCGAGAACCTGGTCGAGGTCTGCCAGGGCCAGCCCGCCGCGCTCACCCTGGCCGGCGGCCTGCTCGCCGCCCATCCCGAGGAGACCGTCTCCGACCTCGCCAAACGGCTGCACGCCGACACAGCGGAGAGCGCCCCGCTCGCCCGCGTCCTGCACCTCGTCCACGCGGACCTGCCGAAGTCCGCCGCCCGGATGCTGCGCCTGCTCGCCCTCGCCCCGGCCGGCGACGTCGACCCGCACACCGCCTCCGCGCTCGCCGGCACCTCCCTGGACGGCGCCCGGCCCCTGCTCGACCGCTTCGCCGCCCTGGGCCTGCTGCGCCCCGTGCCCTCCCCACTGCCCCGCTACGAGGTGCCCGGCTGCCTGCACCCGCTGCTGCTGGCCCTCGCCGAGCGCGAGGAGCGCCCCGCCGAGCTGCAACTGGCCCGGGCCCGGATGCTGGAGCGGACCGTACGGCTGCTCCAGTCCTGCCGGGCGGTCACCGAGACCGACAGCCCTCAGACCCGGGAGAAGCTGAAGAACCTGCCGCCCGCCCTGCGCTTCGCCGACCCGCGGGCCGCCGGACAGTGGCTGCGGTCCCGCAGGGCCGCCCTGCTCGCCGCCGCCCGGCTCGCGGTCGCCGACGGCGAGCTGGACACCCTGGCACGCCGCCTGATGTCCCAGCTGGTGCGGGCCATGGTCGCCCACCTGGGCACCCAGGCCGCGGCCGGTGACCTCTACGGCATCCACGGCCTGGTCCTGGACGTCGCCGAGCGGCAGCGGCTGCCCCGCGAGCAGGCCGCGGCTCTGCTGAACCTGGCCGACCTGGACGCCCGCACCGGCCGCACGGCGAAGGCGCTCGCCCGCTACCGGGCCGCGCTGGACGCCGGACGCGTGGCGAACGACCCGTACGCGACCGGCCGCGCGATGGAATCCGTAGGCGCCGCGCACCAGGAGCTGGGCGACCACGACCGGGCCGCCGACTGGTTCGGCCGCGCCCTGGCCCAGCGGCTGGCGCGCGGCGAGCACGCCGACGCCGCCCGGCTCTACGGCCGGATCGCCGCCGCCCACACCTACGCCGGCCACTACGGCGAGGCGCTGCGCAACTGGCGGGCCGCCGTCGCCGCGCACCGCAGGACGGGCGATGTCGCCGCCCACGCGCGGGCGTTGAGCGAACTGGCCCGGGTCCAGGAGTACGCGGGACGGCCCGAGGAGTGCCTGCGCACCTGCCAGGAGGCGGTCGAGTGGGCCCGCCGCGCCGAGGACGTACGGCTGCAGGCCGCGCTCCAGCTGCGGCTCGGCGACACCCTGGAGCGGCTGGGCGATCCGGCGGCGGCGCAGCTGCACCGGGGGGCCGCCGAACGCCTGCTCGCGGGCGAGATCCGGCCCGGCCAGGCCCCCGTCACGGCCGGAGCGGAGGCCCCCCGAGTCGACACATCACAGGAACAGGACGGGGAGGCCTGCGAAATCCGCAGCACATCCGCTGAAGATTGATGCAATGAAAGGCTAGACAGCGAGAACGCCTTCATTAAACTGGCTCTGCCGCTCGTTCTCCTGCGGTGTCTCCTGGTATGCCCCCGCATGCCGGGGTACGTCTTTATTGCCCCACATTCCCTGAGTCAAGGACCGTGATCGACGTGAAGGTCGGCATCCCCCGCGAGGTCAAGAACAACGAGTTCCGGGTGGCCATCACCCCGGCCGGCGTGCACGAGCTGGTGCGAAACGGCCACCAGGTCGTCGTCGAGCGGAACGCGGGCGTCGGCTCCGCGATCCCGGACGAGGAGTACGTGACGGCCGGTGCCGAGATCCTCGGGACCGCCGACGAGGTCTGGGCCGCCGCCGACCTGCTGCTCAAGGTCAAGGAGCCGATCGCGGAGGAGTACCACCGCCTCCGCAAGGACCAGATCCTCTTCACCTACCTGCACCTGGCCGCTTCCAAGGAGTGCACGGACGCCCTCCTGGAGTCCGGCACCACGGCGATCGCCTACGAGACCGTCGAGCTGCCCAGCCGCGCGCTGCCGCTGCTCGCCCCGATGTCCGAGGTCGCGGGCCGTCTCGCCCCGCAGGTCGGCGCCTACCACCTGATGCGCGCGGCCGGCGGCCGCGGCGTGCTGCCGGGCGGCGTCCCGGGCGTGCCGGCCGGCAAGGCCGTCATCATCGGCGGCGGCGTCTCCGGCTGGAACGCCGCGCAGATCGCCATCGGCCTGGGCTTCCACGTGACCCTGCTCGACAAGGACATCAACAAGCTCAAGGAAGCCGACAAGATCTTCGGCACGAAGATCCAGACCGTCGTCTCCAACGCCTTCGAGCTGGAGAAGGCCTGCCTGGACGCCGACCTCGTGGTCGGTGCCGTCCTCATCCCGGGCGCCAAGGCCCCGAAGCTGGTCACCAACGAGCTGGTGTCGCGGATGAAGGCCGGCAGTGTCCTTGTCGACATCGCGATCGACCAGGGCGGCTGCTTCGAGGACTCCCACCCGACCACGCACGCCGAGCCGACCTTCAAGGTCCACGAGTCCGTGTTCTACTGCGTCGCCAACATGCCCGGCGCGGTCCCCAACACCTCGACCTACGCGCTGACCAACGCGACGCTGCCGTACATCGTCGAACTCGCCAACCGCGGCTGGGTCGAGGCGCTGCGCCGCGACGCCGCGCTCGCCAAGGGTCTCAACACCCATGACGGCAAGGTGGTCTACCGGGAGGTCGCCGAGGCGCACGGCCTGGACCACGTCGAGCTGGAGACGCTGCTCGGCTGAGCCCCGGCGTCGAGGAGTCGACCAAGTCACCCGACGGAAAAAGGCGATACGTCAACTCGTGTCGTCAACGCCACGCACCCGGCCGGACCTTGCCCCACAAGGTCCGGCCGGATGTGTGTATGGTCACTTCGCCGCACACGGCCAACTCGCCTCGAACGCAACCATTCGACCGATTCACGCACCGGTGAAACCTGCTGTGCGACGGTCGTACGCCCTTGACAGAGGGATGTTTCATTGCCGACACATCGGGCCGGGTCCGGCGGATTGTGTTGCTGCGGACGCCCGACACGCCATAGAGTCGCCAACCGTCGGCATGGTGCCACGCTGACCTGTCTAGAAGTTCCCTGGTCACCAAGGAGGTAAGACGACTTGTGAATGAGTCGACATTTTCTCCCGGGGGTGGTCAACCAGGAATGCCTGCGCGGGGCCAGAGCCCCGCGGGGCTCGAGGCTGTCGGCTCCGTCGCTGTGCGCACCTTCGCAGCCCACCAGGGTCACCGGTTCCCGCTGGTGACCCAGCCAGGACACCAGAGCATGGATGGCCATCACGTGAACGCCATGGCCGGCGACGGAAGTGGCGCGCCCCACAACCACTTCGCCGACTACGACGAACTGCCCGAGGGGCACTTCTACGACCCCGACGCCGAGTACGAGCCCGATCCCGAGTACGCGGCCACACTCGCGCCCGACGCGGCCCGCCAGCGCCGTGAGCGCATCGGTCCGACCGGACGCCCGCTGCCGTACTTCCCGATCCCCGGTCCGCTGACCGACCACGGTCCCGCGAAGATCATCGCGATGTGCAACCAGAAGGGCGGCGTCGGCAAGACGACGTCGACCATCAACCTGGGTGCCGCGCTCGCGGAGTACGGACGCCGGGTCCTGCTCGTGGACTTCGACCCGCAGGGCGCGCTGTCGGTGGGTCTCGGCGTCAACCCCATGGAGCTGGACCTCACCGTCTACAACCTGCTCATGGAGCGGGGCATGTCCGCGGACGAGGTCCTGCTGAAGACCGCGGTCCCCAACATGGACCTGCTGCCCAGCAACATCGACCTGTCGGCCGCCGAGGTGCAGCTGGTCTCCGAGGTCGCGCGCGAGTCCACGCTCCAGCGGGCGCTCAAGCCGCTGATGGACGACTACGACTACATCGTCATCGACTGCCAGCCCTCGCTCGGCCTGCTCACCGTGAACGCCCTGACGGCCGCGCACAAGGTGATCGTGCCGCTGGAGTGCGAGTTCTTCGCGCTGCGCGGTGTCGCGCTGCTGACCGAGACGATCGAGAAGGTCCAGGAGCGCCTCAACCCCGACCTGGAGCTGGACGGCATCCTCGCCACGATGTACGACTCGCGCACCGTGCACAGCCGTGAGGTGCTCGCGCGTGTCGTCGAGGCGTTCGACGACCACGTCTACCACACGGTCATCGGGCGCACGGTCCGCTTCCCGGAGACCACGGTCGCCGGTGAGCCGATCACCACGTACGCCTCCAACTCCGTCGGTGCCGCCGCCTACCGCCAGCTCGCCAGGGAGGTGCTCGCCCGGTGTCACGCCGAGTGAGTCTGCCGGGGGCCGACGAACTGTTCCGTACGACAGGGGGGACCGCGCTCCAGGCGTCCACTCCCCGGCGTCAGCCGGGCGGCGAGGCCCGGGTGCCCGCTCCGGCGGGCGAGAGCGACGCCACGGCCGTCCCGGCGGAGGACGCGCCGCAGGCGGTGCCCGCGCAGGGCGGTGACGGCGAGGGCGCCGAGCACGCGGCGGCCGACGCCGAAGGGGCCGAGGCGGGGGAGTCCCGCAGCCGCGGCGCCGCGGGCGCGGAGCGCGGCGGGCGGCGCCAGGCGGCGCCGGAAGGTTCCGCGGCGGGCGCCGCGGGAGCGGCCCGCAAGCGCGGGAGGGCGGCGGCGCGCCGCCCCAGCGGGCGCGAACGGCACGACGAGAAGATCACGGTGTACGTCTCCGCCGAGGAACTCATGGACCTGGAGCACGCGCGCCTGGTGCTCAGGGGCGAGCACGGCCTGGCCGTGGACCGGGGCCGCATCGTGCGCGAGGCGGTCGCCGTGGTCCTGGCCGATCTGGAGTCCCGCGGGGACGCGAGCATCCTCGTCCGCCGGCTGCGCGGACGGTAACGGTAGCCTGCGGAGGCTATGACCTCGAACGACGTTCCG
Source organism: Streptomyces sp. NPDC006743 (assembly GCF_040703815.1). NCBI lineage: Bacteria > Bacillati > Actinomycetota > Actinomycetes > Kitasatosporales > Streptomycetaceae > Streptomyces > Streptomyces sp. NPDC006743. The sequence goes on along the minus strand of NZ_JBEYJA010000015.1, from coordinate 154,700 downwards.
CCCGCAGGCCCGGGCCCCGCCGCCCGCAGGCGTGCGCTGGGGAGGGGGCCGGGGACGAACGCTCCGCTGCCGGAGCCCGCCCCGCCCGCGGCACCTGCCCCGCCGACGGCGCCCGACGCACCGCCGGTGCCCGTCGTGACACCGGATCCCGCCGGCCCGGTTCCGCCGGCCCGGCGGCCCGCGCCCGAGGCGCGCGCGGAGCCGGAGGCGCCCGCGAAGCCTGCTGCCCCCGCCGGAGCGGGCGTCGCCCCGGCGGAACCGGCCGGTCCGCCCGACGAGCGGGCTCCCCGCCGCGGCGGGCCCGGCAGCCCGGTGGGCGCGGACGGCGCCGCGGGCGCGGACGGGACCGGTGGCGCGGACGGCACCGCGGTTGCCGAGGGCGCGCCGGGGGCCGGTGGTGCGGAGGGAGCTGACGACACCGCCGGCACCGAAGGTGCGGGCGGCATCCATGGCGCTGACGGTGCCGGTGGTGCCGGGGGTGCGGACGGCGGCGCGAGCGCCGGGACGGCCGCGAGCGACGACGGCGTCTTCAAGGTCCGCCTCGCCAACTTCGAGGGGCCCTTCGACCTGCTGCTCCAGCTGATCTCCCGGCACAAGCTCGACGTCACCGAGATCGCCCTGTCGAAGGTGACCGACGAGTTCATGGCGCACCTGCGCGCCATGGGACCCGACGGCGACCTGGACCGGACGACCGAGTTCCTGGTGGTGGCGGCCACGCTGCTCGACCTGAAGGCGGCCCGGCTGCTGCCCGCCGCCGAGGTGGAGGACGAGGCCGACCTCGCCCTCCTGGAGGCCCGGGACCTGCTCTTCGCCCGCCTGCTCCAGTACCGCGCGTACAAGCAGATCGCCGACATCTTCAACGGGCGGCTCGACGAGGAGGCCCGGCGCCACCCCCGTACCGTCGGGCTCGAACCGCACCACGCGGAGCTGCTGCCCGAGGTCGTCATCAGCATCGGCCCGGAGGGGTTCGCGCGGCTCGCCGTCAAGGCGATGCAGCCCAAGCCGAAACCGCAGGTGTACGTGGACCACATCCACGCACCGCTGGTCAGCGTGCAGGAACAGGCGGGGATCGTCGTCGCGCGGCTGCGGGAACTGGGGGAGGCCAGCTTCCGCGCGCTGGTCGAGGACACCGACGACACCCTGACCGTCGTGGCGCGGTTCCTCGCGCTGCTGGAGCTGTACCGCGAGAAGGCCGTGGCGCTCGACCAGGAGACGGCGCTCGGCGACCTGCTCGTGCGCTGGACCGGCGGGGACGGCGACGCGCGGACCATGGTGACCGACGAGTTCGACCGGCCGCGCGAAGCACCCGCCGAACCAGGGGCGGACGACCCCGCGGCGGACGGGCCCGGACCGGCCGGCCCCGGACAGGACGAGCCCGGCATGAGTGAGCCCCGGGGAGAAGAGGAGGAGAAGGCGTGAGCGAGGAGACCACCGAACTGCCCGCGGGCCTGCGCGGCGTCGCCGGCCTCGGCCTCAAGCCCGCCCTGGAGGCCGTCCTGATGGTCGTGGACGAACCCGCCACGGAGGAACTGCTGGCGAAGACGCTCCAGCGGCCCCGGCGGCAGGTCGCGGACGCGCTGCGGGAGCTGGCCGACGAGTACACCGTGCAGGGGCGCGGCTTCGAACTGCGGCGGGTCGCCGGCGGCTGGCGCTTCTACACCCGCCCCGAGTACGCCGCCGCCGTCGAGGGCTTCGTCCTGGACGGGCAGCAGGCCCGGCTCACCCAGGCCGCGCTGGAGACCCTGGCGGTGGTCGCCTACCGCCAGCCGGTCAGCCGCAGCAGGGTCTCCGCCGTCCGCGGAGTCAACTGCGACGGCGTGATGCGCACCCTCCTCCAGCGCGGACTGGTCGAGGAGGCGGGCGCGGAACCCGAAACAGGTGCGATCCTGTACAGGACGACGAACTACTTCCTGGAGCGGATGGGCCTGCGCGGTCTGGACGAGCTCCCGGAGCTGGCGCCCTTCCTCCCGGAGGCGGAGGCGATCGAGGCCGAGACCCAGGAAGCCGTACCGTCGTTCGACCCGGACGCCCCGGACCCCGACGAGGGTCACGGGACGCACATGACTGACACGACGACGACGGAACTTTGATGCGAAGCAGCGGCAGCGGCAAGAACGGCGGGCGCGGTAACCACCGCGGCGCCGGCAACGACAGGGACCAGAAGCAGGGGCAGGGCCGCCCCCGCAAGCCCCGCCCCGAGGAGCGCCGCTACGACGTGGGCCCCGGCGCCACCAAGGACGGCCCGAAGGCGGGGCGCGGCGGCGCGGCCCGGGGCGGTGCCAAGGGCGGCCCGAAGAAGGCCGAGGCCCAGCGCGGGCGGTCGGCGCCCGCGCGCTCCCGTGAGTACGAGGCGCGCGCCGAGGAGCGCAATCGCGAGCGCTACGCGGGCAAGAAGGAAGTCAAGCTGCCCAAGACCTTCCCGGGCGCCGAGCAGGAGGGCGAGCGGCTGCAGAAGGTGCTCGCCCGCGCCGGATACGGTTCGCGGCGCGCCTGCGAGGAGCTGATCGAGCAGGCCAGGGTCGAGGTCAACGGCGAGATCGTCCTGGAGCAGGGCCGCCGGGTCGACCCGGAGAAGGACGAGGTCAAGGTCGACGGTCTGACCGTGGCCACGCAGTCGTACCAGTTCTTCTCGCTGAACAAGCCCGCCGGTGTCGTCTCCACCATGGAGGACCCCGAGGGCCGGCAGTGCCTCGGCGACTACGTCACCAACCGCGAGACGCGCCTGTTCCACGTCGGCCGGCTCGACACCGAGACCGAGGGTGTCATCCTGCTCACCAACCACGGTGAGCTGGCGCACCGCCTGACCCACCCCAAGTACGGCGTGCGCAAGACCTACCTCGCGCACATCGTCGGCCCGATCCCGCGCGACCTGGGCAAGCGCCTCAAGGACGGCATCCAGCTCGAGGACGGCTACGCGCGCGCGGACCACTTCCGGGTCGTCGAGCAGACCGGCAAGAACTACCTCGTCGAGGTCACCCTGCACGAGGGCCGCAAGCACATCGTGCGGCGCATGCTCGCCGAGGCCGGTTTCCCGGTCGACAAGCTGGTCCGCACCGCGTTCGGCCCCATCACCCTGGGCGACCAGAAGTCGGGCTGGCTGCGCCGCCTGTCCAACACCGAGGTCGGCATGCTGATGAAGGAAGTCGACCTGTAGGCCGTACGCCCCGGCCCGGGGCCGGTTCCGGGCGCGGGACCGGAACTCCGGCCGGGCCCGGCGGCCGGTGTGCGCGGACGGGCCGACGGTGCCGCGCCTCCGCCCGGGGCCCGCGCCCGGGCCGGTGTGCGCAGAAGGGCGGACCGTGCCGCCGCCGGTCTGGGTCCGTCCCGGCCGCCCGGGTCCGTCTAGGCGGGACCGGGCGGGTGGTGGGCGAGGGCCGAGGCGTGGCGGACACGGAACAGGAAGTCCTCCACGCGCCGCTGGTCGGGTTCCGCGGGGAGCGGGGTGCGCCGGCACGCCCGCTCGGCCTCGTCGGCCAGGCGGCCCGCCCAGGACTCCACCTCGGACCAGGAGACCTCGCCGCGCTTCACGGCCAGCAGACGGGGCCGCGCGTCGCCGACGTCGAGGGCCAGGCGCCCCGTGCGCAGCAGGTCCCGGGCGCCCGCCAGCAGCCGCAGCAGATGCATCGCGTGCTTCCAGCGCGGGGCGCCGTGCGCGCGTACGTCGGCGTCGAGCCTGCGGCGCTGGTCGCGGGCGTAACCGATGAAGGTGGCGTACACCCTGCGGGACAGGAACGCCTCACGCAGGGCGAGCAGTTCCCGGCCGGTGCCGTCGGCGTGCTCCACGAGCGGGGAGTGCAGGCACTCCAGGATGTTCGGATTGCCGCGCAGCGCCAGTGCGCAGAAACGCTCCAGTTCCCAGCTGAACTGTTCGGGCCGAGGCCCGTCCACGTGGGTCGGAGGCTTCTCGAAGCGCCAGAAGAGCGGGGCGGGGGCGACGAAGACACCACGACGGTCCGTGTCACTGCTCTCCGTCGCCAGCCCGAAAGCCCGCGAGCCCATCACACAGGCGTAGATCGTGTGGTCGCGTACCAGGTCCTCGGGCTGCATGCCCGGGAGCGTACGCGGACCGTCAGGCCAGGTGGATGGAATTTCCCTCCACCTTGATCTCCTTGGGGGCCAGCGGGCGGGCCGCCGGGCCGTGGGCCACCGAGCCGTCCGCGGCATGGAACATGCTGCCGTGGCAGGGGCAGGCGATGGTGCCGTTCTCCACCGACGCGACCGTGCAGCCCTGGTGGGTGCAGATCGCGGAGAAGGCCTTGAACTGGCCCTTCACCGGCTGGGTGACGACGACCCCGTGCTCCTTGATGATCTTTCCGCCGCCGACCGGGACGTCACTGGTCCGCGTCAGTTCCTCGCCGGCGACCGTGCTGTGCGACGGGGACGCGGCGGCGGCCGTGGTCGGCGGGGCCGTGGACGGGGTCCGCGGTGCCGCCGAGGCGGCGTCCGCGGCGGACGAACTGCCGCCGCCCGAGTTCGAGTCGCTGCAGCCGGCGGCGAGTGCCGCCGCGGCGCCCGTTGCGAGAACCGTGCGCCGGGTCGATCCCTGAGTCATGCCGTCACTCCGAGGGGTGCCGAGGTGGGGGGAGCCGCTCCGATCGGAGCGGAAGCATCTTCGCACCGAAGACTCCCAAGTCGAAGTAAATCGGCGTCGAGTGGTGCAAATGGTGCAGCGCTGTGCGCCTGCTCGCGGCCGGACGCGTACTCGCCCCTGGCTCCAGGGCGTACCCGCCCCTCCGTCCACGCGTGTACTCGCCCCCGGCCCCGGCGCGTTACTCGCCCCGCCCTGGCCCGGACCGCCCCGCCCTGGCCCGTAACCGTCCCGTCCCGGCCCGTACCCGCCTCCAGCGGGAAGCCGCCCCCGCCCCGGTGGCTTCGCCTCCTCCCGTCTCAGCGGGCGGGCGCCGCGCGGGACGCGCCCGCCGCCTGACTAGGCTGGTCGGCCACGAGCCGGTACACCGGTGCACGACAACCGGTACACACGTCAGCGAGGAGCAGCGCCGTGGCGGTACGAGCGGTCCGGGGGGCCGTCCAGCTGGAACAGGACGACGCCGGTCACATGAGCGAGCAGGTCGGGGCCCTGCTGAGGGCCGTCCTGGAGCGCAACGGCCTGACCCCCGACGACCTGATCAGCATCTGGTTCACGGCCACCCCCGACCTGCACAGCGACTTCCCCGCCGTCGCCGCCCGCCGGCTCGGCATCGTCGACGTACCGTTGATCTGCGCGCAGGAGCTGGACATCGAGGGCGCGATGCCCCGCGTGGTCCGTGTCCTCGCGCACATCGAGACCGACCGGCCGCGCGCCGAGATCGCCCACGTCTACCTCGGGGCGGCGGCCGCCCTGCGCAAGGACATCGCCCAGTGAGGAACGCACTCGTCATCGGCACCGGCCTGATCGGCACCTCGGCCGCCCTGGCGCTCGTCCGGCGCGGGGTGAACGTGCACCTGGCCGACCGGGACCCCGAGCAGGTCCGTACCGCCGTCGCGCTCGGCGCCGGCACGGGCGAGGCGCCCGAAGGAGCCGTCGACCTGGCGATCGTGGCCGCCCCGCCCGCGCACGTCGCCGGGGTGCTCGCGGACGCCATGCGCCGGGGCGTGGCCCGCGGCTACCTGGACGTGGCCAGCGTCAAGGGCGGCCCGCGCCGCGAGCTGGAGTCGCTCGGCCTGGACCTCAGCGGCTACATCGGCACCCACCCCATGTCGGGCCGGGAGAAGTCCGGCCCGCTGGCCGCGACCGCCGACCTCTTCGAGGGCCGCCCCTGGGTGCTCACCCCCACCCGCGACACCGACACCGAGGTCCTCAACCTCGCCCTGGAGCTGGTCTCCCACTGCCATGCGGTCCCGGTCGTCATGGACGCCGACGCCCACGACCGCGCGGTGGCCCTCGTCTCCCACATGCCCCAGCTGGTCTCCAGCACGGTCGCCGCGCGTCTGGAGCACGCCGAGGAGGCGGCCGTGCGGCTGTGCGGGCAGGGCATCCGGGACGTCACGCGGATCGCCGCCTCCGAGCCGCAGATGTGGATCGACATCCTCTCGGCGAACCCGGGCCCGGTCGCCGACCTGCTCGCCGACGTCGCCGCCGACCTGGACGAGACGGTGCGGGCCCTGCGGGCACTGCAGTCCTCCGACGAGGCCAAGCGACTGGAGGGCGGTGCCGGTGTCGAGGACGTGCTGCGGCGGGGCAACGCCGGACGGGTCCGGGTGCCCGGCAAGCACGGCTCCGCGCCCCGGGCGTACGAGGTCGTCGCCGTGCTCATCGACGACCAGCCGGGACAGCTGGCCCGCATCTTCGCCGACGCCGGGACGGCCGGCGTCAACATCGAGGACGTCCGCATCGAGCACGCCACCGGGCAGCAGGCCGGCCTGGTGCAGCTGATGGTCGAGCCGAAGGCGGTCCCCGTGCTGACGGCGGCCCTGCGGGAACGGGGCTGGGCGCTGCGGCAGTGAGGACCGGGGCCCACGCGGCGGCGGGGCCGGACCCCGCTGCGCGGGGGCCGCACCCTCCGGCAGTCGGAGGGCGCCCGGGCAGCCAGTAACCTTGTGCGGGGGCCCCTGGGTCCCGCACACCCGCCCGCCACCCTTCACCAGGAAGGTGCCCCGCTGTGGAACACGGCGCCGCCCGGACCGCCCAGCCCGTGATTGTCGCCATCGACGGCCCCTCCGGCACGGGCAAGTCGAGCACGTCGAAGGCCGTGGCCGCGCAGCTCGGCCTGAGCTACCTGGACACCGGCGCCCAGTACCGGGCGATCACCTGGTGGATGGTGACCAACGGGATCGACATAGAAGACCCGACCGCCGTCGCCGCCGTGGCCGGCAAGCCCGTGATCGTCTCCGGCACCGACCCGGCGCACCCGACGATCACCGTCGACGGCGTGGACGTCGCCGGCCCGATCCGCACCCAGGAGGTCACCTCCAAGGTCAGCGCCGTCAGCGCCGTGCCGGAGGTGCGGACCGTCATCACCGAGCTGCAGCGCTCCCTGGCCGGCGGCGCCGAGCACGGCATCGTCGTCGAGGGCCGCGACATCGGCACGACGGTGCTGCCGGACGCCGACCTGAAGATCTTCCTCACCGCCTCGCCCGAGGCCCGTGCCGCCCGCCGCAGCGGCGAGCTGAAGAACACCGACGTGCACGCCACCCGCGAGGCCCTGATCAAGCGGGACGCGGCCGACTCCAGCCGCAGCACCTCCCCGCTGGCCAAGGCGGACGACGCGGTCGAGGTCGACACCACCGACCTCACGCTGGCCCAGGTCATCGAGTGCGTCGTCACCCTCGTCGAGGAGAAGCGGGGCGCCGGGCAGGCGCGGGCCGCCGAGGAGAAGCGGGCGGCACTGTGAGTCTTCCGTCCAAGCGGTCGGCGGCCGTGCCGTCGGAGCGCGGCGCGGACGTCGGCCGCCGTATCGGCGTCGGGCTGATGTACGGGCTGTGGCGCCCGCGGGTGCTGGGCGCCTGGCAGGTGCCGGCGAGCGGCCCGCTGATCTTCGCCGTCAACCACTCGCACAACGTCGACGGCCCGATGGTCATGGGCGTGGCGCCCCGGCCGGTGCACTTCCTGATCAAGAAGGAAGCGTTCGTCGGCCCCCTCGGATCCTTCCTGACCGGCATCGGCCAGCTCCCGGTGGACCGGCACAGCGCCGACCGCACGGCGATCACGCGGGCGCTGGGCGTCCTGGAGCAGGGCGGCGCCCTCGGAATCTTCCCCGAGGGCACCCGCGGCGAGGGCGACTTCGCCTCGCTGCGCGCGGGCCTGGCCTACTTCGCCGTCCGCAGCGGGGCGCCGATCGTCCCGGTCGCCGTCCTGGGAAGTTCCGAGCGGCGGGGACGGTTGATAAAGGGGCTGCCTCCGCTGCGCTCGCGCGTGGACGTGGTCTTCGGCGAGCCCTTCGAGGCCGGCGACGGCAGCGGCAGGCGCACCCGGCGGGCGCTGGACACGGCCACCGAGCACATCCAGAAGCAGCTCGCCGACCACCTGGAAAACGCCAGGCGCCGCACCGGGCGCTGAGCGACACTCGAGTAGTGGATCACCGCGAACGGCTGTGTTCCACCGACCACCACGATGAACTACGAGGTACGGACTTCATGAACGACGACATCCAGCCCGACGGCTCGGCCGAGCACGAGTACGAGCACGGGGCGCTCGGTGACGCCGAGTACGCGGAGTTCATGGAGCTGGCCGCCGAAGAGGGCTTCGACCCGGAGGACGTGGAGGGCGCCATCGAGGCCGCCGGACACGGCCCGCTGCCCGTGCTCGCCGTCGTCGGCCGCCCCAATGTCGGCAAGTCGACCCTGGTGAACCGGATCATCGGCCGCCGTGAGGCGGTCGTCGAGGACAAGCCCGGCGTCACCCGCGACCGCGTCACCTACGAGGCCGAGTGGGCGGGCCGCCGCTTCAAGGTCGTCGACACCGGCGGCTGGGAGCAGGACGTCCTCGGCATCGACGCCTCCGTCGCCGCCCAGGCCGAGTACGCCATCGAGGCCGCCGACGCGGTCGTCTTCGTCGTCGACGCCAAGGTCGGCGCCACCGACACCGACGAGGCCGTCGTCCGGCTGCTGCGCAAGGCCGGCAAGCCGGTGGTGCTGTGCGCCAACAAGGTCGACGGCCCCAGCGGCGAGGCCGACGCCTCCTACCTGTGGTCCCTCGGCCTCGGTGAGCCGCACCCGGTCTCGGCGCTGCACGGCCGGGGCACCGGCGACATGCTGGACCGGGTCCTGGAGGCGCTGCCCGAGGCGCCGCGCGAGAGCTTCGGCGGCACCGGCGTCGGCGGCCCGCGCCGCATCGCCCTGATCGGCCGCCCCAACGTGGGCAAGTCGTCCCTGCTGAACAAGGTGGCCGGCGAGGAGCGCGTCGTCGTCAACGAGCTGGCGGGCACCACCCGCGACCCGGTCGACGAGCTGATCGAACTGGGCGGCGTCACCTGGAAGTTCGTCGACACCGCCGGTATCCGCAAGCGGGTCCACCTCCAGCAGGGCGCCGACTACTACGCCTCCCTGCGCACCGCCGCCGCCGTGGAGAAGGCCGAGGTCGCCGTCATCCTGATCGACGGCTCCGAGTCCATCTCCGTGCAGGACCAGCGGATCGTCACCATGGCCGTCGAGGCGGGCCGCGCGATCGTCCTCGCCTTCAACAAGTGGGACACCCTCGACGAGGAGCGCCGCTACTACCTGGAGCGGGAGATCGAGACGGAGCTGGGCCAGGTCGCCTGGGCCCCGCGCGTGAACGTCTCGGCCCGCACCGGCCGGCACATGGAGAAGCTGGTCCCGGCGATCGAGACCGCGCTGGCCGGCTGGGAGACCCGGGTGCCCACCGGCCGCCTCAACGCCTTCCTGGGCGAGCTGGTCTCCGCCCACCCGCACCCGATCCGGGGCGGCAAGCAGCCGCGTATCCTCTTCGGCACGCAGGCGGGCACCAAGCCGCCGCGGTTCGTCCTGTTCGCCTCCGGCTTCATCGAGGCGGGCTACCGGCGTTTCATCGAGCGCCGGCTGCGCGAGGAGTTCGGTTTCGAGGGCACCCCGATCCACATCTCGGTGCGGGTGCGCGAGAAGCGCGGCGCGAAGAAGAAGTGACGCGGGCGCGCGGATGACGCGCGCGACGTGAGAGGGCGGTCCCCGCACCGGGGACCGCCCTTTCCCTGTCCGTACACCGTGCGTACGCCGCCCCCGCCTTCCGCGCTGCCCGTGGCCGCTGCCGGGGCGCGCTGTCCGCGGTCGTCCGCGCGCCCTTCCGCAGGCGCCCGCGGGCCGCCGTTGCGCGGCCTGTACGCCTCCGTGGCCGTGCGCGAGCCGTCCCGCGGGCGATCCACGCGCGGACGTCCCGCGCTCGCAGACCGCGCCGCCCCTGCGCCGACGGCCGTCAGGTGGCGCGGCGCGGGGCGGGCGGCAGCGCCGCCGGGACGTGCTGCATCCCGGTGCCGTTCTCCTGCCGCTCCAGCGTCCCGACGCGCTGCCACTGCGTCTGCTGCTGCCCCGTGCTGTGCCGGGTGCTGTAGGCGCCCGCGCCGTAGGCGATGTACGCGTTCGCCCCCGCGCCGAGGTCCCCGAACGCGACGAAGCCCAGGTCCTCCTCACCGCTCCGGTCGCCCGGCAGCGTCCGGTAGGACTTGACGTACTCGGCGTAGAGCGCGTCGTAGATCGGCGTGGTGGACGGGCCGGCCGGATCCTGGGCCGGCCGTGCGGACCGGATCGGCTGGTAGGGCTGGCGGCGGGGAACGTCATATGCGTGCACGTATGTCCAAACGACCCCGAACCGGAAGGGATGCGGCTGTGACGGCTCAGGTCCCGGCGAGCGGCAGCGTCGCAGCGACCAGCCTGCCCTGCGCCGCCGCCTTGTCCAGCGCGTTGCGCAGCAGGTCCTCGCGCGGCTGGCGGCCGATGGAGCCGACCGGCGCCGCGAACATCAGCACCTGCTGGTGCTTGTTGGCCGCCGCCCGCCAGCCCTCGGTGACCTGGAGGGGCTGGTGCGCCTGCCACCAGGCCGCCGGCCGGCCGCCCTCGGCCCCGGGCTGGAGAACGGCGTGCAGCTGCCCCATGGCCAGCAGCACCGACCAGCCGTGCAGGACGGGCGGGACGGATTCGAGGCCGGCCACGGGCGTGTAGCCCTGCTCGGTCAGGAGTGTCAGGAACTCGTCGCCGGGGCCGGTCGAGCCCGGTCGCACGATGGGCGCGGTCGGTTCGACGACCAGCGCGGGATGCAGCTCCCCGGCGACCAGGACGAGACCGCTGGTCACACCGAGCACGGCCGGCTCCTGGGCCCCCTGCCGGGCGGCGGCCTCCGGAGCGGCCTGCTGCGGCACGCCCTGGGCGGGCCCCCCGGCGGCGCTCTGGCCGCCCGTGTCCGCGTTGATGGAGCGGACCGCGCCGCGCAGTTGCTCCTCGGTGACCTGGACCACCTGGGAGGGCAGGCAGGTGGCGTGGGCGAAGGCGAGGACGGCGGTCTCGTCCCCGACGAAGAGGACGGTGCTGGTGCGCTCCTGTTCGGAGTCGCCGGGGGTGCGGCAGGACGTGCAGTCGTAACTGCCCGGGGCGTTCTCTCCGGCGAGCAGCCGGTCGGCTTCTTCGTCGCCGATCTCGGCGCGTACGGCGTCGCTGACGTCGAGCATGCGCGGCACGGGTGGCTCCTCGGGATGCGGTGCGTGGCGGGACCGGGTGGCTCCCGGCCCATGAACCGGGAGGGCCCCCGGCTCATGAAGAAGACAACGGGCGATCCGCGGGGGGAGTCACGCCCTGCGGCACACGGAATCCGGCCTCCTCCGCGTCCGGTCACACTGGGTTCGCGAACGCTTACACATCGTCAACTCGCCGGGTGGCAGTGGATCTTCGCGGGGCGGGTACGGGGGATCCGGCCGCGCGGCGGGGGAGCGCGGGGCCCCTCCCGAACCAGTGGAATTCCTGTGCGCAGCGGCGCCCGCGGGGGCCGCGCCGACGGGAAGCGGAATGCGGATCAGGGCGGGCCCCGAACCGGGTCCGGCGGCGTTTTCCCCGCTCTCCGCTCATCCTCTCCCTTCTTCCCCCGGTCTTTCCGCGCGGGCATTTCCGGGGTGCGTCCCCGGCGTCGGGGAATTGCGTTCGAATGAGTGCGGAAGGGGGACGGAAGCGCTCGCGGGGGTGACGGAGTTCGGCGCCTCCCGTCGTGGTGATCTTGTGATGTAAACGTGACAGGAGAGGCGCATATCAGCTGATGTGACTACGGAGGGAGGGGTGCGCCCGCTGAGCGAAGGGCGGCCGGGACCGTCGGCGAGGGGGCGGCAGGGCCTACCGTGGGGAGCATGGCACCGATCCCCACTCCGCCCGCGGAGCCCCAGGACAGTCCCGAACGGTACGTCGGCCTGGAGGCCGGGCAGGCCGAGCGGCTGGCGCGCGAACAGGGCTGGTCCACGGTCCGTTCGCTGCCGCCGGGCGCGATCATCACCATGGAGTACCGGGTCGGCCGGCTCAACTTCGAGGTCAGGGGCGACCGGGTGGCCCGGGCCTGGAAGGGCTGAGGGCCCGCAGGGGATCGGCGGCAGCGCCCGCCGGCAGCGGCGGCTGTCGGGGGGCGGCGTGAGCGCCGGTCAGGAGCGGGTCGCTGGGGCCGGTGCCGCGTCGTGCGGGGCCCGCTGCGAGGGCTCCGGGTGCGGCGGCCTGCGGCTGCCGGCCGCAGTGGCCGGGCTGCGCTCGGCGCGGGCCGAGCGCGGACCCGGGGCGAGGTGGGCGGGCGGGCGGCCCGTGAGGGACGCGCCGACCGTGCCGTGGGCCGCCGGAGTCTCCTCCGGCGCGGGGGTGCGCTGCTTGTGCACCACGGGCGTGCCGACGGGCAGGGCCGGTCCGGGCACGGGGACGGGCAGGCCGCGACGGGCGCGCCAGCGGTCGCGCAGGTCGAAGAGGGCGTTCTCGGTGCGGGCGATCAGCGGCTCGCACCACGGCAGCGCGAGCAGGATCAGCAGTCCCGCGGCCCAGCCGAGCACCACGTCGCTGAGCCAGTGCGTCCCCAGGTAGACGGTGGTGAGGCCGACGCCGAGCGAGGTGAGGGCCGACAGCGCCGACAGCCAGCGCCGCGCGGTCGGGGTGGACGCCAGATAGGCCAGGATGCCCCAGGTCACCACGGCGTTGGCGGTGTGGCCGCTGGGAAATATATCGCCGCCCAGGCCCATCTCGTTGGAGCCGATGACGGTCGCGTAGTGCGGGCCGAGCCGGCCCATGCCGTACTTCGCGGCGCCGACGGTGATGTTCAGCAGCAGCAGCGAGGCGGCGAGGGTGAGCAGCGGGCGCAGTGTGTGCTGCCGCCAGGAACGCCAGCCCAGCCAGGAGGCGACCATCACGGCGGTGGGGCCGCGCTGGCCCAGGACCACGTAGTAGTCGAGGAACGCGTGGATCTGCGGCCACTGCTGGTACGGCCGGAAGAACATGACCTGCCAGTCCAGCCGGACCAGCCAGGAGGTGGTCACCACGGCCCAGACGATCGCCAGGTAGAAGGCCAGGGTCGCCGAGAACAGCACCATCCGGTGCCTGCTCATTCTCGGCATGTCGATGTGCGCCGGCCGCTGTGGCTCACGGTCCAGCCTGGCGAACACCCGGTCCAGGCGGGTGAGGGTTCCTTCGGTACGCACCTAATCGACGTTACAGCGAGTGAGCGCAGTTCCCGGACGAATCACGTGGTTTGTGATGACGATGTGATGTGGGATTGCTCTCAACGAGGCCTGATTTCCCCGGATTTCGCAAATGAGGACGGCCACCGGCCTGCATTTCCTTTGATCATTCCGGTCGTCCTTATCGGCTGCTTATGAATACGCTGGCGGAACGCTCCGGTGGAATTCACCGTTCGTACACGGCACGCTCCGGGCGGAGGGCGCGGGGGCGCATGAGGAATGATCTTGAACGGCCTGGTGGTCGCCCTTCCGGTCAGGGCGGTCCGGAGCCGTTGAGCCAGAACGCCCCGTAGACGGCCGAGGCCAGGGCGACGGCGCCGGTCACCAGCGCCGCCCGGGAGGGGCGGAGCCGGGCGAGCGCGAGGGCGAGCGGCAGCAGCAGGGGGAAGGCGGGCAGCAGCAGGCGCGGCTTGGAGCCGAAGTAGCTCGACGCGCACAGGGCGAGCACGGTGACGACGCCCGAGTACACCAGCAGCGCGGGCGGCTGGCCCTGGCGTACGCCAATGACGTAGAGCCAGACCACCAGCGCCACCCCGATGATCAGCCCCACTCCGGCCAGGGCCGAGGGGAAGGAGGTCAGCTTGTCGCCGACGAAGCGCGCGAACGCGTACCCGCCGTCGAAGCCGTTGCGCCAGCCCGCCTGGACGTCGAGGTAGCCGAAGAGGCCGCCGCCGGTGCGGTGGCCGACCCACAGGACGTAGCCCGCGGCGCCGAGCGGGGCCAGCAGCATGCCGAGGAGGCGGCGGCCCGGTCCGGCGGCGGGGAGCAGGGGGCGGGCGGGCGCGGCGGCGGGTGCGGTCGCGCGCCGGTCGCGGACGAGTCCCGCCGTGGCGCGCCGCTCGCGGACGAGGGAGACGACGGCCGCCGTCCACACGGCGGCGGCCACGGCGAGCCCGACCGGCCGGGTCAGCCCGGCCGCCAGCGCCAGCGCGCCGGCGCTCGCCCAGCGGCCGGTCAGCACGCAGTACAGCGCCCAGGCGGCGAGCGCCGTGAACAGCGACTCGCTGTACGCCATCGACTGCACGATCCCGACCGGCAGCACCGCCCACAGCAGCACCGCGCAGACCCCGGCGCGGCGGCCGTACACGTGGTCGGCCACCGCGAAGATCCCCCAGGCCGCCGCGAGCGAGGCGAGCAGGGCGACCGCGAAGCCCGCGTCGGCGTACGACAGCGGGCCCACCGCGGCACCCAGCCGCTCCAGCCAGGGCAGCAGCGGGAAGAACGCCAGGTCGGAGTGGACGTCCCCGTTCGGCAGGCGCACCTGGTAGCCGTAGCCGCCGGCGGCGACCCTGGCGTACCAGAGGGAGTCCCAGCGCGCGGTCAGCAGCGTGTAGGCGCTCTTGCCGCGCGCGGCGCTCCATCCGGCCAGGAGCACCAGGCCCAGGGCGCGCACGGCCGCGTACCCGCACAGGGCCGGGGCGGCCCGGCGCAGGGCTGTCCGGCGGGCCGTCACCACGCGCGTCGCAAGATCGGTCACGGGCTCGATTATCGACCGGGCGGGGCAGCGGACGGACAGCCGGGCGGCCCGGCCGGACAGGCGAGTGGCGTACGCCACACGGGTTCCGTCCGGAGTGTGAGAGATGGGCCACGCTCCCCGGCGGAGGACTCGCGTAGGCTGCCGTGTCACTCGCACCTCGTTGCGCGGGCCGGGGACCACCGCTCCTTCCCGGCCCAGGCCCTGTCGCGGAACGTCCCCACTCCGCGGGTCCGCCGAGGCGAGGGTTCATCTGGGAGGTACGTACATGTCCGGCATGTCCGGTACGACCGCGGCGGCCCTCGGGCAGCGCCGCCGGGCGGCCGGGGACGGTGCGGGCCGCTGGGTCGTCCTGGTCGTGCTCTGCGTCAGCCTGCTGCTGGTGGCGGTCGACGCCACCGTGCTGCACGTGGCGGTGCCCGCCGTCACCGAGGACCTGCGGCCCGGCGCCATCGAACTGCTCTGGATCGTCGACGCCTATCCCCTCGTCTGCGCCTCGCTGCTGATCCTCTTCGGCACCCTGGGCGACCGGGTGGGCCGCAGACGGATCCTGCTGCTCGGCTACGCGCTCTTCGGGGTCGCCTCGGCCGTCGCGGCCTTCGCCCACCATCCCCAGACGCTGATCCTCGCCCGCGCGCTGCTCGGCGTCGGCGGCGCGATGATCATGCCGGCCACGCTGTCGATCCTGCGCCAGGTCTTCCCCGACCGGCGCGAGCGCGCGCTGGCCATCGGTGTCTGGAGCGCGGTCGCGGCGGTGGGCGCCGCGGTCGGACCGCTGCTCGGCGGCTTCCTCCTCGAACACTTCTGGTGGGGGTCGGTCTTCCTCGTCAACATTCCGCTGATGCTCGTCAGCCTGCCGGTGGGGCGGCTGCTGCTGCCCGAGTCGAGGGGCGACCGCGAGGGACCGTGGGACGTGGCCGGGGCGCTGATGGCGGCGGCCGGTCTGTTCGGCACCGTGTTCGGCGTCAAGCGGCTCGGCGGCGGTGAGCCGGTGCTCAGCGCGGTGACCCTGGGACCGCTGCTGCTGGGCGTGGTGCTGCTGGTGGCCTTCGTACGGCGGCAGCGGCGCCGCACGCACCCGCTGGTCGACCTCGGGATGTTCGCCCGCCCCGCCTTCAGCACGGCCGTGGGCTGCATCGTGCTGGCGATGCTCGCGCTGGTCGGCCTGGAGCTGATCGCGGCCCAGTACCTGCAGCTCGTGCTCGGACTGTCACCGCTGGGCACCGGGCTGCGGCTGCTGCCACTGACCTTCGCGGCGATGGCGGCGGGGCTGGCGGGCGCCCGCGTCCTGCGCCGGTTCGGGCCGCGGCGCATGGTGTGCGCGGGCTTCTGTGTGACGGCGGCCGCGGTGGTGCTGCTGACCGCGATGGGCGGCGCGGACGACGCCGGGCTGCTGCTGGCCGGGTTCGTGCTGCTCGGCCTCGGCCTGGAGACGACGCTCTTCGGCGCGTACGAGTCGATGCTCAGCGAGGCGCCGGCGGACCGGGCGGGCGGGGCCGCCGCCATCGGCGAGACCTCGTACCAGCTGGGGGCGGGCATGGGCATCGCCCTGCTCGGCACGGTGATGAACGCGGCGTACACGCCCGGGGTCGCCCGGGTGCCGGGGGTGCCGGCCGGAGCGTCGGGGCGGGCGTCGCACTCGCTGGGCGAGGCCTACGAGGTCGCCGGCCGGCTCGGCGGGCCGGCCGGCGCGGCCCTGCGGAGGGCGGCCCGGGACTCCTTCGTGCACGGGCTGCACGTGACGCTGGTGGTGAGCGCGGGGCTGCTGCTGCTCGGCGCGGCGGCCGCGCTGCGCCTGCCCCGGGTGATGCAGTGCGAGGAGGCGGTGGAGCTGCCCGCGCAGCGCGAGGTCGAGCGCTCCCGCGTCTCCGCGTGACGCTGGACGCGGATCACGGCGCGTCGTAACGTCGGGCCGGAGCCGTGTGACTAGCGCTGCTAGTTTGCTGAGTCGGAGGTGCCCATGCCGGCGTCGTCGCCGAAACCGTCGCTGCCCCCGTTCGACCCCGTCGACCCCCTGGGGATCGACGACCTGCTGGAACCGGAGGACCTCGCCGTCCGCGCCACCGTGCGCGACTGGGCCGCCGACCGGGTACTGCCGCACATCGCCGAGTGGTACGAGAGCGGTGAACTGCCCGCGGTCCGGGAACTCGCCCGGGAGCTGGGCTCCCTCGGCGCGCTCGGCATGTCCCTGACGGGCTACGGATGCGCGGGCGCCAGCGCCGTCCAGTACGGGCTCGCCTGCCTGGAGCTGGAGGCCGCCGACTCGGGCATCCGCTCCCTGGTCAGTGTCCAGGGCTCCCTCGCCATGTACGCGATCCACCGCTTCGGCAGCGAGGAGCAGAAACGGCAGTGGCTGCCCCGCATGGCGGCGGGCGAGGCGATCGGCTGCTTCGGGCTCACCGAGCCCGACCACGGTTCCGACCCCGCCTCGATGCGCACCCACGCCAAGCGCGACGGCGGGGACTGGGTGCTCAGCGGGCGCAAGATGTGGATCACCAACGGCTCCGTCGCCGCCGTCGCCGTCGTGTGGGCGCAGACCGACGACGGCATCCGCGGCTTCGTCGTCCCCACCGACGCGCCCGGCTTCTCGGCCCCCGAGATCAAGCACAAGTGGTCGCTGCGCGCCTCGGTCACCAGCGAACTCGTCCTGGACGACGTACGGCTGCCCGCGGACGCCGTGCTCCCCGAGGTCACCGGACTGCGCGGCCCGCTCAGCTGTCTGTCCCACGCCCGCTACGGCATCGTCTGGGGTGCCATGGGCGCGGCCCGCTCCTGTTTCCAGAGCGCCGTGGACTACGCGAAGTCGCGTGAACAGTTCGGCCGGCCCCTCGGCGGCTTCCAGCTCACCCAGGCCAAGCTCGCCGACATGGCGCTCGAACTGCACAAGGGGATCCTGCTCGCCCACCACCTGGGGCGGCGCATGGACGCCGGCCGCCTGCGCCCCGAGCAGGTCAGCTTCGGCAAGCTCAACAACGTACGGGAGGCGATCGGGATCTGCCGCACGGCGCGCACGATCCTCGGCGCCAACGGGATCTCCCTCGAATACCCCGTGATGCGGCACGCGACCAACCTCGAGTCGGTGCTCACCTACGAGGGCACCGTCGAGATGCACCAGCTCGTGCTGGGCAAGGCGCTCACCGGGATCGACGCCTTCCGGTGAGCCGTCGGGCCTTGCGGCAAGGCCCGGGCGGGCGGGGGCAGGGCCGGCGTACGGCCCTGCCTCAGCTCTGGTTGAAGAACCCGTCCGAGCGATGGCCGCCCGGGTCGCCGCTGACGATCTCCGTGTCGGCGGGGGAGAGCAGGAACACCCGCGTGGACACCCGGTCGATCGAGCCGCGCAGGCCGAAGACGAGCCCGGCCGCGAAGTCGACCACGCGCTTGGCGTCGGCCGCCTCCATCGCGGTGAGGTTGACGATGACGGGCACGCCCTCACGGAACAGCTCGCCGATGGCGCGGGCGTCCCGGAAGCTGTCCGGTGTCACCGTGCCGATCCGACGCCCCTTGTCCTCGGCCGTGTCCGCGGCGACCTTCACCCGGGGGTCGGTGACCCAGGCGTCGCCGGACTCGGTCCCCTCGGAATAGTCGTCGTCGTAATAGCGCTCGTCTTCGTTGTCGTCGACGAGGCCGAGCCACGCACTCGCCTTGCGTACCGATCCCATGGACGCCTCCTCTCACAGCGGTCTTTCTGCTTCTCGCATCCCTATGGTCATCCATGATGCTGACAGCGCGCCAAGTGGATAGACGCCGCACGGGGGGTTTGTGACGGTACTGGTGCACAGCGGATCCGTCGAGGGCCTTGTGCCCCAAGGGTCATGCCGTACACCGATGCTGACCGGAAGTGAAATATGATGGTCGACGGCACTCGGGTGAGCGGTGGTGCGTACGGGTGAACGGGCCCGTCGGTACGATGCGGCAGCTCAACGTCGCAGACACCACGGGGGATCGTCGTGTTCGGAATCGTCAGACCCTGCAGCCACCGGCTCGGTGAACATCTCAAAGCCCAGTGGACGGCCCACTTGTGCGGGCTCTGTCTGGCCCTGCGCGGCGACCACGGTCAGTTCGCCCGGGTCGTGACGAACTACGACGGGCTGCTCATATCGGTTCTGACGGAGGCTCAGGCCGAACACGGCCGCAGGGGCGGCAGGGCGGGGACGGGGCGGCGCACGGCCGGACCCTGCCCGCTGCGCGGGATGCGCACCGCCTCCGTCGCCCAGGGCGAGGGCGCACGGCTCGCCGCGGCCGTCTCGCTGGTCCTCGCCTCGGCCAAGGTGCGCGACCACGTCACCGACGGCGACGGGCTGCTGGCCCGCAGGCCGGTGGCGCTCGCCGCGCGCAAGGTCGCCGACAGCTGGGGGCGTGCGGGCGCCCGCACCGGGGCCGACGTCGGTTTCGACACGGCCGTCCTCGTCGACGCGGTGGACCGGCAGGCCGGCATCGAGGCGCTGGCCGGGCCCGGCACGCCGGTCCTGACCGTCACCGAACCGACCGAGACCGCGACCGCCGCGGCCTTCGCGCACACCGCGGTCCTCGCCGGACGGCCGGGCAACGCCGGACCCCTCGCCGAGGCGGGGCGCCTGTTCGGGCGGCTCGCGCACCTCCTGGACGCCGTCGAGGACCGCGACGCCGACGCCGCGTCGGGCGCCTGGAACCCGCTGACCGCGACCGGCACGCCGCTCACCGAGGCCCGCCGGCTCGCGGACGACGCGGTGCACGGCATCCGGCTCGCCCTGAAGGAAGCCGAGTTCACGGACGGACGGCTCGCGCACCTGCTGCTCGTCCACGAACTGCCGCGGTCGGTGGACCGTGCCTTCGGCTCCGCGACCTGCGGACACGCACCGGATTCCGCGCACCCCGGACGGAGCGCCCGGTCCGCCGCGCCGCACGGCGCCTTCGGGCCGCCGCAGGGGCCGTACGCCCCGCAGCACCCGCGGGCCCCGCACGACCCCGGCCACCCGCACCACGGCGGCGGCAACCCCTTCGGCGGTGAGCCGCCGCGCCCCGGCAAGCGGGGCTTGTTCACCGGGTGCGCGGTCGCCGTCGGCCTGTGCTGCACCTGCAAGGCCTGCTGCGCCGACGAGTTCGAGGGCCCGTGGTCACGGAAGCGGCGCGAAGGCTGGTGCAGCAACTGCGACTGCGACTGCCCCGATTGCAGCGGCTGCGGCGACTGCTGTGACTGCTGCGGGAACTGCTGCAGTTGCGACGGCTGCGACTGCGGCTGCGACTGCTAGGAAGCAGACACCGGCCCGCGGCACGGCCGCTGCCGGCGCGTCAGGACCTCAGTTCCGGCGGTGAGATCCGCGAGGTGCGGATCGCCGACGCCGTCGTGCCCCACTTGGCCAGGATCTTCGCGTACGTCCCGTCGGAGATCAGCCGGTTCACCGCGGCCCGGAAGGCCGGCGCCAGCTTCGTGCCCTTCTTGAAGGCGAAGCCGACGTCGAGGCGGTGGAACTCGTCGAGGAACTTCAGGCCCGGCTGCTGGGCGACCGCGTACCTCAGACCGTTGATCGTGGACATCACCACATCGCTGCGGCCCTGCTGGAGCGAGGACCACAGCGCGCCGGACTCGCTGTAGGTCTGCACCTTGTACGGCTTCTCGCCCGCGTCCGCGCAGCGGTGCGCGTTCTGCTCCAGCGTCGCCTCGAAGGTGGTTCCGGCGCCGGTCGCGATGTTCAGACCGCACAGCTGGGTGAGGTCGGTGACCTTGCCCAGCTTGCTGTCCTCGCGGGCGGCGAAGCCCTGGCCGTCGTTGATGTAGGTGACGAAGTCGATGGTCCGGCGGCGCTCGTCGGTCACCCCGAAGTTGCCCGCGCCGAGGTCGTACTTGCCGCTGTCCAGGGCGGGCAGGATCGCCTCGAACGAGGCCTGCCGCGTCTTCAGTCCGATGCCCAGCACCTTGGCGACGGCCTGGGCGAAGTCGACGTCCTGACCGGCGAGGGTCTTGCCGTCACCGAGGTAGGAGGTGCCCGGCGGGGCGCCGCCGACGGCGTAGGCGACCGTCAGGCTCCGCACGCCCGGCGGCAGCAGGCGGGCGGCGGCCGGGTCCTCGCGGACCCCGGAGACGACGTCCGCGGTCGGGATCTTTGCGGCGGCCCTGGCGGCGCCCGCGACGGACCCGCCGGAACCGGTGCCGCCGGCACCGGAGCCGCACGCGGAGAGCAGCAGCGCCGCCGAACTGATCAGGGCGAAGGGGATGAGATGCCGTTTACGGGTGTGCGGGGACGTGCGCATGGGGTGCGGTCTCCTGGAAGGAAAGGGGTGTCAGGCGGCGCGAGGGGAGGGGCGCGTGTGAAGGCGATGACCAGGACGCGAGGACGCGAGGACGCGAACGATGCGATGGGGTGCGACGGACGGGAAGGCACGACGGACGGGGAAGGCGCGACCGGCAGCGAAAGGCGCTACGGGTGCGAAAGGCGCGACGGGCGCGAAGTACCTGAAAGGGGGAACGGAAGAACGCCGTGAGCGCCCGGAAGCGTGAGGGCGCGCAGGGGGTCGGCTCAGCTCAACAAGAACAGGACCACACTCGACCGAAGTCGATGTGGGAGCGCGTGACCAGCCACTGCTGCGGATGCATGGGCCAAGTGGAACAGGCATCCGGTTTCCCGTCAACCACCTTGAGACGACCGGCTCATATGCTGGACGTGCTTGACAGCGAGGGGAAAACCGCCCGTACTCTCGGGGGAACGGCCCTGCTGAGGGGCTCGGCCGCCAGCGCCCCCGGCGCTCCCGTGTGAAGGCACCACCCGTGTTCGACCTACGTCACGGAGTCTTCGCATGTCTTCCGGCACCCTCGCCACCGCACCCGCCGAACCCGGCAGCCCCGGCACACCCGAACCGGCCGACGCCCTGCGCGTCGTGCCGCGCCGCCGGCCCGGTCAGTGGACGGCCGCCGCCGTCGTCCTCGCCCTGCTCGGACTCGCCCTGACCTCCGTCGTGCGCAACAAGGCGTTCCAATGGGACGTCGTCGCCGACTACTTCACCTCCGACTCGGTCCTGCGCGGACTCTGGCTCACCCTGTGGCTGACCGCCGTCGTCATGGCGCTCGGCTTCGCCCTCGGCACCCTGCTCGCCGTCCTGCGGCTCTCCGGCAACCCGGTGCTGCGCGCGGTCAGCCGGGGCTACGTCTGGCTGTTCCGGTCGATCCCGATCCTCGTGCAGCTGCTGCTGTGGTTCAACATCGGGGCGCTGTACCCGCACGTCCTCGGCGTCAGGACGGTCGACCTGCTCGGGCCGGTCACCGTCGCCGTCGTCGGCCTCACCCTGCACGAGGCCGCCTACGCCGCCGAGGTGGTCCGCGGCGGCATCCTCTCCGTCGACCGCGGCCAGAGCGAGGCCGCCCAGGCGCTCGGCCTGAGCCAGTGGCGGCGCCTGCGGCGGATCGTCCTCCCGCAGGCGATGCGCTCCATCGTGCCGCCCGCCGGGAACATGCTGATCGGCACCCTCAAGGGCACCTCCATCGTCAGCGTCATCGCCGTCCAGGACCTGCTGTACTCGGCCCAGCTCGTCTACCACCAGACCTACCAGGTCATCCCGCTGCTGATGGTCGCCACCCTCTGGTACACCGCCGTCACCTCGGTGCTGAGCATCGGCCAGCACTACGTGGAGAAGCACTACGCGCGCGGCACGGAGCGCACCCGATGAGGTCCTCGCTCGTCATCGTCGGCGCCGGACCGCGGGCGACCGGCCTGCTCGAACGCCTCGCCGCCAACGCACCCGGCCTGTACGCCGGCCAGGGCCTCGACATCCACGTGGTCGACCCGTACCCGCCCGGCGCCGGACGCGTCTGGCGCGCCGCGCAGTCACCGCTGCTGTGGATGAACTCGCACGCCGAGGACGTCACCATGTTCACCGACGAGACGGTCGACATGGCGGGGCCGGTGCGACCCGGCCCCACCCTGCACCAGTGGGCGGCCCTGCCCGGCCGCACCTTCGCCGAGCGCCGCGTCCAGGGCTCCTACCTGCGCTGGGTGTACGACGAGGCGGTGGCCGCGCTGCCGCCGGGCGTCACCGTCCACCACCACCGGCGGCGCGCGCTCCGGGTCGGCGGGCCGCGCGGGGGCCGCCAGCAGGTGTGGCTGGAGGGCCGCCCGCGGCCCCTGTCCGCCGACCTGGTGGTGCTCGCCCTCGGCCACCTGGACGCCGAACCCGACGACGAACAGACCCGCCTGGCCGCCTACGCCCGCGACCACGGTCTGGTCCACCTGCCACCGGACTTCACCGCCGACAGCGACCTGTCCGCACTCCCCGCGGGCGCCCCGGTCATCGTCCGCGGCTTCGGACTCGCCTTCGTCGACCTGATGGTGCTGCTCACCGAGGGCCGCGGCGGCCGCCACGAGCAGGACACCTACCGGCCGTCGGGACGGGAACCCGTGCTGTACGTCGGATCGCGGCGCGGGGTGCCGTACCACTCGAAGATCGGCTACGGCCTCACCGGCGAACGCCCGCCGCTGCCCCGCTTCCTCGGGCCGGCCGAGATCCGGGCGCTGTCGGCCCGCCCCGGAGGGTTCGACTTCCGGCGCGATCTGTGGCCGTGGGCCGAGAAGGAACTCGGATTCGCCCACTACCACCGGCTGTTCGCCGCCCACCCCGAGCGGACCGCCATGGCCTGGGCGGACTTCGAGCGGGCGTACGCGGCCGCGGACCGGGCCGGGCGCCGGGCCCTGGTCGCCGCCGCCGTGCCCGACCCCGCCGACCGGCTCGACCTCGCCGCCCTCGACCGCCCGCTGCACGGCGTCCGGCACGAGACGCCCGAGGACCTCCAGGAGGCGCTGCGCGGACACATCGAGGCCGATCTGCGCCGGCGGCACGACCCCGCCCACAGCGCCGACCTCGGTCTCTTCCTCGGACTGCTGTCCGTCTACGGCCAGTTGGCGCGGCTCGGCGACACCGGACCCTGGTGGCACGGCTTCTTCAGCTCCCTCGCCTCCGGGCCGCCCGGACCCCGGCTGCGGCAGATGCTCGCCCTGTCCCGGGCGGGCGTCCTGCGGTTCGTCGGCGCCGACATGACCGTCACCGCCGAGGACGGGGTGTTCCGGGCGTCGAGCCCGACCGTGCCCGGCGCGACGGTCGAGGCACGGGCGCTGGTGGAGGCGCGGCTGCCCGGACCCACCGTCCGGCGCACCCGCGACCGGCTGCTGCGCGCCCTGCACGCCGAGGGAGCCGCCGAGACCCCCGACGGGCTGCTGCGGGTCGACCGCGCCGACGGCAGGATCCTGGACCGCGACGGCCGCCCGCACCCCCGGCGCTTCGCGCTCGGCCCGTTCACCGACGGCCGCACGCCCGGCGCCTTCACCCGGCCGCGCACCGGCGGCCCGGCGTTCCGGCAGAACGACGCGACCGCCCGCGCGGTGCTGGGTTTCCTGAGCGGGACGGCTCCTGAACCGGGGCCCGCGGCGGCTTCCGCCCCGGCTCCGGCGGAAGTCGCCGCCCCGGCTCCGGCGGAGGTTGCCGCCCCGGCTCCGGCAGCGGCCTCCGTTCCGGCCCGGGCGCAGGCCTCCGTCCTGGCTCCGATGCCGCTCCCGCAGGCCACCGGGTGAGCCTGGCGGTCCCGCACGCCGCCGGGTGAGCCCGGCCGTCCCGCAGGCCACCGGGGAGCCCGGCCGCCCCGCACGCCGTCGGGGGTGAGTCCCGGCGACGGCCGGCCCCCGCGCTTCCCCTCTTCCCGCCCCACCGCACCGAAGGAACCCACCATGAGCGTCATGGTCGACATCAGGTCCGTCCACAAGAGCTTCGGTTCACAGGAGGTCCTCAAGGGCATCGACCTCCAGGTGAACACCGGCCAGGTCGCCGTGATCCTCGGCCCGTCCGGCTCGGGCAAGTCGACGCTGCTGCGCACCGTCAACCACCTGGAGAAGGTGGACCGGGGCGCGATCAGCGTGGACGGCACCCTCGTCGGCTACCGCAGGGCCGGCGACACCCTGCACGAGCTGCCCGAGCGCGCAGTCCGCGGACAGCGCACCCGGATCGGCTTCGTCTTCCAGGACTTCCGCCTCTTCCCGCACCTGACCGTGCTGGAGAACCTCGTCGAGGCGCCCGTCGCCGTGCTGAAGCGGCCCCGCGCGAAGGCCGTGGAGTCCGCGCGGCTGCTGCTGGAACGGGTCGGTCTCGCCGACAAGGCCGGCGAATACCCCGGCCGGCTCTCCGGCGGGCAGCAGCAGCGGGTCGCCATCGCCCGCGCGCTCGCCCTGGAGCCCCGCCTGCTGCTCTTCGACGAACCCACCTCGGCGCTCGACCCGGAGCTGGTCGGCGAAGTCCTCGACGTCATCAAGGACCTGGCCCGGCAGGGCACGACCATGATCGTCGTGACCCACGAGATCGCCTTCGCGCGGGAGGTCGCCGACATGGTGGTGTTCATGGACGCCGGCCGGATCGTCGAGCAGGGGCCGCCGGGCGAGGTGCTCGACCGGCCGCGGCACGAACGGACCCGCGCCTTCCTCTCCAAGGTCCTGTGACCGGCGCCCCGCCGGGACGGCGACCGCCGCCGGCCTTTCCCCGCCCGGCCCGTGACGGAGAGGAGTCCGTGCGATGACCGCCCCGCCGCCCGGCCCGAGGCTCTGCCTGGCCGCCGCACTCGACCGGCAGCCGGCGCACGACGCCACGTCCCGCGAGGGGCCCCTCGCGGAGCCCTTCATGGAGCCGTTCCCGGAGCCGTTCTCGGAGCCCTTCGTGGAATCCGCGCGACTGGCCGAGAGCGGGGGCCTGGACTTCGTGACGCTCGACGGCGGCCCGGCGCACCCCGGCCCGGACGTGTTCGCCGTGCTGTCCCGGGTGGCGGCCGCCACCCGCCGCGTGGGCCTGGTGCCCGCCGTCCCGAGCACGCACACCGGACCGCGCGCCGTCCCCGCCGCGGTGGCGGCCCTCGACCGGGTCAGCCAGGGCCGGGCCGGATGGCGGATCACGGCCCCGGCCGGCCTGGCCGCGGACGGGGCCGACGACGGCGCCGCGTGCCCGGGGGGCCGTCCGGACCGCGGTTCGCCGGGCGCGCCCCGGTCCCCGCAGGGGCACCCCGTCCGGGTGGCCGCCGCCACCGAGGACGCCGTGCGCTGCACGGCCGCACGCCACGCCGACGTGGTGCTGGTGAGCGCGACGCACCCGGAGCAGGCCGCGGCCGTACGGGACCGGCTGCACGAGGAGGCCGCCCGGTGCGGCCGCGACCCCGCCGCCCTGCGGGTCCTGGCGGACCTCGCCGTCGACCTCGGCGACGGCGAGTACGCGGCGGAACGGGCCTGGGAGTTCCCCCGCTCAGGGCACGGCCGGGGATCCGGGAGCGGGGGAGGCGTCCGGCGGACCGCCCGGGGCCCGCTGTACCGGGGCGGCCCCGTCGACCTCGCCGAACTGATCGCCTCCTGGCATCGCGAGGGCGCCGTCGACGGCTTCCACCTCGTGCCGTCCGACCCGCGCCGCGACCTGGAGCGGCTGGTCAACGGCACCGTGACGCTGCTTCAGCACCGCGGACTGTTCCGCACCTTCTACCCGGGCACCACGCTGCGCGAGCACCTGGGCCTGACCTGGCCCGCCGGCGGCCGCACCGGCCGGACCGCCGGTCGCGGCGCCGAACGGCCCGCCGGCCGGCGGGCCGGGGCGGGAGGTGTGGCGTGACCGCCTCGTCGCCGGCTTCCGCTCCGCGGGGCCGCCGGCGCCCCGCCCTCCACGGCCCGGCGGCGGCCGGCGGGCCGTGTCCGTCCCGGGGCCATCCGGTCGTCGTCCGGGCGGGGGATTCGGCCGGGCGCCGGAGCCGCGGGCCCTTTCCGGCGACGGCCGTCGCGCCCGTCCCGGGCGGGTGCCGGGCCGTCACCGGCCGGCGTGGGGTCCGTCGGCGGGTCGGCCGGATCCGCGGGCGGTGTGGGCGGGCCCGGGGCGAGGGTGCAGGTGACCAGGGTCCGGCCGCCGCCCCGTCGCCCGGGCCGGGGGCTCCCGCCGCCCCTCACCTCCTCCGGCGCTCCGTGCCCCCGCGTCCGTACGCCAGGACGCCGGCGCCGGCTTCGTTCTCCCGTATCCGCTCCAGGGCGCCACGCCGCGCCCCGCCTCGGTTTGGCCGCACGGCCGCACATGGAAGGGTTGATCACATGACGGACGCATCCGACCGGTGGAAGCAGTGGCACGAGGACCGCACCGCGACGGTGTCGGCACCCTACGGGCCGCTCGCGCTGACCGGCACCCACTGGCTCGAGGACCACCCGGAGGGTCTGCTGCCGGGCGTTCCCGGGAGGTGGGCGGCCGACGGCGACACGGTCGTGCTCACCGCCGCCGAGGCGGACGGTCTGACCGTCGACGGCCGGCCCCTCGCCGGACGGGTGCGGCTCGGCGCCGATACGGCGCCGGCGGCGGACGCGCGGGTCGCGCTGGGCGAACGCCGGCTGGTCGTGCTGGTACGCGAAGGGGCGTGGGGCGTACGGGACTTCGACCCGGCGTCCGCGGCCCGCCGGGCGTTCCGCGGTATCGCGGCCACCGCGTACGACCCGCGCTGGTCGGTACCGGGGCGCTTCACCCCGTACGGGGAGAGCCGCACCGTGCGCGTGCCGAACGCGGACGGACGCGAGCGCGGTCTGGCTCTCGCCGGGGAACTGGCGTTCACGCTCCAGGGCCGGGACCTGACACTCCAGGCGGCCCGGCAGCCGGACGGCGGCCTGTGGGCGGTGTTCGCCGACACCACCAGCGGGGACAGCAGCTTCCGCTTCCGTTTCCTGCATCCCGAGGCTCCGGACGCCGAGGGCCGCACCACGGTCGACTTCAACCGTGCCGTGCTGCCGCCGTGCGCGTTCGCCGACCACTTCATCTGCCCGTTCCCGCCGCCGGGCAACACCCTGGAC
Organism: Streptomyces sp. NPDC006743; assembly: GCF_040703815.1. Taxonomy (NCBI): domain Bacteria; kingdom Bacillati; phylum Actinomycetota; class Actinomycetes; order Kitasatosporales; family Streptomycetaceae; genus Streptomyces; species Streptomyces sp. NPDC006743. Next base: position 127,305 of record NZ_JBEYJA010000015.1, on the reverse strand, counting down.
CTCGCGATACCCGCGGGGGAGCGCACCCTGCGCTGAGCCCCCGGCGCCCGCCGCCCGCCCCCTGACCCACCGTCAAACCCACCCGGACCGCACACGGTCCACTCGAACCGCACACAGTCGCACGGCCGAAAGGCACTCTTGCGCCGACCGGCCGTTCGGCCGAATACTCCCCCACAGCGCTTGTCAGGGGCACAACGTGTCTGGAACCCGGACTCCTCCCCTGGCTCTGCGCCTCACGGGCCCCGACCCCACGCGGGCCCCCGACTTCCTTTGTGGAGGAACGAAAAGTGAGGATCAAGCGCACTTCCCCCCGCCCCGTCATCACGAGACAGACCCGGCTGGTCGCCCTCGCCGCCGGGCTCGTGGCCACCGCCGCGTTCGCGGTCCCCAGCGCGCACGCGGCCGACACCAGCACCTTCAGCACCGCCCAGCTCACCAAGGCGAGCGACTCGGTGCTCAAGGCGGACGTCCCGGGCACCGCGTGGGCCGTCGACAGCAAGACCAACCGGGTCGTCGTCACCGTCGACAGCACGGTCTCGCAGGCCGACATCAACAAGATCAAACAGCAGGCCGGGACCGACTCCGGGGCCCTGACGATCAAGCACACCCCGGGCAGGTTCAACAAGCTGATCTCCGGCGGCGACGCCATCTACGCGAGCAGCTGGCGCTGCTCGCTGGGCTTCAACGTCCAGGACTCCAGCGGCAACTACTACTTCCTGACCGCCGGTCACTGCACCGACGGCGCGGGCACCTGGTGGTCGAACTCCTCGCACAGCACCACGCTCGGCACCACCGCCGGCTCCTCCTTCCCCGGCAACGACTACGGCATCGTGCGCTACACCAACAGCTCGGTGACCAAGTCGGGTGCCGTGGGCAGCCAGGACATCACGAGCGCCGCGACGCCCTCCGTAGGCACGACCGTCTACCGCCGCGGCTCCACGACCGGCACGCACAGCGGCCGCGTCACGGCCCTCAACGCGACGGTCAACTACGGCAGCGGCGACATCGTCTCCGGTCTGATCCAGACCACCGTCTGCGCCGAGCCCGGCGACTCCGGCGGCCCGCTGTACGGCGGCAGCACGGCCTACGGCCTGACCTCCGGCGGCAGCGGCGACTGCACCTCCGGCGGCACGACGTTCTTCCAGCCGGTCACCGAGGCCCTGAGCGCGTACGGGGTCCACGTCTACTGACCCGGCCCCTCCTCCGGCGCGGTCCCGGTCCGACCGCGTCCGGCGGTGGGCGAGCCCCCGCACACGACCCGTGTGCGGGGGCTCGCTCCTGCGCAGGGCGGGCGGCAACTGCCCGGCCCGGCCCGGGGGTCGAAAACCGGACAGGAGTAGACCTCACGCGGTGTCGACGGGTTACCCGCTCGTAGTATTTGCTGAGCGAACGGGGGTGGTGCGACCTCGGGCGCCCAAGCGGCGGGGGGCGCACACCCGTTGCCGTACGCGCGTCCAGAACTCGACCTTGTGTGCTCCCTGCGGGCCTCGGAATAGTAGGCGCCGGTTCCCCTTCGGCTCTCGGCTTCGCTCGAGCAGGGGACACCCATCCTTCGGCCCCGCGAGGTCCCCACAACCTCCTGGGCCGTTCCCCCCACAGGAGGACGTCAGTTGAAGCACCGACGCACACCCCGGCGCCGGACGGCCGTGGCGGCCGCGGGCGTCGCCGCACTCGTCGCCACGGGAGTCACTTTCCAGAGTGCGAACGCCAGCGAGCCCGGCACGGCCCCCACGGCCCGCACGCTGTCCGCCCCGGCGGCCGGAAAACTCGCCTCGGCCCTGCTCGGGGACCTCGGCACCGGCAGCACGGCCGGCGCGTACTACGACGCGGGATCGGGCCACCTCGTGGTCAACGTGCTCGACCGGGCCGCCGCGCGCACGGTCGAGCGGGCGGGGGCGAGGGCCAGATTCGTGGAGAACACCCTCGCCGAACTGGACGGCGCCCGGGACCGGCTCGCGAAGGACGCGGCCATACCCGGGACCTCGTGGGCGACCGACCCGGTCACCGACAAGGTCGTGGTCACCGCCGACAGAACGGTCTCCGAAGCCGCCTGGACCAGGCTCTCCGAGGTCGTCCGGGACCTGGGGGGCAAGGCCGGACTCAGGCGCTCGAAGGGGGAGTTCAAACCCTTCGTCGCGGGCGGTGACGCCATCACCGGCTCGGGCGGCCGCTGCTCGCTCGGCTTCAACGTGGTCAAGGACGGGCAGCCCTACTTCCTGACCGCGGGCCACTGCACCGAGGCCATCTCCACCTGGTCGGACGCCGACGGCACCGTGATCGGCAGCAACGAGCGCTCCAGCTTCCCCGGGGACGACTTCGGCCTGGTGAAGTACACGGCGTCCGTCGACCACCCGAGCGCGGTCGATCTCTACGACGGATCCACGCAGCCGTTCACCGGGGCGGGTGAGGCGACCGTCGGAGAGAAGGTGACCCGCAGCGGCTCGACGACCCACGTGCACACCGGCACGGTCACCGGTCTGAACGCCACCGTGAACTACTCCGAGGGCACGGTCGAAGGACTCATCCAGACCGATGTGTGCGCCGAGCCCGGCGACAGCGGCGGCTCGCTGTTCGACGGCGGCACCGCGCTCGGTCTGACCTCCGGCGGCAGCGGCGACTGCACCTCCGGCGGCGAGACGTTCTTCCAGCCGGTCACCGAGGCGCTGTCGGCGACCGGCACCACGATCGGCTGACCGGCCGGCCCCACGGCCCCCCACGGGACCGGTCCCCGGCGACCCCGCGGGACCGGTGGGAGCCCCGTCCTCGCCCCTGCGAGGGCGGGGCTGTCACGTGTGGGTGCCGGGGACCGTCCCCGGGCCGGGACCCGGGCCGGGACCGGGGTCGGTCCCGGGGTGCGGGCCCGTGGAGGTGCCGGGGCCCGGGTCGGTGAAGGTGTCGTCGGGGGGTGGCGCGGGCGCGGCGCGGGCGGCGCCGTCCGTCTCGGTGGTGGTGCCGTGCGTGCCGGTCTGTGCGGGGGTGTTGTGCCTGCCCGTCTGTGCGGTGGTGCCGTGTGTGCCGGTCTGTGTGGCGGTGGTGCCGTGCGTGCCCCTCTCTGCGGTGGTGCCGTGCCCGGCCGTCCCGGCGGTGTCCGCCGTGTGCGGGTCGTCCTTCCACTCCGTTCCGGTGGCACGGTCCGCGGGGTCTTTCGCACCCTCCGCCGCGCCCGCGCGCCTGCGCCGCTGCCCGGAGGCCAGCAGGGTGATCACCACCCCCGCGGCCGCCCACGCCGCCAGTACCAGCAGCGCGGACGTCATGGCGTTGCCGTGGAAGTACGCGATCGAGCGGGCCGACCAGGTTCCCGCGCCCGGCGGCAGAGCGGGCCCGATCGCCTTCCAGAACGGCGGCAGCAGCGGCAGCGGGAAGGCACCGCCCGCGCTCGGGTTGCCCGCGATCACCACCAGCAGGATCGCCAGGCCGATGCCGATGACGCCGAAGATCCCCTGAAGGGCGAGGGTGGCGGCGCCCACGGCGAAGGTCACCAGCGCCCCGAGCCCCCACAGAGCGGCGACGCCGCCCGGCAGCGCGCCCAGGACCGGCCCCACGACGACCGCGCCGCCGAGCCCGCCGACGGCCGCGACGAGCGCCATGGCACCCAGCCGGATCGCCGCGCGCCGCGGGTCGGCGGGCCGGGCTCCCGCGCTGATGGCGAGGATCGAGGCGCACAGGTAGCCGCCGACGGACCAGCCCACGACCAGGTAGAAGGACGACAGACCGTTGAAGTCGCCGGCGGAGGCCGGGGCCACGTCCACCGTCCGCACGGTCCGCTGCCGGCTCTGCTCCGCGGAGCCGACGATCCGCTCCAGGGAGGTGGCGAGGATGGTGCCGCCGCCGGAGGCGACCAGGAGGGTGTCGGCGGTGCCGGCCGGGGAGACGACCAGGGCGCCGTCGACGTCCCGGTTCAGGATCTGCCGGCGGGCCGCCGCCTCGTCCGCCACCGCGTGCGCGTCCAGGGGGGAGCCGGGCAGCCGCCGCAGCCCGGCCACCGTCTGCCCGGCCGCTGCCGGGGGCGCCGCGACGGCGAAGGGCACGTCCTTGGGTTCCGGGTGGTGCAGCGCGCCCACGTAGGAGGCGATGAACAGCAGCTGCAGCGCCACCACGCCGATGACGAGCAGCGTGGCCCGGGGGGTGACGGCGTCCTTGACCTCCTGGAGGAAGGGGCGCGGGTGCCGGCGGGCGTGCGGGTGGGTCATGTCCTCACGCTGCGTGGCGGCGGGCGTTTGCGCAGGTGGGAGGCGTCCGAACGGATGTCGCACACACGTTCGGAAATTGGTTTATGGTGGGGGGGAGAGTAGTGAACTGATGTTCGAGAGCCTGTTCGTGCGGGCTCACGAGTGCGGGAGGTGCGTGTGCCGGGCTTCACGCATCTGCACACCGTCTCCGGGTTCTCCCTGCGCTACGGCGCCTCGCACCCGGAGCGGCTGGCCGAGCGCGCCGCCGAGCGGGGCATGGACGCGCTCGCCCTCACCGACCGCGACACCCTCGCCGGTACCGTCCGCTTCGCCAAGGCCTGTGCGGCGGCGGGCATCCGCCCGCTGTTCGGCACGGACCTGGCGGTGGCCGAACCCGAGCGCGTCCGCCCGGACCGCCCCCGCGCGCACTCCGGCGCCTTCACGGCGCGGGGCGAGGGCGTCGAGCGGGGCGGCGGCCCCGTACGGGGCGACGGGTCCGTACGGGACGGAGGGCTCGCACGCGACGGCGGGCCCGAGCGGCCGCAGCGGCGCCGCACGCCGGTGCGCGGCGGTGCCTTCATCGACGAGTCGACCCCGCGCGTCACCTTCCTCGCCCGGGACGGCGCCCGCGGCTGGGCCGACCTGTGCCGCCTGGTCACCGCCGCCCACACCCGCCCCGGCACCCCGGTCCTGCCCTGGCCCGACAACCACGCCGACGGCCTGACCGTACTGCTCGGCCCCGACTCCGACGTCGGCCGGGCGCTGGCCGCGGGCCGCCCCGACCGGGCCGCGCGCCTCCTCGTCCCCTGGCGCGAGGTCTACGGCGACGCCCTGCGCCTGGAAGCCGTCTGGCACGGCCGCACGGGCACCGGCCCCGGCTCCCTGCGGCTGGCCGCCCGCACCGTCGGCTTCGCCGCCGAGCAGCGGGTCCGGCCCGTGCTCAGCAACGCCGTCCGCTACGCCGACCCCGGGCAGGGCCCGGTCGCCGACGTCCTGGACGCGGCCCGCCGGCTGGTCCCCGTCGGCGCCACCGGGGAACTGGACTCGGGTGAGGCCTGGCTGAAGGATCCCGGCGCGATGCTGCGCGCGGCCGAGCGGATCGTCGAGGCCGCGGGCTTCCGGCGCGAGGCGGCCCACCGGCTGCTGGAGCAGACGCGGGCCACGGCCGCCGAGTGCCTGGTGGACCCGGAGGACGACCTCGGCATGGGCACCGTCCACTTCCCCGAGCCGGGCCTGGTCGGCGCCGCCCGCCGCACCGCCCAGCGCACGCTGGCCTCCCGGGCGGCGGCCGGCATGGTGCTGCGCGGCTACGCCGGCCGGCGCGCGTACTGGGAGCGGATGCACGAAGAGCTGGACGTCATCGCCCACCACGGCTTCGCCTCCTACTTCCTCACCGTCGCCCAAGTGGTCGACGACGTGAGGAAGGCGGGCATCAGGGTCGCCGCGCGCGGCTCCGGCGCGGGCTCCCTCGTCAACCACCTGCTCGGCATCGCCCACGCCGACCCGGTCGAACACGGGCTGCTGATGGAGCGCTTCCTGTCCAGGCGGCGGTTCGTCCTGCCCGACATCGACATCGACGTGGAGTCCGCGCGCCGGCTGGAGGTCTACCGGCAGATCATCGGCCGGTTCGGCACCGAGCGGGTGGCGACCGTCGCCATGCCGGAGACGTACCGTGTCCGGCATGCGATCCGGGACGTGGGCGCGGCCCTGTCCCTGGACCCCGCCGAGATCGACCGCGTCGCCAAGTCCTTCCCGCACATCCGCGCCCGCGACGCCCGCGCGGCCCTGGCGGAACTGCCCGAGCTGAGGGCGCTGGCGGGGGAGAAGGAGAAGTACGGCAGGCTGTGGGAGCTGGTCGAGGCCCTGGACGCCCTGCCGCGCGGGGTCGCCATGCACCCGTGCGGGGTGCTGCTGTCGGACGCCTCCCTGCTCGCCCGTACGCCGGTCGTGCCGACCAGCGGCGAGGGCCTGCCCATGTCCCAGTTCGACAAGGACGACGTGGAGGACCTCGGGCTGCTCAAGCTGGACGTGCTGGGTGTGCGGATGCAGTCGGCGATGGCGCACGCGGTCGCGGAGGTGGAGCGGGCGACGGGGGAGCGGGTCGACCTGGACTCCGTGCCGCAGGGTGACCCGGCGACGTACCGGCTCATCCGCTCCGCCGAGACGCTGGGCTGCTTCCAGATCGAGTCCCCGGGCCAGCGCGACCTGGTGGGGCGGCTCCAGCCGGCCACCTTCCACGATCTCGTGGTCGACATCTCGCTCTTCCGGCCCGGTCCGGTCGCCGCCGACATGGTGCGGCCGTTCATCGAGGCGCGGCACGGGCGGGCGCCCGCCCGCTATCCGCACGCCGACCTGGCGGAGCCGTTGCGGGAGACGTACGGGGTCGTCGTCTTCCACGAGCAGATCATCCACATCGTGCACCTCATGACCGGCTGCGGGCGCGACGAGGCGGACCGGGTGCGGCGCGGGCTGTCCGACCCGGAGTCGCAGGGCCGGATCCGGGTGTGGTTCGCGCAGCACGCGGCGGCGAAGGGGTACGACGCAGAAACGATTCAGCGCACCTGGGAGATCGTCGAGGCGTTCGGGTCGTACGGCTTCTGCAAGGCGCACGCGGTGGCCTTCGCCGTGCCGACGTACCAGTCGGCGTGGCTGAAGGCCCACCACCCCGCCGCCTTCTACGCCGGGTTGTTCACCCATGATCCCGGGATGTACCCGAAACGGCTGCTGCTGGCGGACGCGCGGCGGCGCGGGGTGCCGATCCTGCCGCTGGACGTGAACCGGTCGGGAGTCGCCCACCGTATCGAACTGGTGTCTGAGTCGAAGGGATCCGGGGCGCCCTCCGGCCCCGGGACGTGGGGGCTGCGGCTGGCGCTGTCCGACGTCCACGGCATCAGCGAGGCCGAGGCGGCGCGGATCGCGGACGGGCAGCCGTACGCCTCCCTGCTCGACTTCTGGGAACGGGCCCGGCCGAGCCGTCCGGTCGCCGCCCGGCTCGCCCAGGTGGGCGCGCTCGACGCGTTCGGCGCCAACCGCCGCGACCTGCAACTGCACCTGACCGAGCTGCACCGCGGCGCCCGGGGCGCGGGCGGGGGCCAACTGCCCCTGTCCGGCGGCCGGAAGACGGCCGCGGCCGGACTGCCCGACCTGTCCGAGGCCGAGAAGCTCAGCGCCGAACTGGGCGTGCTGTCCATGGACGCCTCGCGCAACCTCATGGACGACCACCGGACGTTCCTCGACGAACTGGGCGTGGTCTGCGCGCGCCGGCTGCGCACGGCACGGCACGGCGAGACGGTGCTGGTGGCGGGCGCCAAGGCCGCCACCCAGACTCCGCCGGTCCGGTCCGGCAGGCGGGTCATCTTCACCACGCTGGACGACGGCACCGGCCTGGTCGACCTCGCCTTCTTCGACGACTCCCACGACGCCTGCGCGCACACCGTCTTCCACTCCTGGCTGCTGCTGGTGCGCGGAGTGGTGCAGCGGCGCGGCCCGCACAGCCTCAGCGTGGTGGGCGCCGCCGCCTGGAACCTCGCCGAACTGGCCGAACTGCGCGCCGAGGGCGGCCTGGACCAGGTGGCGGCCCGGCTGGCCGGTCCCGGCGGCCCGGCCGGCGGCGCCCCGGAAGACGGTGATGGCAGGGGGCGGGGCGGCGGTGACGGTACGCGGCGGGCCCGGCTCGCCGGCTCGGACGGCCGGCCCGCGCCCGCCGGGTCCGCGGCGCCGGACCCGCTGGAGGCCGCCCGCGACCGCCGTATCCGGATGTCCACCGGCTACGAGATGAACCCATGGGCGGATCTGCGCCCGGCGGGCGAAGGGCCCGCGAGCGGAAGGAAGTTGTGGCACCAGAGTCCAGGGAGCGCGGGATGACCATTCTCTGCGTACGTTTCCAGCTGCCACCGATGTACGAGGCGGCCCTGCCCGGGCTGCTCGGGCTGCTGGAGGAGTTCACCCCGGTGGTCGAGGCGCTGCCGCCCGACGGGGCGCTGGCCGACCTGCGGGGCGCCGAACGCTACTTCGGGCGCGACGCGGTCGAGCTGGCGTCGGTGATCCGGGTCCGCGCGCTGGCGCGGTTCGGCGTGGACTGCGTGATCGGCGCCGGGCCGGGCCCGATGCTGGCCCGCGTGGCCCTGCGCGCCGCCCGGCCGGGACTGACCTGCGCGGTCCCCGCCGAACCGGCCGCCGTCGCGGAGTTCCTCGCCGGTCTGCCCGTCACCGCGCTGCCCGGCGTCGGCGCGGCGACCGCCCGCACCCTGGGCGAGTACGGCCTGGACACCCTGGGCCTGGTCGCCGCCGCGCCCCTGTCGACGCTCCAGCGGCTGATCGGCGCCAAGGCGGGCCGCGAACTGCGCGAGAGGGCGAGCGGCGTGGACCGCGGCCGGGTCGTCCCCAACGCCGTCTCCCGGTCCCTGGCCGCCGAACGCCTCTTCGACCGTGACGAACTCGACCCCGGCCGGCACCGCGCCGCGCTGCTGTCGGCCGCCGGGGACCTGGGTGCCCGGCTGCGCGCCCTCGACAAGGTGTGCCGCACCCTGACCCTCACCGTGCGCCACGCCGACCGCTCCGCGATCGTCCGCACGCGCACGCTGGCGGAACCCACCGCCCACTCGGCGACGCTGACCGGGGCCGCCTACGGCCTCTACAAGACCCTGGGACTCCAGCGCGCCCGGGTCCGCGCGCTCGCCCTGCGCGCCGAGGGCCTGGCCCCCGCCGGACAGGCCTCCCACCAGCTCACCTTCGACCCCGCCGACGAGAAGCTCCGCCGTATCGAGGAGGTCGCGGACCGCGCGCGGGCCAGGTTCGGTCCCCGGGCGGTGATCCCGGGGACGCTGGCCGCGTGAGGGGTGAGGCTTGAGAGGTGAGGGGCGGTCGAGCCGGCCCGCGGTGGGGGGAGCGCGGGGCCGTCCGTCAGGCGGCTCGCGCTCCCGCGCAAGGGGTACGCCGCGCGCCGCCCCGCTCGGGGGCGCGCGCCCGGCCGGTCCCGCTGACCGCTCGGGGCCGGGCCCGCAGGCGTGCGGCGCCAAAGCCGGCCGTGGAGGCCGTGCGGGGGAGGAGCCGGCCCGGAGGCCGTGCGAGAGAGGACCGAGGTGTCCCGGCGAGGACGTTGGTGCGCGCCCGGGGGAGCGGCCGCCGCGAATCGCGCCGCACGGTCCGATTCGCCCTTTCGATGACGAGGAGTCAGATCTCTTGCCCCGTGCGACCGTTGCCCGGTCGTGTGCCATGAGAATTCTTTACTGACGTGTAACTTCCCCCTTGGTCTACTCGTCCGTAACTTGACGAGTGAACAGCATCTCGTGATCCGGATCACAGCGCTCAGTGCCGTCGCACTCCCCTCGAGCCGCAAGGAGACCACACGATGCTGCCCTTCAGGCGCGCCCTGAGACACCTCGCAGCCCTGCTGCTGGCCACGGCCGTCGCCACCGTCCCCGCCGCCACGGCCCACGCCGCGTCCGGCACCGCCGCCGCCCCGAGCACCGGCTGGAACGACTACGCCTGCAAGCCCTCGGCCGCCCACCCCCGCCCGGTCGTCCTGGTCCACGGGACCTTCGGCAACTCCGTCGACAACTGGCTCACCCTCGCCCCGTACCTGGAGAGCCGCGGGTACTGCGTCTTCTCCCTCGACTACGGGCAACTGCCCGGCGTCCCGGTCTTCAACGGCCTCGGCCCCATCGACGAGTCGGCCGGGCAGCTGTCCGCCTTCGTCGACAAGGTGCTCGCCGCCACCGGCGCCGCCAAGGCCGACCTGGTCGGCCACTCGCAGGGCGGCATGATGCCCCGCTACTACCTGAAGTTCCTGGGCGGCGCGGCCAAGGTGAACGCCCTCGTCGGTGTCGCGCCCGACAGCCACGGCACCACCCTCAGCGGCCTCACCCACCTGCTGCCGTACTTCCCCGGCGCGAGCGACCTGCTCTCCGCGGCCACCCCCGGCCTCGCCGACCAGATCGCCGGGTCCGCCTTCCTCACCCGGCTCAACGCGGGCGGCGACACCGTGCCCGGCGTGCACTACACGGTGATCGCCACCCGGTACGACGAGGTGGCCACCCCCTGGCGGACCCAGTACCTCACCGGTTCCGACGTCCGCAACGTCCTGCTCCAGGACCTCTGCCCGCTCGACCTGTCCGAGCACGTGGCCATCGGCACGACCGACCGCATCGCCTTCCACGAGGTGGCCAACGCGCTCGACCCCGCCCACGCCACCGCCACCACCTGCGCGTCCGTGTTCAGCTGACACGCCGCGCACGCCGGGGCCCGTCCGGTGGAGGCCGCCGGACGGGCCCCGGTACGCGCGCCCGCGCCTCAGCGGCCGTGCCGTGCGGCGGCGGTGCGCCGCCGCACGGAGAGCAGCAGCGCCGCGGAGGGTTCGGTTGCCGCCCGGGATCGGGCCGGGTGCCGGCCGTTCACGTCGCCGGTCCGGGCGCCGTTCCACTCGCAGCTCTAAGAGCTGCGAACGAAAGGGGCGCCCGGCTCTAAGGGAGCGCTGAGACTGCGCTCGGACAGGGGGTGCGGCAGGGGTGCGCGTGGGCCGCCGCGGGGGCGGGCGGAAGGGGGTCCGCGGCGCGTCCGGGACGTCTGCGGGCGGTCATCCCTCCGGCCACCAGGTGCGCGCGATGTCCTTGCGGACCTCGGGCCGGCCGGCGGGACGCTCGTCGGGCTCCTCGCGGATCCGGCGGGAGTCCGTCTTCCTCATCAGGGGCTTCTGCACTGTCACACGGCGCATCGGGGCCTCCTTCGACGTCTACCGGGTTCCGTGTTCTCACGGAGGTAGACCTTTCGGGCGAGAGTTGCTCATCGGTGCGGGTCTGTCTGTGGCGGCTGTCACGATCCGGGTGTCAGTGGTGGGTGTCACTCTTGGGGCCATGAGTGCACACACGACGACCGATGGTGACGCGGCCGGCCGGAGCCCGGCTCCAGCGGCGGTGGACTGGGACGCGCAGGCGCCCGTCTTCGACGACGAGCCCGATCACGGGCTGCGCGATCCGCAGGTGCGTGCCGCCTGGGCGCGGCGGCTGCGCGACTGGCTGCCGGAGCACCCCGCCGACCTCCTCGACCTCGGCTGCGGCACCGGCAGCCTCTCGCTCCTGGCGGCCGAACAGGGACACCGGGTCACCGGCGTCGACAGCTCCCCGGCCATGGTGGCCCTGGCCCGCGCCAAGCTCACCGGCCGGGACGCCGCCTTCCACGTCGGTGACGCGGCGAGCCCGCCGGTGGGCCCGCGGCGCTTCGACACCGTCCTGGTCCGCCACGTGCTGTGGGCGCTGCCGGATCCCGCCGGTGCCCTGCGGCAGTGGCGGGAGCTGCTGCGGCCCGCCGGGCGGCTGGTCCTCGTCGAGGGCGTCTGGGGCACGGTCACGCCCGTCGGCATACCCACCGAGCGGCTCCTCACTCTCCTCACGCCCCTCGTACACCACACTCGGGTCGAACACCTGTCGGATGACGCCCGGCTCTGGGGCAAGGCGGTGACCGACGAGCGGTACGCCGTGGTGGCGACGGTGGCGTGACCGGCTCAGGCCAGCAGCGCCGTGAAGCCGCCCTCGCGGGCCAGTGACTCCAGTTCGCCGAGGGCCGCCACCGCCGCGCCGGCCGCCGCAGGATCGCGCTGCGCCAGGCCGCTCGCCGCGAACTCGTCCTCGTCCAGGCGGCGTACGTCCGTGCCGTCGGCGGAGCGCCACAGGTCCAGGTCCAGGTCCTCCACGACCAGTTCCGTGCCCGTGCGCACGGCGGGGCGGGTGATGTCGCAGTACCAGCCCTTCAGCCGCCCGCCGCCGTCGCGGACCTCCTTCACCGCGTACCACCGGTCCCGCCAGTAGTACTCGGTGAAGACATCGCCCGGCTCGAAGCGCACGAAGCCGAAGTCGCGTACGCCCGCGCCCGCCCAGGGCGCGCGCACCACCATCCGCACGCCGTCGTCCGCGACGGGCACGGCCGCGTAACGGATCTTCGTCCGGCCGCCCTTGACGAGGACGACGTCCACCGTGCCGGGCGGTTCAGGCGAGTTCGCGGACATACCGCACCTCCGTCGCGCAGACCTCGTACCCGAACCACTTGTTGATCGCGATCATCGGCCCGTTGCCGGTGTCGTTTCCGGTGAACGCCTCCGTGATGCCGGCCGCGCGGGCGCGGTGCAGCGAGTCGTTCTTGGCGAGCTTGGCCAGGCCCCGGCCGCGGAAGGCGCGGCCGGCGCCGGTCATGCCCGTGCTGTAACGGGTGCCGCCGTCCGTGTAGGCGAGGGTGAAGGCCGCCGGACGGCCCTCGACGACCGCGACGGACGTCAGCTCCCGGTTCAGCAGCGGATGCCGCCAGGTCTCCTCCAGCCAGGCCTCGTAGTCGGTCAACTCCGCGCCGACGTCGCTGGGTTCGTCGGCCACCGTCTCCGCGTCCAGCTCGAACAGCGGGCGCGGATCGGCCGCGTAGTCCGAGCCCCGGCGCAGCTCCACGCCGGGCGGCGGGTCCTGGAGCGGCGGGAGCGTTCCGGCCGCCAGGTCGAGGCGGAGGAAGTGGGCGGAGCGGCTGCTGCGGTAGCCGTGCCGCTCGGCGAAGGCGCGGTTGCCGGGCGCGTCCAGCACCCAGGAGTGCAGCCGCACCGCGCCGTGGACGGCCAGGTACTCCTCGGCGGTGCGCACGAGCAGGGAGCCCGCGCCGCGTCCGGTGTGCTGGGGGTGCACGTACACGTTGATGTTGCCCTGGCCGGGTTCCGGGCTCTCGTGGGCGAGGTGGACCTGCGCCGTGCCGATCACCTCGCCGTCCGCCACGGCTATCAGCGGACGGTAGTGGGCGTCGGGGTGCATGCGGGTGAGGGTGTGGGTGAGGGACTCGGGGGTGAACAGGATGAAGGGCAGCGCCTGCCTGCGCACGTGGGCGAAGCCCTCCAGGTCGGCGGGCGCGTCGGGGCGCAGTTCACGGACGATCACGGTCATGGGCGCGCACGCTACGGGGCGGCACAGGCCGCCCGCCTCCCATTTTCCGCCGGCCGCTCCCGGCGCCTGACCGGTCCGCCGCTCCGTGCGCCGGTGCGCGACAATCACTCCGTGACCTTGAGGATCCATGTCGACGACGGCGCACCGCCCTACGAGCAGGTGCGGGCACAGATCTCCGAACAGGCGCGGTCGGGGGCGCTGCCGGTGGGATACCGGCTGCCGACGGTGCGCGGGCTGGCCGAGACGCTCGGACTCGCGGCGAACACGGTCGCCAAGGCGTACCGCGCGCTGGAGGCGGACGGGGTGATCGAGACGCGGGGGCGCAACGGCACGTTCGTGGCCGCCGCGGACTCGGCTGCGGCCCGCGAGGCGGCCGCCGCCGCCCAGGCCTACGCGGAACGGGTGCGGCGGCTGGGCCTGGACGAGGACACGGCGCACGCGGCCGTACGGGACGCCCTGCGGGCGGCGTACGGGAAGCAGTAGGCCTCGCCCGGCCGGACTCCCGGAAGCCGGCCCCGCCCGCGGGGTACGGGGAGCAGGCCCCGCCCCGGCCGGAGTCCGGGGAGCAGGCTCGGCCGGCTGCGGTACGGGAAGCGGGCCCCGCCCCGGCCGGAGTCCGGGGAGCAGGCTCCGCCGGCGCGACACGGAAAGCAGGACCCGCCCCCCGGGGTACGGGAAGCAGGTCCCGCCCGCTCTCCGGCCGGGCGTGCGACGTCAGACGTGCGCGCCCCGTCGATGTGCGCGCCCCCGTCAGGGGTGCCGCGCGGGCGCCCGCTCCGGTGTGCGTGTCACCGTCAGGCCCGCGCGCCGGGCCACGTGTGCGAACACCACCGCGTCCTGCACCGCCGCCCCCGTCGGGTCGTTGTTGAAGTACGCGTACACGTCGGTGTCCCGGACGGCCGGCCAGGCCGTGGCGACGCGGTCCGCCCAGCTCTCCAGGGACCTGCGGCCGTAGTGCGGCCACGCCCGGGCGCGGCCCTGGTGGAAACGGACGTAACCCCACCCGGCCGTCACCCACAGCGGGGTGACCGGGCGGCCGAGGACGTCGGCCCAGCACAGGGCGGCGCCCCGCAGCTCCAGCACCGCCCGCACCGGCGGCGTCCACCACGACTCGTGCCGCGGCTCCACCGCCACCCGGGTGCCCGGCGGGAAGCACGCGAGGCAGGCGTCCAGCAGGCCGGGATCGGCGCGCAGCGTGGGCGGCAGCTGGAGCAGCACCGGGCCGAGCCGGTCGCCGAGCCCCGAGGCGTGCGCCATCAGACGGTGCACCGGCTCCTCGGGGTCCTTGAGGCGCTTGACGTGGGTCAGGAAGCGGCTCGCCTTGACCGTGACCACGAAGCCGGGCGGCAGCCGCTCCCGCCACGCCTCGAAGGTCTCCCGCGACGGCAGCCGGTAGAAGGCGTTGTTGACCTCCACCGTGGCGAACGCGGCGGCGTACTCCTCCAGCCACCGGCGCACCGGGCACCCCTGCGGGTACAGCACGCCCCGCCAGTCCTTGTACTGCCACCCCGACGTCCCGACGAACAGGGTCATACGCCCATGAGAACACCCCGGCCCGCGGGGCACAGGCCAAGGGCCGCCGGCCGGGCGCCGGCGTCCTACAGGTACAGCCCCGCGTCGGCGCCCTCCCGCGGCTCCGGAAGCGCCGTCGGAGAGGTGCCCCGGCGCAGCGCGTACAGCTCGGCCAGGGTCGCCCCCTCGCGGCCCACGCCCTCCTCCGTGCCCAGCCAGTCCACCGCCTCCCGGCGGGTCAGCCGGCCCACCTCGATGCGGGCCAGGCAGCGGCCCGGCCGGACCACGGCGGGGTGCAGCCGCTCCAGGTCCTCGTTGGTCGTCACCCCGACCAGCACGTTGCGGCCCTGGCCGAGCAGGCCGTCCGTGAGGTTCAGGAGGCGCGAGAGAGCCTGGCCCGCCGTGTGCTTCGCCTCGCCGCGGATCAGTTCGTCGCAGTCCTCCAGCAGGAGCAGCCGCCAGCGGCCCCTGCCCGCCGAGTCCTCCTCCCCGATGGCGATGTCCATCAGGTAGCCGACGTCCGAGAACAGCCGCTCGGGGTCGAGGACGCAGTCCACCTGGCACCAGTCCCGCCAGGAACGGGCCAGCGTCCGCAGCGCCGAGGTCTTGCCGGTGCCCGGCGGCCCGTGCAGCAGCAGGAGGCGGCCCGCGATGTCCTGGGGGCCGGTCTTCATCAGGCGGTCCATCGCGTCCGCGACCGGCGCCGTGTAGTTGGCCCGGACCTCGTCCCAGGTGCCCGCGGCGATCTGCCGGGTGGTGCGGTGCGGGCCGCGACGCGGGGAGACGTACCAGAAGCCCATCGTCACGTTCTCCGGCTGCGGCTCGGGTTCGTCCGCCGCGCCGTCCGTGGCCTGGTCCAGGATCCGCTGGGCCAGGTCGGCGTCGGTCGCGGTGACCGTGACGTCCGCCCCGCGGTTCCAGCGGGAGACCAGCAGGGTCCAGCCGTCGCCCTCCGCGAGGGTGGCGCTGCGGTCGTCGTCGCGGGCCACCCGCAGCACCCGGGCGCCGTCCGGGAGCAGCGTGGCGCCCGACCGGACCCGTTCGATGTTGACCGCGTGCGAGAACGGCTGCTCGCCCGTCGCGAAGCGGCCGAGGAACAGCGCGTCGACGACGTCGGACGGCGAGTCGGAGTCGTCGACGTTGAGCCGGATCGGCAGAGCGTCGTGTGGGTTCGCAGACATGCCGCCATGATCTGTCACCGGACCGCCCCGCGCACCCCGTTTCCCGGCCGTACGTCGCGTGTCGGCCGCTTCGCCCGGCCGAATGCGCCCGGTCCCGGCTCCGGCCGCCCGGGCCCTGACTCTGCTCAGGCCGAATGCGCCCGGACCCCGCTCCGGCCGCCACCGCCCCGCATCGCGCAGTTCCCGCCCCCGGGGCGCGCCGGGCCCTGCGCCCCGGCCCCGCCCGGTGACGCGCACTCACTCACCCCTGCGGCACGACGGGTTCCCGCGCCGGCAGGCGCTTGTCGTACTCCTTCCGTCCCCGGCCGAGACCGAGGAGGGCGATGCCGTCCACGGCGGCCACCTCGGCCGACGGGCAGGTGCCCGCGAACCGGTCGGAGCGGACGCCGAACAGACGGGTCACCAGCTGGACGGGCCACGCGCACGCGAAGCGGCGGCCGCGCCCGGCCCGCCGGTACGGGCCCGGCTCACGGACCGTCAGGGGCAGTGCCGGCAGGGCCGGGCAGGCCCCGTGTCCGGCGGGGAGGTGCCTCTCCCCGCCCGCGTCACGGCCAGGCCGCCGCTCCCCCGCGCGCGGCCGGGCGGGGGCCGTCAACACGACGAAGCCGCCGTACGGGTTCTTGTCCATCCTCTGACGAAGTGTGGGAGGAGGACTCAGACCGTGCGCCGGTGCGCCCCTGCGCCCCCTGATTTCCCGGGAGTTCACGAACTTTCTTTGGCATGGACACTTCCAGTCGACGCGCGTAGCTGCTACCACGGATGCGGCAGAGAAGCTGCTAAAGGGAGGTTCCATGAGACGTTCCCGAATTGCCGCACGCGTCGGCTCACTTCTGCTCACCGTCGGTCTCGTCCTCACCGGGACGGCCGCGGCGCAGGCAGCGCAGCCGGCCGCCACCGGGGGCTATGTGGCCCTCGGCGACTCCTACTCCTCCGGAGTGGGCGCCGGCAGCTACATCAGCTCCAGCGGCGACTGCGACCGCAGCACCAAGGCGTACCCCTACCTCTGGAACGCCGCCCACGCCCCGTCGTCGTTCGCCTTCACCGCCTGCTCGGGCGCCAGGACCGACGACGTCCTCGCCAACCAGCTCGGCCCGCTCGACTCCGGTACGTCCCTCGTCTCCATCACCATCGGCGGCAACGACGCCGGGTTCTCCGACGTCATGACGACCTGTGTGCTCCAGTCCGACAGCACCTGCCTCTCCCGCATCGCCACCGCCAAGGCCTACGTCGACTCGACGCTGCCCGGCAAGCTCGACAACCTCTACTCCGTGATCCGCGGCAAGGCGCCCTCCGCTCACGTCGTCGTGATCGGCTACCCCCGCTTCTACCTGCTCGGCCAGACCTGCCTCGGCCTGTCGGAGACCAAGCGGTCGGCCATCAACGGCGCGGCCGACTACATCGACGCGGCCATCGCCAAGGTCGCCGCGAACCACGGCTTCACCTTCGGCGACGTCCGCACCACCTTCGGCGGCCACGAGATCTGCTCCGGCAGCTCCTGGCTGCACAGCGTCAACTGGCTCGACATCGGCGAGTCCTACCACCCGACGGCGGCCGGCCACTCCAGCGGCTACCTGCCGGTGCTCAACAGCGCCGCCTGATACCAGCCGCCCGGCCGCCCCACCGCCCGGCGGCGCACCGGTGCCGCGACGTGAGATCGCCCACGTTCCGGCGGCGGTGAGGAGACCGACGCGACGCCCGCCTCCCCGTCCGGGGGCGGGCGTCCGTGCTGCCGGGGACACGCCCTCGGCGGACCGCCCTCCCGCAGCGGTGCCGCATCACTCGCCGTGACCGCGCGGCGGTGTCCGCGGGCGCCGCGGCCCGTCTGCCAGCCGTTGTCCAACTCGCCGCGGAATCGGGCGCCTTCGGAGAGTAGTCGTCAACCCCCTTGCGCAGAAGGTGAATCCTGCGACCGTGATACACGCATGCCCGTGCGGGGCGATAGGGTTACCCTGCCCGGGCCGGGTGGACTCGTACGGGTGGGGAGTGACATGGAGCAGATAACAGTGCGCAGCAGGGCGAGGGTCCCTGCGATCACCTGCGGAAGCAGCGCGACCAGCTCGCGCCTCGACCGCCATCTCGCGGTGCTGGGCGGTCCTGCCGTCCCGCAGCGAGAGGCTGCCGAGGCGACGTTGCTGATGCGTGAACTCACCGCGCGTGGCGCGCACGACCGCACGGGCAGGGGTGCGCGGATGCGCCGGGTGTCGCTGTTCGCGCCCCTGCGCCGGCTGCGCCGCTCGCTGTTCGGCGGGCACTAGCGGCACCGCCGTCCCGGCCTCTCCGGCACCTCCGGAGGGCGCCGTGGACGTTCCTGGGCCTGCGTCCGCTCGGGGCACGGGTCCGGGACCGGATCACCACACCGTCCCGTACCGCGCCGCGGTCCCGCCGTCCGCCATCCCCACGGCCCGCGGCGCCCGTTCGGCGTGCCACCGCCGGTGTCCGGTCCGGTCTTCGGGCCGGTGCTCGGACCGGCCCCCGCCCACCGGCCCGCCGGGGCCCGCACTCCACCCCCTGCGTCAGCCCCCGGCGCGCGCGTACCGCCGTACCGCCAGCGGCGCGCACACGGCGAGCAGCACCGCGCACCAGGCCAGCGTCCCGGCGACCGGGTGGGCCGTCGGCCAGGCGGCGTGCCGGGGCACCGCCGCATTGCCGAAGAGGTCGCGCAGGGCCGTCGTCACCGCGCTGATCGGGTTCCACTCGGCCAGGGTGCGCAGCCAGGGGGTCAGATTGCCGGTGGGGATGTAGGCGTTGGACAGCAGCGGCAGGACGAAGGTCGAGGCGCCGAGCTGACCGGCCGCCTCCTCGCTGCGCGTGAGCAGCCCCAGCAGGATCCCGGCCCAGGTGCACGCGAACCGGAAGAGCAGCAGCAGTCCCACGGCGCCCGCCGCCCGTCCCGCGCCGCCCTCGATCCGCCAGCCCACGGCCAGGCCGACCAGCAGCAGCGGCACCGTGCCCGCCGCGCTGACGACGAGGTCGGCCACCGCCTGCCCGAGCGGCACGGCCGCCCGGCTCACCGGCATGGCGCGGAACCGGTCCATCACTCCCCGGTGGGTGTCCTGCGCGGCCTGGAACATCCCCGTCATGATCCCGCCGGCCGCCGTCGCCGCCAGCAGCCCCGGCACGAGGAAGGCACGGTACTCCCGGCCGGGCATCGCCAGGGCGCTGCCGAAGACGTAGCCGAAGAACAGCAGCATGTTGATGGGCATGATCTGGGTGAGGATCGCCAGGCCCGGGTTGTTGCGGACCCGGCGCAGCTGCCGGCCCACCATCGCCGTGCCGTCGTACGTGAGCGTGCTCATGCCGCGATCTCCTCGCTGTCGTGGGCGGGTCCGGTCAGCCGGAGGAAGACGTCGTCCAGGGTGGGCGGCCGCAGGCTCGCGTCGAGCAGCGGCACTCCCGCCGCGTCCAGTTCGCGCACCAGGCGGGGCAGGGTGAGGGTGGGGTCGGTGGCGACCGCGCCGACGGCGCCCCGCTCGTGGTCGAACACCGGCTCGCTGCCGGTGAGCCGGTCCAGGACGGCCGCCGCCCGTGTCATCTCGTCCGGGTGGGCGACGACGACCTCGGCGTGCGTGCCGATCAGGGCCTTGAGCTGGGCCGGTGATCCGGTCTGCGTGATGCGGCCCCGGTCCACCACGGCGATGTCGTCGGCCAGCCGGTCGGCCTCCTCCAGGTACTGGGTGGTCAGCACCACCGTCGTGCCCTGCTGCTTCAGCTCGCGCACGGCGTCCCAGATGCGGTTGCGGCTGGCCGGGTCGAGGCCGGTGGTCGGCTCGTCCAGGAACAGGACGGCCGGCGGACGCAGCAGGCTGGCCGCGAGGTCGAGGCGGCGGCGCATCCCGCCCGAGTAGGTCGACGCGGTCCGGTCGGCGGCCTCCGTGAGACCGAACCGCTCCAGCAGTTCGCTCGTGCGTGCCGCCCCGCCGGCGACGCGGTGCAGCCGGGCGAACAGCCGCAGGTTCTGCCGCCCGGTGAGGTCCGCGTCCACGGACGTGTCCTGCCCGGTGACCCCGATCCGGCGGCGCACGGCGGCCGGGTCGCGCACCAGGTCGCACCCGGCCACCCGGGCCGAGCCGGCGTCCGGCCGCAGCAGCGTGGTCAGCAGCCGCACGGCCGTCGTCTTGCCCGCGCCGTTCGGCCCGAGAACGCCGCAGACCGTGCCCTCGGCCACCGCCAGGTCCAGGCCGCGCACGGCACGGACGTCCCCGAAACGCTTCTCCAGACCTTCACTAAGTACAGCGTACGTAGTTGTCATGCGTCGACCATAGCGCACTACGTACGGTGTACGTAACTAGGATGAGGGGGCGAGGTGATGATCCATGGCTGGCCGACCGGCCCGACCCGAAGTGATCTGGTCCCGCCCCGAACGGGCGGGGCGGGGACCGCGGCCTGCCTACACCCGCGCCGACATCGCGGCGGCGGCCGTCCGGCTGGCCGACGCGGGCGGTCTGGACGCGGTCTCGATGCGGCACGTCGCCGCCGAGCTGGGCTGCGGCACCATGTCGCTGTACAACTACGTCCCCCGCAAGGAGGACCTGCACGAGCTGATGGTGGACGCCGTCAGCGGCGAGCACGAGCTGTGGGAGCCCAGCGGCGACTGGCGCGCCGACATGCTCCGCGTGGGCCACCAGTCCCGGGACCTCATGCGCCGCCACACCTGGCTGCCGCGCCTGATGTCGGGCGTCTACGGCTTCAGTCCCAACGTCCTGCGCTACCTGGAGCACTGCCTGGGCTGCCTGGACCCGCTGGAGGCGTCCTACGGCACCAAGATGGAGCTGATCGCCATGGTCAACGCCGTGGTGACCATGTACGTCTCCAACGAGCTGGCCGTCGCCGAACGCACCCGCTCCCTGCCCTGGTCGGAGGAGCAGGAGACGGCGGTGCGGATCGCCTACCTGGGCAGCCAGATCGCCACCGGCGCCTATCCGAGGCTGGCGGCCTCCTTCACGGAGGACGCCGGGCCCATCGATCTGGAGGCGGTGTTCGAACGGGCCCTGGGGCGCGTCCTGGACGGCTTCGCGCCGCGCGGCTGAGGCAGGCGCCGCCGACGCGCCGCGCGGATGGGGCGCGCGCGTCCGGCACGGCCAGGGCATGCGCGGCCGCCGCGCACGGCGTGGACGCGCGGGAGGCGTACGGGCGCGGGAGACGTGCGGGCGTGCGGGGCACCGGGGAACCGGCCGGCCCGGTCCGGCGGCGGTCCGTGCGGCGGTCCGTGTCGCACGCCCCGCGGGGCCCGGCCGTCAGATCAGGGTGAACTGGCCCCCGGGGCCCTCTTCCACGAGGCCGAGGACCGAGGCCGGCCGGCGGGCCGCATCCGGGACCGGCAGCACCCCCGCCGCCCGCAGATCGGCGGCCGTGACGGCGTCCCCCGCCTCCGGCGCCGCCGCCTCCCCGCCGGCTCGCGCTTCGCCCAGCAGCGCCAGGACGGTGATGAGTTCCAGCAGCTCCGAGGTCCACGTCTGCGGCCAGGCGGCCGGGCGGAGCGCCGACAGGGTGCCCGGTTCGCCCTCGGCCGTGCGGGCCGTGAACCACTGCTCCAGGACCCGTACCGAGCCGACCGTGAAGTCCCAGGCCGCCGCGGGCACGGGCGAGATGCGGCCCCCCTCGAGGTGGAGGGTCTCCTCGTCCCGGTCGTAGCGGAGGGCGAGCGGGCGGGCCGGCAGGGGCGCGCGGACGTAGGGGCGGCGCCCGCCGGGCAGCCTGGGCCGCTCACCGTCGCGGCGCATCAGCCACAGCGCCCGGCGCCCCGCCTCGACGCCCCGTGCCCACCGCCCGGCGTCCGCGGTGAGCGGGACGGCGAGGCCCCCCGGACCCGGCCGGGCCGCCGCCAGCGCCCAGGCGAGCACGTCGACCGGGTCGGGCCGGTGCCCGAGACGGGCCGCCAGGTACTCCAACAGTCCGGGCGCCAGGTTCGGCTCCCGCGCCCCCGGGCGGCGGTACAGCGGGCGGATCCGGCCCGGCCGCGGGAACGGCGGCAGCGACGTCGCCAGCAGCGCCGGCTCCGCGGTGCCCGCGGCCGCGCCCGTCTCCACCACGAAGATCTGCCGTTCGTCCGCCACCCGCCACAGCTCGGGCCGGGCCGCGTCGATCAGCCGGTTGTCCGGCAGCAGCCACTGCTCGTCGAAGGGTGCCATCAGCACCCGGACCGGCTCCGGACACGGCCCCGAGGCCCGTACCAGCGGCTCCGTGCCGCCGGAGCGGCCCGGCAGCTGCCCCACCGCGGTGTACGGGGTGCGGGAGCGGGTCGGCTCGAACAGGGTCTCCCGGTCGGGCCCCGCCGCCTTCAGCAGGGCGTCCCAGCGGGCCTTGAGACTCGCCGGGTCCGGGGCCGCGGGCCATGCCCGGCCCAGCCGCGGCGGTGCGACGGACCACGGCATGAGGTCCGCCAGCAGCGGGGCGTCGTCGTGCGTCACGCCGGGCATCGTACGACGCGGCGACGGCGCGCAGGTCACGTCGCGTCGAGCGTGACCGTGAAGGAGAAGCGGTCCCCGCGGTAGTGGATGACCACCACGTCCAGCGGCCTGCCCGCACCGTCGTAGGTGATCCCCGTGTAGTGCAGGATGGGGCTGAGCAGCGGCACTTCCAGCAGCCGCGCCGTCTCCGGGTCGGCCAGCCGCGCCTGCACGGTGTCCGTGATCCGGCTGATGTCGGCGCCCACCACGTCCCGCAGCACCTTGGTCATCGGCCAGCGCACCAGGTCCTGCGGCGCTATCCGCTCGGCCAGCTCCGGACGGACGTAGTTGCGGGCGTGGTTGGTGGGCTCGCCCGTCTTCTCGTCGCTGCGCAGCCGGTGATAGGCCGCCACCTCCTCCAGGTCCGGGAAGAACTCGGCGAGTTCGCCGGTCACCGGCGCCGGGCCGTGGTCCAGCAGCTCGGTCGTCATGCCGGACTGCTGGGCCACGATCGCGTCCACCGAGCCGAGCAGCCGCACCGGGGCGCCCCGGTGGGCGGCCGGCGCGATGAACGTGCCGCGCCGCCGGTGCCGGGTGATCAGCCCCTCGTCCTCCAGCTCCTTCAGCGCCTGCCGCATGGTCAGCACGCTCACGCCGTAGTGCCCGGCCAGCTGCTCCTCCGTGGGCAGACGCAGCGGGTCCCGGGGAGAGCGGCCGAGGATGGAGGCGCGCAGCGACTGGGACACCTGGTACCACAGCGGCAGCTTGCGGTTCAGGACGATCGAATCCGGAGCAAAGGAGGTCACGGCCTATCCGTACCGGTCTGACCCGCTCAGTGCAACGGCCTGAAGTGCTTCTCCATGCCCTGCCAGACGTCGTCGTAGCGCAGCTGGAGGTGGTCCGCCCGGGCCGCGTGCGGGGTGAGCGTGAGCGGCCAGCGCGTCTCGAACATGAACGCCAGCCCGTCGTCGATCTTCTGCGGCGCCAGTTCGGCCGTGCTCGCCCGCTCGAAGGTCTCCCGGTCCGGCCCGTGCGCCGACATCATGTTGTGCAGTGAGCCGCCGCCCGGCACGAAACCCTCCGCCTTGGCGTCGTAGGCGCCCTCGATCAGGCCCATGTACTCGCTCATCACGTTCCGGTGGAAGTACGGCGGCCGGAAGGTGTCCTCGCCCACCAGCCAGCGCGGCGCGAAGACGACGAAGTCCACGCCGGCCAGGCCCGGGGTGTCGCTCGGCGAGGTGAGCACCGTGAAGACCGACGGGTCGGGATGGTCGTAGGAGATCGTCCCGATCACGTTGAAGCGGCGCAGGTCGTAGACGTACGGCACATGGTTGCCGTGCCAGGCGACGACGTCGAGCGGGGAGTGGTCGTAGGTGGCCGCCCAGAGGTTGCCGCAGAACTTGTTCACCACCTCCACCGGACCGTCCACGTCCTCGTAGGCGGCGACCGGTGCGCGGAAGTCCCGGGCGTTGGCGAGGCCGTTGGCGCCGATCGGACCGAGGTCGGGGAGGCGGAAGGGGGCGCCGTAGTTCTCGCAGACGTAGCCGCGGGCGCTCGCGTCCAGCAGCTCGACGCGGAAGCGCACCCCGCGCGGGATCAGCGCCACATGGCCCGGCTCGGCGTGCAGCAGGCCGAACTCCGTGCGCAGCAGCAGGCCGCCGCGCTCCGGCACGATCAGCAGCTCGCCGTCCGCGTCGCTGAAGACGCGCTCCATCGAGGAGTTGGCGTGATACAGGTGCACCGCCATGCCGGTGCGCTGGGCGACGTCGCCGTTGCCGCCGAGGGTCCACAGGCCCGCGAGGAAGTCCGTGCCCCGCCCCGGCTCCGGCAGCGGGTTCCAGCGCAGCCGGTTCGGGTCGGGCACCGTCTGCGTGAAGGGCGCCGTGCGCAGCGTGCCGTTGCCGGTGCGGGCGAACGCCGGGTGGGCCGCCGAGGGGCGGATGCGGTACAGCCACGAGCGGCGGTTGTGCGCCCTGGGCTCGGTGAACGCCGTACCGCTGAGCTGCTCCGCGTAGAGCCCGAGGGGGGCGCGCTGGGGCGAGTTGCGGCCCTCGGGCAGCGCGCCCGCAACGGCCTGCGAGCTGTGCTCGTTGCCGAATCCGGAGAGGTACTCCAGTGCCTCGGCGGTCTTGCGTGCGTCCCCGCTCATGATCGCTCCCTTGCAACCCGATTCCTATGGGTCACCGTAGGATTGCGTTTTCGCGTGCGCAAGAGGGCCACGGGCCCTCCTTGCGGCGGACGGCCGGAACCCGACCTGAGAGGGATCCGGCCGTCGGACCGCTGTTCTACTCTCCGGTGCATGACGTGGTGGACGCGCCGGCCTCTCGCCGCGCTCGCGGTCTGTGCCGTGCTGCTCGCCGGGTCGGCGGGGTGCGGCGCGGGCGGCGCGCGGGGGAGCGGGGAAGGGAAATCGGCAGGCCCGGTGGGCAGGATCACCGGCCACACCGACGAGGAGGGGCGGGCCTTTCGCGAGGTGGACAGGAAGGACGCGCCGGAGATCGGTGTCGAGGTGCGGCCGGACGCCGCCGGCAGCTGGGACGTGCGGCTGACCGTCCGCCGCTTCCGCTTCTCCCCGGCCGGCACCGCGGCGCGCCCCGCCGCCGGGCGCGGCCTCGCCCGGCTGCTGGTCGACGGCCGTCCCGTCGGCCGTCTGCGCACCCCCGAGTACCGCCTCTCCGCCCGCCTGGTCCCCCGCGGTACCCACCACGTCACGGCCCGGCTGTACGCCGACGACGACACGGTGTGGGCGGTGTCCGGCAAGCCGGTGCAGAGCACGGCCGACATCACGGCGTCCGACCCGCACGCCACGGAGGGCGCGACGGCGGGGGAGGGCGCGGCGCGGGGAGACGGTGCTACGGCGGGGGAGGACGCGACGGCGAGGGGTGGTGCGACGCCCGGGAGGGGCGCCGTGCCCGGAGTCGGAGCGACGCCCGGGGGTGGGGCGACGCCCGGGGGTGGGGCGACGCGGGCGGGCGGGGTGACGCGGGCAGGGGGTAGGGCGCCCGCAGGGGGTGGGGCGGCAGCGGCGAGTGGGGTGGCGCCCGCGGGTGGTACGACGTACGCGGACGGTGGGGCGCCGGCGGCCGGTGGGGCGTCCCCGGCGGGTGGCGGTGCGGTGGCGGATGCGGGCGTGGGGTGTGCCGTGCGCGCGCCGGGGGCACCGGCGGTCCCGGCACGTGCATCCGGGCGCGCTTCACCCGGCTGCCGCGGACAGGCATGATGAGGGCCGTGCCCCATGCGACCCCGCTCCGCCGCGCGCCCGTGCAGCGGCGCAGCGCCGAACGGCTGACCAGGATCCTCGACGCCTGCGCCGATCTCCTCGACGAGGTCGGTTACGACGCGCTGAGCACGCGTGCCGTCGCCCTGCGCGCCGGCGTGCCCATCGGCTCGGTCTACCGGTTCTTCGGCAACAAGCGAGCGATGGCCGACGCGCTGGCCCACCGCAACCTGGAGCGCTACACCGAACGCGTACGGGACCGCCTGAAGGAGACGGCGGACGGCGGCTGGCGCTCCGCCCTGGACGCCGTGCTCGACGAGTACCTGGCGATGAAGCGCACCGCCCCCGGGTTCTCGCTCGTCGACTTCGGCAACCAGATACCGCTCGGCGCACGTCAGGCCGAGCCCAACCACCGCCTCGCCGAGCTCCTCACCCAGCTGCTGGCCGGCCACCTGCGCCAGGAACCCGGCGACGATCTGCGCCGCACGTTCCTGATAGCCGTGGAGACCGCCGACACCCTCGTCCAGCTCGCCTTCCGGGTCGACCCCGGCGGCGACGAGGAGATCATCGGCGAGATGCGGGAGCTGCTGCGGGCGTACCTGGGCCGGGTGCTGGACTGAGCGGACCCCGTGTGCCGTGGCCGGGCACGTGCCGTACACGGGGCCCGTGCCGTGCGCCGGGCGCGTGCCTGCTCCTGACACGCGCTGTGCGCCGGGCGCGTGCCTGCACCTGGCACGCGCTGTGCGCCGGACCTGTGCCGCACGCCGGGCGTGCGCTCCCGCGCTGTACGCCGGCCGTGTGCCGTGCACGGTGGCCGCGCGCCGTGAACGCCGCCGCGTGTGCCACGTACGGCGGGCGTGTGCGGCGTTCCGTTGCGCCGGACGGATGACAGGGGGCGGCGCGTCGGGGCGAGGTGCGGTGAACCCAGGGGTTGATGTGAAAGAGAGTCAGGTGAAAGAGCGATTTGTATGAAAATCGTCTGACTCGGAGGAACGCGCATGCCCACCCTGACACTCCCACGCACCCTCGGCTCCCGCGTCCGTGCCGCCGCGGCCCTGACGGCCCTGACCGCGGCGGGTGCCACGTGGCTGGCAGCGCCCGTCGCCGTGGCCCAGGGGGAAGCCGGCGACATCAAGATCCACCGGGTGGGCGTGCCCTTCGGCGTCTCCAAGGACGACCCGGTGGTCTGCCGGTTCTACCTGGACGCCGTCAACTTCGACGTCCTGCCGACCATCGGCTACACCATCCAGGCCATGCCCCCGCTGCCCACCAGCGCCACCGTGACCGGCACCATCGCGCTGGCCGCCGGTGCCGGACACACCGACCCGCTCGGGCTGGCCGACGGGCAGTACAAGCTCATGTGGACCGTCGCGGGCGTCCCCAAGGAGAAGATCTTCCACGTCAACTGCCGTGAGGAGAACGGACGCAAGGAAGGCGCGCAGGGACCCGGAGGCCAGATCGAGGACCACGACCGGGAAGGCGGCGACCAGCGCGGCGGCGACCAGCACGGCGGACCGGCGGCCAAGCAGGACCCGCAGGGCCCCCGGGGCGGCGTGCACGCGGGTGGCGGCGGCCTGGCCTCGGCCGCCGCGTTCACCCCGGTGGCCGGGGCCGCGGCCGTCGGACTCGTCGTCGTCGGCGGGGTCGCGTACCTCCGGCTGAACCGCCGGCGTACCGATGGTGCCGCGTAGGCGCGGACGCAGGCCCTGGCGGCTGAGGCGCGCCTACCGCCTCGCCAGGACGGCCGTGCTGACGGCCGTCCTGGTGACGGTGGGGATGCGGTGCGAGGGGCACCGCGACCACGGCGCGCCGCAGCGGGCGGCCGGACCGCGCGCCGCCGCCACGGCCACCGCGGGGACGGAAGGGCCGCAGGAGGCGGAGGGCGACGGGCCGGGCGGCGGCGGTTCCGGCGGCGCGGGCGCGGACGGCGAGCGCTCCGGCCCCCGGGACGGCACGGCCCCCGCCGCACCCCCGCCCCGGCCGCTGCCCCGCTCCCCGGCGGCCTCCCTGCGCATCCCCTCCCTCGGCATCGACGCGCCCGTCACCGGGATCGGCCTCGACGCGGACCGGCAGCTCCAGACGCCGCCGGTCGACAAGCCCAAGCTGGTCGGCTGGTACCGGGGCGGCCCCACGCCGGGGGAGTCCGGCACCGCACTCGCGGTCGGGCACCGCGACACCAGGACCGGCCCCGCCGTCTTCGCCGCCCTCGGCCAGCTCCCGCCGGGCCGCCGCATCGAGGTGCGGCGCGCGGACGGCCGTACCGCCGTCTACACCGTCGACAAGGTGCGGGTCTTCGACAAGGCCCGCTTCCCCGACAAGGAGGTGTACGGACCCGCCCGCAGACCCGAACTGCACGTCATCACCTGCGGCGGCCTCTACACCCGCCGGACCGGCTACTCCAGCAACGTGGTCGTCTTCGCCCATCTGACGTCGACGAAGTGAACCGCACCCGGGGCAGGGCGCCGGCCCCAGCGGGCCGCGCCACCCTGGGCCCCTGACCGCCCCGGTCCGGGCCCTTGGCCGTCCGGTCTCCGGGCATCTGGCCATCTGCTCCGGGCCCCTGGTCGCCCGGCCCGGTCCCGGGCCCGGCCGCCGGGCGGGGTCCCTGCCCGTCCGTTCCGTCCGTTCCGTCCGTCACGTGCCCGGCTCTCGGGCCGGTGCCCGCCCTTCCCGACCCGCCCGTCATGTGCCCCGGCTCCGGGCGCGGGTGCGTCCCTGGCGCCGCAAAACTATCGGCGCTAGTTTATGGGGCTGTCGAGGTCGTGACGCGCGACGGAGCGCGACGACGCCCCCGCCCCGGAGGAGCACGATGAAGGCACACGACGGCATGTACATCGACGGCGCCTGGCGCCCCGCCCCGGACCGGGACGTCATCGAGGTGGTGAACCCCGCCGACGAACAGGTATTCGCCACCGTGCCCGCCGGCACCGCCGAGGATGTCGACGCCGCGGTGCGCGCCGCCCGCGCCGCCTTCCCCGGCTGGGCGGCGACCGCGCCGGCCGAGCGGGCCGCGCGCCTGGCCGCCCTGCGGGACGTCCTGGCGGCCCGCAAGGACGAGATCGCCGAGACCGTCACCGCCGAACTGGGCTCACCCCTGCCGTTCTCCCAGACCGTCCACGCGGGCCTGCCGATCGCGGTCGCCGCGTCCTACGCCGACCTCGCGGCGACGTACGCCTTCGAGGAGCGCGTCGGCAACTCCACCGTCCTGCACGAGCCGGCCGGCGTGGTCGGCGCCATCACGCCCTGGAACTACCCGCTGCACCAGATCGTCGCCAAGGCGGCCCCCGCGTTCGCCGCCGGCTGCACCGTGGTGCTGAAGCCCGCCGAGGACACCCCGCTCACCGCCCAGCTCTTCGCCGAGGCCGTCGACGAGGCCGGGATCCCGGCCGGGGTCTTCAACCTGGTCACCGGCCTCGGCCCGGTCGCCGGGCAGGCGCTCGCCGGACACCCCGGCGTCGACCTGGTCTCCTTCACCGGTTCCACCGCGGTGGGCCGGCGGATCGGCGCGACGGCCGGTGCCGCCGTCAAGCGGGTCGCCCTGGAACTGGGCGGCAAGTCCGCCAACGTCATCCTGCCCAGCGCCGACCTGGCCAAGGCGGTGAACGTCGGCGTCGCCAACGTCATGTCCAACTCCGGCCAGACGTGCAGCGCCTGGACCCGTATGCTGGTCCACCGCGACCGCTACGACGAGGCGGTCGAACTGGCCGCCACGGCCGCCGCCAAGTACGGCGACCGCATCGGCCCCCTCGTCAACGCCGAGCAGCTCGCCCGGGTGCGCGGCTACATCGAGCAGGGCGTCGCCGAGGGCGCGCGCCTGGTCGCCGGCGGCCCCGGATCCCCGCGCGAGCGGGGCTACTACGTCAGCCCGACCGTCTTCGCCGACGTCACCCCGGGCATGACCATCGCCCAGGAGGAGATCTTCGGGCCGGTCCTGTCGATCCTGCGCTACGACGACGAGGACGACGCACTGCGCATCGCCAACGGCACGGTCTACGGCCTCGCCGGCGCCGTCTGGGCGGGCGAGGAGGCCGAGGCGGTCGCCTTCGCCCGCCGGATGGACACCGGCCAGGTCGACATCAACGGCGGCCGGTTCAACCCGCTGGCCCCCTTCGGCGGCTACAAGTCCTCCGGCGTCGGCCGCGAACTCGGCGCACACGGACTCACCGAATACCTCCAGACCAAGTCCCTCCAGTTCTAAGGGAGTCACGCGTCATGGCCGTACGTGCCGCCGTCCTGCCCGCCATCGGCTCACCGCTGGAGATCACCCGGATCGAACTGCCCGAACCCGGCCCCGGCCAGGTGCGCCTGCGGCTGGCCGCCGCCGGGGTCTGCCACTCCGACCTCTCCCTGACCGACGGCACCATGCGGGTCCCCGTCCCCGCCGTCCTCGGCCACGAGGGCGCGGGCACCGTGCTCGCCGTCGGTGACGGCGTCACCCACGTCGCCCCGGGCGACGCCGTGGTCCTCAACTGGGCGCCCTCCTGCGGCACCTGCCACGCCTGCTCGCTCGGCGAGGTCTGGCTGTGCGCCGACGCGCTGACCGGCGCCGCCGGCGTCCACGCCCGCACCGCCGACGGCACCGACCTGCACCCCGGACTGAACGTCGCCGCGTTCGCCGAGGAGACGGTCGTCGCCGCCTCCTGCGTCCTGCCCCTGCCCGACGGCGTCCCGCTCACCGACGCCGCCCTCCTCGGCTGCGCCGTCCTCACCGGCTACGGCGCCGTCCACCACTCGGCCCGGGTGCGGGCCGGGGAGACGGTGGCCGTCTTCGGTGCGGGCGGCGTCGGACTCGCCACCCTCCAGGCCGCCCGGATCGCGGGCGCCGCGCGGATCATCGCCGTCGACGTGAGCCCCGCCAAGGAGGAACTGGCGCGCTGCGCGGGTGCCACCGACTACGTCGTCGCCTCGGAGAACACCCCGCGCGAGATCCGCGCACTCACCGGCAGGCAGGGCGTCGACGTCTCCGTGGAGTGCGTGGGCCGCGCCGTCTCCATCCGCGCCGCCTGGGAGTCCACCCGCCGCGGCGGCCGGACCACCGTCGTCGGCATCGGCGGCAAGGACCAGCAGGTCACCTTCAACGCCCTGGAGATCTTCCACTGGGGCCGCACCCTGAGCGGCTGTGTCTACGGCAACTGCGACCCGGCCGAGGACCTGCCCGTGCTCGCCGGACACGTCCGCGCCGGGCGCCTGGACCTGGACGCGCTGGTGACCGAGCGGATCGGCCTGGACGGCATCCCGGCCGCCTTCGAGAACATGCGGGCCGGCAAGGGCGGCCGGGCGCTCGTGGTGTTCTGAGCCCCGCCGGGGTGGCCGCGCCCGCGGCACCGCCACCCCGGCCGGGCACGGCACGCCGCCTGCCGCCGCGGCCGGAACTCAGCTCAGCGCGGCCCGTCCGATGCCGAGCAGCTCGGCCAGCGCGTGCTCGCCGGCCGGGGTGACCTTCACCGCCCGCTCCGAGCCGATGCGCACGCACCAGCCGGCGTCCAGGGCGTGCCGGCACAGGGCGGCTCCGGCGACCCCGGCCAGGTGGGGGCGCCGTTCTGTCCAGTCGAGGCAGGCCCGTGCGAGCGGACGCCTGCCCCGGCGGTCCAGGGAGATGCCCGCCGCGCCGAACCAGTCCAGCCCCGCGTCCGTGAGCGCGAAACCGGTGTCCTGGCGCAGCAGTCCGCGCCCGGTCAGCGCGTCCGTGACGGCGATGCCGAGCCGCCCGGCGAGATGGTCGTAGCAGGTGCGGCCCCGGGCCATCGCGGAGCCGGCGCCGGCCTCCCGCAGGGTGCGCGGCCGGCGCGCCGCCGCCGGGGCGACCTGCGCGGCCAGGTCCTCGACCAGTTGGGCCACCCGCGCGCCGGCGAGCCGGACGTAGCGGTGACGGCCCTGACGCTCCTCGGCGAGCAGACCGCCCGCGACGAGCTTGCCCAGGTGTTCGCTGAGCGTCGAGGCGGCCACGCCCGCGTGCCGGGCCAGCTCGCCGGCCGTCCACGCCCGCCCGTCGAGCAGCGCCAGCAGACAGGCGGCCCGGGTCTCGTCGGCGATCAGCCCGGCGAGCGCGGCCAGCCCGGGCGCCTGGGGGTCCTTCGAGGTCATGCGTCCCAGCATGCGGCACGGACGGTTCGGCACCCGCCGAACGGTGGGCGCGCACGCCACGTCTCCCGCCCGGTCGAGGGCCCCTGCCCGTCCTCCGGGCCTTCGCGTCCTGCCGGGTCCATGTCTCCCGTCCGGTCGAGGGCCCTGCCCGTCCTCCGGGCCTTCGCGTCCCGCCCGGCCTACGTCTCCTGCCCGGCCCTCGCGTGGTGCTCGTCCCGCCCGGCCTTCGTGGAGGCCCGCCCCGTCCGGCCCTCGCGTCCTGCCCCTACCGTCCGGCCTTCGCGTCCGTCGCGCTCGTCGCGTCCGCCGCCCCCGCCGCGTCCGTCGCGCTCGTCGGGTCCGTCGCGTCCTCCGGGTCGGCCGCCCCCGCCGCGTCCGCCGCGCTCTGCGCGTACTGCTGCGCCAGCCCGTCCAGGAGCGCCGCGAGGCCCGTCTCGAAGGCCCGCTCGTCGATCTTCTCCTGCTGCTCGGCGAGCAGGTGGGCCTGGCCCAGGTGCGGGTAGTCGGCGGGGTCGTAGGCACCGGCGTCGTCCACGAAGCCGCCGGCGAAGGAGCCGAGCGCGGAGCCCATGACGAAGTACCGCATGAGCGCGCCGATGGAGGTGGCCTGCGCGGGCGGCCAGCCCGCGTCGACCATCGCGCCGTACACGGCGTCCGCCAGGTGCAGCGCGGCCGGCCGGCGGCCGGGGCCGCGGGCCAGGACCGGGACGATGTTCGGGTGGGCGCGCAGCGCGGCCCGGTAGGAGACGGCCCAGTCGTGCAGCGCGGTCCGCCAGTCGCGGCCGTCCTCGAACATCGACAGGTCGACCTGGGCGCTCACCGAGTCCGCGACCGCCTCCAGGATCTCGTCCTTGGTGCGGAAGTGGTTGTAGAGGGAGGGACCGCTGACGCCCAGTTCGGCCGCGAGCCGGCGGGTGGAGACGGCCGCGAGGCCCTCCGCGTCCACGAGGTCCCGCGCCGTCGCGACGATGCGGTCGGTGCTCAGGAGGGGCTTGCGCGGTCGGGCCATGGCGCACATAGTAGGGCTGCGCCGTAAAACTAGCAGTGGTAATTTAAATGTACGACTTTCAAGATTCGTCATCTGTGGGGGGAACCGTCATGAACCTCGGCCTCAGCGAGGAGCAGACCGCGGTGCGGCAGCTCGCCCGGGACTTCGTCGAGCGGGAGATCACCCCCCACGTCGTGGCCTGGGACCGTGCCGAGGAAGTGGACCGGTCCATCGTGAAGAAGCTCGGCGAGGTCGGCTTCCTCGGGCTGACCGTCGACGAGGAGTACGGGGGCAGCGGCGGCGACCACCTCTCCTACTGCCTGGTGACCGAGGAGCTGGGCCGCGGCGACTCCTCCGTGCGCGGGATCGTCTCCGTCTCGCTCGGCCTGGTCGCCAAGACCATCGCCGCCTGGGGCGACGAGGAGCAGAAGCGGCGCTGGCTGCCGGGCCTGACCTCCGGCGCGTACGTCGGCTGCTTCGGCCTGACGGAGCCCGGCACCGGCTCCGACGCGGGCAGCCTCACGACCCGGGCGGTGCGCGACGGCGACGACTTCGTCGTCAACGGCAGCAAGATGTTCATCACCAACGGCACCTGGGCCGACGTCGTCCTGCTCTTCGCCCGCTCCACCGACGCGCCCGGCCACAAGGGCGTGACCGCTTTCCTGGTGCCCACCGACACCCCGGGTCTGAGCCGCCGCACCATCCACGGCAAGCTGGGCCTGCGCGGCCAGGCCACCGCCGAACTCGTCCTCCAGGACGTGCGCGTGCCGGCCTCCGCGATGCTGGGCCCGGAGGGCAAGGGTTTCTCCGTCGCCATGTCGGCGCTGGCCAAGGGCCGGATGTCGGTGGCGGCGGGCTGTGTCGGCATAGCCCAGGCCGCCCTGGACGCGGCCGTCCGGCACGCCGGCGAGCGCGAGCAGTTCGGCCGGTCCATCGCGCACCACCAGCTCGTCCAGGAGCTGATCAGCGACATCGCCGTCGACGTGGACGCCGCCCGCCTGCTGACCTGGCGGGTCGCGGACCTGGTCGACCGCGGGCAGCCGTTCGCCGTCGAGTCCTCCAAGGCCAAGCTCTTCGCCTCGGAGGCCGCCGTGCGCGCCGCCAACAACGCCCTCCAGGTCTTCGGCGGCTACGGCTACATCGACGAGTACCCGGTGGGCAAGCTGCTGCGCGACGCCCGCGTGATGACCCTCTACGAGGGCACGAGCCAGATCCAGAAGCTCGTCATCGGACGAGCGCTGACGGGCGTCTCGGCGTTCTGAGGCCGGGGCGGGCCGGGGCGGAACCCGGGGCGGGTCACGGGGGAGCGAGCCAGCCTGGTCCGGTTGGCGGGGGAGGGGGCTGGTGGGA
Organism: Streptomyces sp. NPDC006743; assembly: GCF_040703815.1. Lineage (NCBI taxonomy): Bacteria > Bacillati > Actinomycetota > Actinomycetes > Kitasatosporales > Streptomycetaceae > Streptomyces > Streptomyces sp. NPDC006743. The sequence continues at coordinate 93,509 of NZ_JBEYJA010000015.1, read as the reverse complement.
CGCGGGAGTGCGGCGATTGGCCGGGGACCGGTGGGACGCGACGGCGCCGTCGTGAGACGGGGGACCGGTGGGACGTGAAGGCGCGGCCGGGGGCCGGTGAGGCGGGGAGGGCGGCGGTGGGCCGGGCGGACCAGGGCGAGCGGCGCGTTTCTGAGTACGTGGACTGAGTATCCCGGCGGATGTGGCGGGGGCCACACCCGCCGATGCTGAACCGCATGAGTGACACACCGGTCAAGCAGCAGAGCACGGCCGCCTTCTACGGGCAGGCCGTCGCCTCGTTCGCCGTCGCCATGACGGCCACCGCCATCGGGATCTTCCGGCTGGACGCCGATGCCTGGGTCCGGTCCTTCCTCGGAATCGCCGTCCTGTACCTCGTCACCTCCGCCTTCACGCTCGCCAAGGTGATCCGCGACCGCCAGGAGGCCGGCCAGATCGTCAGCCGGGTCGACCAGGCGCGCCTGGAGAAGCTGCTCGCCGAGCACGACCCCTTCGAGAAGATCTGAACCCGCACCCCAGATCTGAACCCGCAACCCCCGCCCCGAACCCCGCATCCCGCAGCCGGGCCGCCCCTCTGCTCGTACCCCGCGCCTCGCCCGCCCCGTGCCCCGGGTGTACGACCCCGCCGACCGGGGATGCTAAGCGCCCGCTCAGCTTCGGCGGTATGGTGGACCCCCGGACGCAGAGAGGGGTCGAACGAGCGATGAGTACGGCGGAGGAGACGGCCGGCCAGGACGCGCAGCCGTGGGCCGAGGTCACCCCTGACGCGGCCCGGCGGCTGCTCGTGGCGGCTGTGGAGGCCTTCGCCGAGCGCGGCTACCACGCGACGACGACCCGCGACATCGCCGGCCGCGCCGGCATGAGCCCCGCCGCTCTCTACATCCATTACAAGACCAAGGAAGAGCTGCTCCACCGCATCAGTCGGATCGGCCACGAGAAGGCGCTGGAGATCCTGCGCACCGCGGCCCGGCGCGAGGGCAGCGCGACCGAGCGGCTCGCCGACGCCGTCAGCTCCTTCGTCCGCTGGCACGCGCGCGGGCGCACCACCGCGCGCGTCGTCCAGTACGAACTCGACTCCCTCGGACCGGACGCCCGCGCCGAGATCGTCGCGCTGCGCCGCCTGGTCGACGCCGAGGTGCGCGCGGTCATCGAGGAGGGCGTGGCCGCGGGCGAGTTCGACGTCCCCGACGTGCGCGGCACGACGCTGGCCGTGCTCTCCCTGTGCATCGACGTCGCCCGCTGGTTCAACGTGGAGGGCCCCCGCACCCCGGAGGAGGTCGGCGCGCTCTACGCCGACCTCGTCCTGCGCATGGTCGGGGCCCGGACGGACACCGCGCCCGGGCAGGGTGCCGCTCAGAGGTAGTAGCGGGAGACCGACTCCGCCACGCACACGGGCTTGTCGCCGCCCTCCCGCTCCACGGTGAAGGCGACGGTCACCTGCACCCCGCCGGTGACGTCGTCCACGCCCGTGATCGTGGCGGTGGACCGCAGTCGCGAGCCGACCGGGACGGGGGCGGGGAAGCGGACCTTGTTCGTGCCGTAGTTGACGCCCATCTTCACCCCCTCCACGCGGATCAGCTGCGGCCCGAACAGCGGGAGCAGCGACAGCGTCAGATAGCCGTGCGCGATCGTCGTGCCGAACGGGCCCGCGGCGGCCTTCTCCGGATCCACGTGGATCCACTGGTGGTCGCCGGTCGCCTCCGCGAACAGGTCGATCCGCTTCTGGTCGATCTCCAGCCAGTCGGTGTACCCCAGCTGCTCGCCCACCGCCGCCTTCAGCTCGTCGGCGGAGGTGAAGATCCTCGGCTCTGCCATGTGCCCGGCCTCTCGCATCGCGCGTACGTCCATGTCTAAGCAACTGCTTAGCATGCTCGGTGCCCGGGCCCCTGTCAACGCGGCCGGACCCGGCGGGGTCGGTAGGCTCTGGGGAGTGCCCCAGATTCCCGAGAAGATCCACGAGCTGACCGTGGGCCAGATGTCCGCCCGCAGCGGAGCGGCCGTCTCCGCCCTCCACTTCTACGAGGCCAAGGGCCTGATCAGCAGTCGGCGCACCACCGGCAACCAGCGCCGGTACAGCCGGGACGCGCTGCGGCGGGTCGCCTTCGTGCGGGCCGCGCAGCGCGTCGGCATCCCGCTGGCCACGATCCGTGAGGCGCTCGCCGAACTCCCCGAGGAGCGCACCCCCACCCGCGAGGACTGGGCCCGTCTCTCCGCGGCCTGGCGCGCGGAACTGGACGAGCGCATCAAGCAGCTCAACCGGCTGCGCGACCACCTGACCGACTGCATCGGCTGCGGCTGCCTCTCCCTGGACACCTGCGTCCTGTCCAACCCGGACGACGTCTTCGGTGAACAGCGCACCGGTTCGCGCCTGATGGTGGAGCGCGGCGGCGGCACCACGTCCGCCCGGAGCAACCGGGCCTGACACCACCACCGCCCCCGCCCGAGCGGCGGATGCGCTGGGCGAAGGCGGGCGCCGGCCGCCCTTCCGGCCCCGCCCGGTGGGCCTGGCGAGAAGGACCGCGGGGGCTTCGCTTGTTGCCTACAGTTGTTGGCTCCGCCTCTGGCTGCGGTTTCGGCTGCGGTCTCCGTGTGGGCGAAGGCCCTCCGTGGCCAACTCGAGCAGGTGCCTACGGCTGTTGGCATACGGCCGTTAGCCTACGGTCGTTGGCGTGGCCTACGGTTGTTGGCTCCGCCTCCGGCTGTGGTTTCGGCTGCCGTGACCGTGGAGGCGAAGGCCCTCCGTGACCAACTCGGCGTTCGAGCGGGCCCGTCGCCCGTCCGGCAGGACCAGCGTGTCCGCGAGGCCGGCCCGGCCCGCCAGGCCCAGCCGGCCGGCCAGGCGCAGGACCGGCCAGGCGCCGCCCTCCCTGCCGTGGAGCAGGACCGGGCGGCCGTGCGCGGGGGCCGAGCGGCGACATGGCGAACCGCTCCGGGCCGTCCGTGCCCGACCGGAGACCCGCCTCCACGCCGACGCCCTGGGCGAGCAGGACGGCGGCCAGTTCCTCCGCGTCCGGTGCGTCCCAGTCGACGCGGGCGAAGTCGGGCCGCACCGCCCACTCCCGCACGCGTGCCGCGCGGGCCGGCGCACCGGGTTCCGTCCAGGCCTCGCCGCGCCGGGTCTCGACGATGCCTGGAGCGGCCAGGCCCCCGGTGTCCACTCCGACCGCCACGGGCACCCGGGCCCGGACCGCCTCGACCGCGGGCGCCACCACGCGCGGCGACAGGCTCTCCCGCCCGCACGGCGTGCGCGGCCGGACGACCACCTCGGTGGCGCCGGCCGCGACGGCCCGCGCCGCGGAGTCGGCCAGCGCCCGCGGGGTGAGCGGCACCGCCGCGCCGTCCGCGGCCGTCCGGGCTCCGTTGAGACATGCCTGCATGGCCGGACAGTGCCCCGCCCCGCACCGGGGCGCTCCTCGGCGCGGACGGGCCGCGACCCCTCAGCCCCGCAGGGGCCGCCCGCCCCCGGCCCGAGGGTGAGGCACCCCCGGTGCAGCCCGGTACACCCCACCGCATCCCGGCGACCCGACACGCGCCCACCGCATCCCGGCGACCCGGCACGCGCCCGCAACCTCTCGGTCCGACCGGGCACGCGCCCGCCGCATCCCGGTCCGACCCGGCACGCGCGCGCCCGGCTCACCCCTGCCCCTGCTGAGGCCGAGTGCTCAGGCCGCCCGCTCCGTCAGCCTGCTCGGGCCCGCCCGCTCAGGCCGCGTGGGCGGCCCGCCCGGTCAGGCCGACACCAGCAGCCGCTGCCCGCGCCGGGCGGACGCCAGTGCCTCGGGGGTGAGGACGGGGCGCGGGACCAGGATGCCGCAGTCCGCGCAGACCGGTCCGGCGGACGGCTCGTGGTCCAGGCCGTAGCGCCACACCAGCCGCTCGCCGCCGCACACCGGGCACTGCGCGCCGGGCGCGCGCTCCAGCGCGGCGATCAGCCGGCGCAGTACCTCGGCCAGGGGGCGGCGCGGGTGGACCCGCGGGTCGTCGCACCACGCGACCCCGAAGCCGCCCCAGGTGAGCCGGTGCCAGTCGTCCACGCTGCCCGGGCGGCGCAGCCCGTCGTGCTTCTCCTTCCTGCGGCGCCCGGCGAACTCGGACTCGTAGTCGAGCCACACCGAGCGCGCCTCCTCCAGCTCCTCCAGCGCGGCCACGAGCCGCACCGGGTCGGGAGACCTGTCCTCGGGACCGAACCCGGCCCGGGAGCACAGGTGGTCCCAGGTCGCCCGGTGCCCGTAAGGGGCGAACCGCTCAAGGCACTTGCGCAGTGAGTAGCGCCGCAGCGCCAGATCGCACCGCGGATCCCTCACCTGTCTCGCCAGACTCCGGAAACCGGCCATCGCCCTGCACCTCCGTCACACCTGCACCTGCACCTGTAGCTGTACGTGGGGAACTTCGGCGTCGTCCTGTACATGCGCTCTGCCGACGTCGTCAGGTAGACGTGCCGGCCCGCGATTCGGCTCCATCCGGTTTCCGTGGTCCGTCATGGATTCGACCCGCTCGACCGTCATGTCCCTCCCGCGGACACCAAAAAGTGACGCGTGCTCATCTTCCAAGTCGGGGATACCGCCGGTAACGTCCCGCTCCACCCCCGTCGGGAGGAGCAGTCATGCCACGGCGCACCCCACACAGCGCGCTCGACAGAGTGAGAACTCCCCACAGATTCCCCGGGTTCCTGAAGACCGCATCCGTATGCGTCCTCGTTGCCGGTCTTTTGTCACCCTTTTCCCAAGCGGTCGCGGCGGCGGACGCGGCACCGAGGGCCGCCGCGGCCGACGACCACTGCGGCGGCCGGTGCTCGGACATCCTGCCGCCGGGCGAGAACGGCAACGCCACCCTCGCCCAGATCCTCCTCAACCAGGGCTTCGGCACCCAGCCCGCCCACGCCGAGGACCAGCTCGGCCCCTACGCGAACCTGGCCAAGGGCTACCCGGCCCTGACCGACGACACCATCAACACCTTCTTCAACGACGCCTCGTTCGGCGTCCCGGCCGACCAGGTCGCCTCCACCGAGAAGCCCGCGGGCCGCGGTGACGTCACGATCGTCCGGGACAAGAAGACCGGCGTGCCGCACATCACGGGCACCACCCGCTACGGCACCGAGTTCGGCGCCGGGTACGCCGCCGCTGAGGACCGGCTGTGGCTCATGGACGTCTTCCGGCACGTCGGCCGCGGCCAGTTGACCTCCTTCGCGGGCGGCGCGCCCGCCAACCAGGGCCTGGAGCAGCAGTTCTACCGCAACGCCCCCTACACCGAGGCCGACCTCCAGGCCCAGATCGACAGCGCCGTGGCGAAGAACGGCGCGCGCGGGCAGCAGGCCCTCGCCGACGTGAACGCCTACCTCGCGGGCATCAACGCCTACATCGACGCCGCCGACCCCGGACGCTACTTCCCCGGCGAGTACGTCCTGACCGGCCACAAGGACGCGATCACCAACGCCGGCACCATCGACCACTTCAAGGTCACCGACCTGGTCGCGCTGGCCTCGGTGGTCGGCTCGCTGTTCGGCGCCGGCGGGGGCGGCGAGGTGAACAACGCCCTCTCCCTGATGGCCGCGCAGTCCAAGTACGGCGTCGAGGAGGGCACCCGGGTGTGGGAGTCCTTCCGCGAGCGCAACGACCCCGAGGCCGTCCTCACCCTCCACGACGGCCAGAGCTTCCCGTACGCCACCAGGCCCGGCTCCCCGAAGGGCGAGGCCCTGCCCGACGCCGGATCGGTCACCGAGGAACCCCTCCTGTACGACCGCACCGGCAGCGCCACCGCCCGCTCGGCGGCCACCGCCGCCGCCACGGCCGCGAAGAGCGCCCTCTCCTCGGCCCGGCGGGGCATGTCCAACGCCCTCGTCGTCGGCGGCGAGCACACCGCGAGCGGCCACCCCGTCGCCGTCTTCGGGCCGCAGACCGGCTACTTCGCGCCCCAGCTGCTGCTGCTCCAGGAGATCCAGGGCCCCGGCATCAGCGCCCGCGGCGCCTCCTTCGCGGGCCTGAGCATGTACGTCGAACTCGGGCGCGGCCAGGACTACTCGTGGAGCGCCACGACCTCCGGCCAGGACATCATCGACACCTACGCCGTCGAGCTGTGCCAGGACGACCACCACTACCTCTACCACGGCACCTGCACGGCCATGGACCAGGTCCAGCAGGCCAACGCCTGGAAGCCGACCGTGGCCGACGGCACCAAGGCCGGCTCGTACACGATGCGGGTGTGGCGCACCAAGTACGGCCCGGTCCAGTACCGCGCCACCGTCGGCGGCAAGAAGGTCGCCTACACCACCCTGCGCTCCTCCTACCTGCACGAGGCCGACTCGATCATCGGCTTCCAGATGCTCAACGACCCCGGCTTCGTCCAGGGCCCGCAGGACTTCCAGAAGGCCGCGCAGCACATCAACTTCACCTTCAACTGGTTCTACGCCGACTCCGCGCACACCGCCTACTACAACAGCGGTGACAACCCGGTGCGGGCCGACGGCGTCGACGCCGAGTTCCCGGTCTGGGCACGGCAGCCGTACGAGTGGCGCGGCTGGGACCCGGCGGCCAACACCGCCGACTACACCGCGCCCGCCGCGCACCCCAACTCGGTCGACCAGGACTACTACATCTCCTGGAACAACAAGCAGGCCGAGGACTACGCGGCGGCGCCCTGGGGCGAGGGCTCGGTGCACCGCGGCAACCTGCTGGAGGACCGGGTGAAGAAGCTCGTCGCCTCCGGCGGGGTGACCAGGGCCTCGCTCACCCGGGCGATGGCGGACGCGGCCGTCGCCGACCTGCGCGCCGAGGACGTGCTGCCGAAGCTGCTGAAGGTGCTCGGCAGCTCACCGGTCACCGACCCCGCCACGGCGGCGGCCGTGGACAAGCTGCGGGCCTGGGTGGCCGCGGGCGCCCACCGCACCGAGACCTCGGCCGGTTCCAAGAAGTACGCCGACGCCGACGCGATCCGCATCCTGGACGCCTGGTGGCCGCTGCTGGTCAAGGCCGAGTTCGAACCGGGCCTCGGCAGCGACCTGTTCACCGCCTTCGGTGCGAACCTGCCCGTCGACGAGTCCCCGTCGGCCGGACACGGCCCGACCGGCTCGCACGCCGGCAGCGCCTTCCAGTACGGCTGGTGGAGCTATGTCGACAAGGACATCCGGGCGGTGCTCGGTGAGCAGGTGCGGGGGCCGCTGGCGGACAAGTACTGCGGTGCCGGCAGCCTCACCGCCTGCCACGGCATTCTGGCCGCCACGCTCAAGCAGGCCGCGGGCCTGACCGCGGCCCAGGTCTACCCCGGCGACGACCAGTGCTCGGCGGGCGACCAGTGGTGCGCCGACTCGATCGTCCAGCGCCCGCTGGGCGGCATCAAGCACGGCAGCATCAGCTGGCAGAACCGGCCCACCTTCCAGCAGGTGGTGGAGTACACCTCCCACCGGTGACGTCCAGGTGCCGGCGGCGGGTCACACGACGCGGCCCGCCGCCAGCACCAGCCGCGCCAGCTCCGGGTGCACGATGTCGCTGTGCGCGCCGGCGGGCGGCCCGCCGCGCCGGACCACCCCGGCCGCGTCCACGTTCACGCACCCGGACGCCGGCAGCGGCCCCCTCAGCGCCTCGGCCAGGGTGCACGCGCGCGTGCCCGGCACGGCCTGCACCCCGTCGTGCCCCATCGCACCCCAGCGTGCGCCCAGCAGCGCGCCGATGTCCACGCCCAGCACCGACCGGTCGTCGTCGGCCATCCGCGAGGCCAGCGGATAGAACGTGCCGAGCGCCGTGTCGAAGCGCGAGGTGCAGCACACCAGAGGGCCGTCCACCCGGTTCTCCTGCCCTTGCAGGACACCTCCCGCGCGCGGGTCGCCGGGCAGCCGGGCGGCGAACGCGTAGTGCGAGAAGGCCCCCTGGAGCAGGGTCAGGGACTTCACCGTCCGCACCCCCGCGGGCAGCCCGCGCAGCGCGAACGACACCAGCCGCCCGCCGAAGCTGTGCCCGATCAGATGGACCCGCAGACCGGGAGCCGCCTCGGCGAGCCGGCCCACCGCCGGTCCCAGCCCGCGCTCGCCGACGGTGCCCGCGCGCCGCTTCATCGTGTAGTACGTCGCCTGCCGCAGCAGTTCCTTGGCGCCCTCCCACGGGTTCGGCAGCGAGAACGACTCCTGTCCCGCCCCGGCCGCCGCCCGCGCGAACTCGGCGCAGACGTCCGCCGCCGGGCGCGTGAGGATGCCGGGCTCGCGCTCCGGCACGCCCTCCGTCACCGTGTCCGCCGTGAAGTGCGCCTGCGGACCCGGTGGCACCACCTCCACCAGCAGCCGCACCAGCCGCCCGAACTCCTCCAGGGCGGCCGCCTCGCGCGGCTGCTGGTCCAGCATCCGCGTGAGCCGGTCCACCACGGTGGCCCGCCCCGGGAAGGTCTCCAGGAGGGCGCGCCGGGTGTCCTTGTCGAGCGCGGGTCCCGGAACCGTACCGGCGGCGGTGGAGCGCGGGAAGTCGGGGATCGGCTCGTCGCAGAACCGCATCGACGGCCAGATCACGCCCACGTAGCCGATCCGCGCGGCCGGCGCGAGGCCCGGGACCGGGGCGAAGAACCGTTGGTACAGACGCGTGGCGCCGGAACGGTCGTCGTTCCAGCCGTGCGCGAAGACGATCAGGTCGCGCACGCCGCCGGCGCGGGCCCCGGCGAGCAGCCGGTCCCGCTCCGGGACGTCCACGTCCCCGTCGGCGTCGAAGGTCAGCTCCCAGTACGGAGCGACACCCGTGCCCGTGTCCGCCATGGCCGGACCCCCTCGTCCCCCGAAGCGGTGCGATGTGTGGTGCATCGTCCTGCGATCGGGGGAGGTTGGCCATACGTCAGGACACTCCCGTAAGGAGTAATTCCGGTCGTCCTGCCGTGACGGCGCGGGCGTGCCTCACCGGTACCGGAGGGGGGCGTGCCTCACCGGTACAAGAGGCGGGCGTGCCTCACCGGTACAGGAGGTAGTGGCGGCGGGTCCTGCGGAACGCGGCCAGTTCCTCGCGCCAGCCGCCCGCCACCTCGTCGGTGTCCGCGCCCGCGTCGATCATGGTGCGCACCCGTGTGGAACCGGTGAGCTTGTCGATCCAGTCGTCCGGGCGCCAGGCGAAGCCGCTCCAGACCCGCTTGGCGGTCACCAGCAGGCCGACCCCGGTCAGTACGGGGTCGTAGGCGGCCCGGTCGTGGACGTGGATCTGCACCCCGCCGGCCGTCCTGCCCTGGAACTTGGAGAAGGTGGGCGCGAAGTACGCCTCCCGGAAGCGCACGCCCGGCAGCCCGAGGGCGTTCGCCGCGTCGGCCCAGCGCCCGTCGATCCCCTCCGCGCCCAGCAGTTCGAAGGGGCGGGTGGTGCCCCGGCCCTCGGAGAGGTTCGTGCCCTCGAACATGCAGGTGCCGGAGTAGACGAGGGCCGTGTCGGGGGTCGGCATGTTCGGGCTCGGCGGCACCCAGGGCAGCCCGGAGGCGTCGTAGAAGTCCGACCGCTGCCAGCCGGTCATCAGGACGGTCTCCAGCGGCACCGGCCGGCTCAGGAACTCCCCGTTGAACAGCCGCGCCAGCTCCGCGACCGTCATGCCGTGCGCCTGTGCGACCGGCCGCCGCCCGACGAAGGTCGCGAACTCCTCGTGCAGCACCGGGCCCAGTGCCTCCCGGCCGGTCACCGGGTTGGGACGGTCGAGCACCACGAACCGCTTCCCGGCGAGCGCGGCGGCCTCCATGCAGTCGTACAGGGTCCAGATGTACGTGTAGAAGCGGGCGCCGGCGTCCTGGATGTCGAAGACGACGGTGTCCACGCCGGAGGCGGTGAAGACGTCGGCGAGGGGCTGCCCGCTCTTGAGGTACGTGTCGTACACCGGCAGTCCGGTGGCCGGGTCGTCGTAGCGGCCCTCGGAGCCGCCCGCCTGCGCGGTGCCGCGGAAGCCGTGCTCCGGGCCGAAGACGGCGACCAGGTCCACCCGGCGGTCGGCGTGCATCACGTCCACGATGTGCCGCACGTCGCGGGTGACACCGGTCGGGTTGGTGACGATGCCGACCCGCTGCCCGTCGAGCACCGCGTAGCCGTCGGCCGCCAGCCGCTCGAACCCGGTCCGCAGCGGCCGGCCGCGGCCCTGCGGGGCCGCCTCGGCCCGGGCGGCCGGTCCGGCCGACGCCGCGACCGCGGCCGTGCCGGCGAGCAGACTCCGTCTGGACAGCTTCATGCGGCGACCTCCGTGATCAGGGCGGGTGTCATGGTCACGCACGCTAGCGCGCGCCCCGGGCCGCTGGGAACGAACCTGCGGGAGTGCCCGAGGTCTACACCACTGGGGGCCGCGCACAAAAGGGGCGCCCGGCTCGAGATTGCCCGGCACGCACGCTCGCGGCGTTGCCGAAAAGCCCTGGCAGCTCCGCCAGGAGGACCTTCCGGCGCCTTGCGATCGCATGCACCGGACGCCGCGAGCCGATCGGACTCTCCTTGTGTCCGCAGCTCTCAAGCCGCACCCGCGCGGTGCCGGGCCACCTCTTCCCGCATCACATACCGACCGGTTAGTGTGGCGCGGCAGAGCAGGAGCGTGCCGCGTCGAAGGAGACCGATGGTGCAAGCCGTTCAGGGTGCGGGAGTGGTCGTCACCGGAGCCGGGAGCGGCATCGGGGCCGCGCTGGCCCGCCGGTTCGCCGCCGAGGGGGCCAGAGTCGTCGTCAACGACCTCGACGCCGCCCGGGCGGCGGCCGTCGCCGAGGAGACCGGCGGCATCGCCCTGCCGGGAGACGCCTCGGCGATCGTGGCCGACGCCCGTGACGCGCTCGGCGGCACCGTCGACGTCTACTGCGCCAACGCGGGGGTCGGAGCACCCGGCTCGGAGGCGGCGGGCGAGGAGGCCTGGGCACGCGCCTGGGACGTCAACGTCATGGCCCACGTCCGTGCCGCCGAGGCGCTGCTCCCTGCCTGGCTCGAACGCGGCCGGGGCCGGTTCGTCTCCACCGTCTCCGCCGCCGGACTGCTCACCATGATCGGTGCCGCCCCCTACAGCGTCACCAAGCACGGCGCGTACGCCTTCGCCGAGTGGCTGTCGCTCACCTACGGCCACCGCGGGATCAAGGTGCACGCCATCTGCCCGCAGGGCGTGCGCACCGACATGCTGGCCGCCACCGGCAGCGCCGGCGACCTGATGCTCAAACCCACCGCCATCGAACCCCGGGACGTCGCCGACGCCCTGTTCAAGGGCATCGCCGAGGACCGCTTCCTGATCCTGCCGCACCCCGAGGTCGCCGGCTTCTACCGCAACCGCGCGGACGACCCCGACCGCTGGGTGGCCCACATGAACCGCATCCAGCGCACCTGGGAGGAGAACCGGTGACCGCCACCCCCGCCTCCCGGTACGCGGCCAAGCCCTGGCTGCCGCTCCTCGACGAGGCCCAGCGCGCCCCCGCCGACCCCGCCGACTCCCTGGTGCACGCCCTGCGCCGGGCGGCCGCCGAAGCCCCCGACCGCACCTTCCTCGCCTACTTCGACGCCCGCCTCACCTACCGCGAGACCGACGCGCTGAGCGACTCGGTGGCGGGACACCTCGCCGCGCGCGGCCTGCGCCCCGGCGACCGGGTGGCCGTCGTCCTGCAGAACTCCCCGCACTTCGTGCTCGCCGTCCTCGGCGCCTGGAAGGCGGGCGCGACCGTCGTCCCGGTCAACCCGATGTACAAGTCCGCCGAGCTGGCCCACGTCCTGGCGGACGGCGAGGTGACCGCGCTCGTCTGCTCCGACCGGGCCTGGGAGTCCTACCTGCGCGCCACCGCCGCCGGCTCGCCCGTGCGGATCGTGCTCACCGCGTGCGAACGGGACCTCCAGACCCGCGACGACCCCCGCGTGCTCGCCTTCGAACGGCTGCCGCGGGCCGCGGACGCCGACGACCTGACGGCCGTCGCCCGCGCCGGCCACCCGGCCCCCGCCGTGCCCGCCCCGGCACCCGCCGGCACCGCGCTGATCAGCTACACCTCCGGCACCAGCGGCACACCCAAGGGCGCCACCAACACGCACGGCAACATCATGTACAACGCCGAGCGGCAGCGCACCGGCCTGGGCCTGCCCGAGGGGCCCGTCTACTTCGCGCTGGCGCCGCTGTTCCACATCACCGGCATGGTCTGCCAGTTCGGCGCCTGCCTGAACAGCGCGGGCACCCTGGTGCTGGCGTACCGCTTCGAGCCCTCCGTCGTCCTGGAGGCGTTCGCCGAGCACCGCCCGCACTACACCGTCGGCCCGTCCACCGCCTTCATGGCGCTGGCCGCCCACCCGGCCGTCACCCCCGACCACTTCTCCTCCTTCCACGTCATCTCCTCCGGCGGCGCGCCCCTGCCGCCCGCGCTGGTGGAGAAGTTCCGCTCCCGCTTCGGCCCCTACATCCGCAACGGCTACGGACTCACCGAGTGCACCGCGCCCTGCGCCTCCGTGCCCCCCGGCCGCGAGGCCCCCGTCGACCCGGTCTCCGGGACGCTCGCGGTGGGCGTGCCCGGCCCCGACACGGTCGTACGGATCCTCGACGACAGCGGCGCCGAGGTGCCCTTCGGCGAGCAGGGCGAGATCGTCGTGCAGGGCCCGCAGGTCGTGCCCGGCTACTGGCGCCGCCCGGACGCCACCGCCGAGACCTTCCCCGGGGGAGAGCTGCGCACCGGCGACATCGGGTTCATGGACGAACAGGGCTGGCTGTACGTCGTCGACCGCAAGAAGGACATGATCAACGCCTCCGGGTTCAAGGTGTGGCCGCGCGAGGTCGAGGACGTCCTCTACACCCATCCGGCGGTGCGCGAGGCGGCCGTCGTCGGCGTCCCCGACGGCTATCGCGGGGAGACCGTGAAGGCCTACATCAGCCTGCGCCCCGACGCCGAGGCGGACCCGGACGCGCTCGCCGCGTACTGCAAGGAGAGACTGGCCGCCTACAAGTATCCGCGGCAGGTGGAGATCCTGCCGGAGCTGCCGAAGACGGCGAGTGGGAAGATCCTCCGGCGGGAACTGCGTTCCCGCGACGACACCCGGTAGGACTCAGGAAGGCAGGTGGCGGCAGTGCCCAGGACGACGGAATCAGCCGGGACCCCCGTGCCCCAGCGGCTGCTCGCCGCCGCCACCCGGCTCTTCGCCGACCAGGGCTACGACCGCACCTCGGTGCAGGAGATCGTCGAGGCGGCCGGGGTCACCAAGGGCGCGCTGTACCACTACTTCGGCTCCAAGGACGACCTCCTGCACGAGGTGTACGCACGCATGCTGCGCCTCCAGCAGGAGCGGCTGGAGGCCTTCGCCGACGCCGACGAACCCGTCGAGAAGCGGGTGCGGGACGCCGCCGCCGACGTCGTCGTCACCACGATCGACAACCTCGACGACGCGATGATCTTCTTCCGGTCGATGCACCACCTCAGCCCGGAGAAGAACAAGCAGGTGCGCGCCGAGCGCCGGCGCTACCACGAACGCTTCCGCGCGCTCATCGAAGAGGGCCAGGACAAGGGCGTCTTCACCAGGGCCACCCCCGCCGACCTGGTCGTCGACTACCACTTCGGCTCCGTCCACCACCTGTCCACCTGGTACCGCCCCGACGGCCCCCTCACCCCGCAGCAGGTCGCCGACCACCTGGCCGACCTGTTGCTGAGGGCGCTGCGCCCCTGAGCGCGCCGGGTTGCGTGAGCGGCGCGCAGCCCGGAGGGTCGGTGCCATGAAGGCCATCAGCTACAGCCGGTACGGCGGACCCGAGGTGCTCGAGTACGGGGAGGTCCGCGATCCCAAGGTCGGCCCGGACTCGGTGCTGGTGAAGGTGCGGGCGGCGGCCGTCAACCCGGTCGACTGGAAGTGCCGCGAGGGCCACCTGGACGCCCTGCTCGACCCGGTCTTCCCGGTGGTCCCGGGCTGGGACCTCGCCGGGACGGTGGTGCGGCCGGGCGCCGCGGTCACCGAGTTCGCCCCCGGCGACGAGGTCATCGGCTACGTGCGCGAGGACTTCCTCTCCCGCGGCACCCTGGCCGAGTACGTCGCCGCCCCGGTGCGCACCCTGGCCCGCAAGCCGCGCGCCCTCTCCTTCGAGGAGGCCGCCGGGCTGCCGCTGGCCGGTCTCACCGCCTACCAGGTGCTCGTCAGGACGCTCCGGGTCGCCCGCGGCGAGACCGTCCTCGTGCACGCCGCCGCGGGCGGGGTCGGCTCGTTCGCCGTCCAGCTCGCCGGCCACCTGGGCGCCCGCGTGATCGGCACCGCGAGCGAACGCAACCACGACTACGTGCGCTCCCTGGGCGGCGAGCCGGTCAGCTACGGCGACGGGCTGGCCGAGCGGGTGCGCGGGCTCGCTCCCGAGGGCGTCGACGCCGTGTTCGACACGGTCGGCGGCGAGACCACCAGGATCTCCGCGCACCTGCTCGCGCCCGAGGGCCGGCTGGCCTCCATCGCCGACCCCGAGGTGGTCTCCTACGGCGGCCACTACTGCTTCGTCCGCCCCGACGCCGAGGATCTGGGCCGCCTGTCCGAGCTGGCCGACCAGGGCGTGCTGCGCGTGCACGTGGCGGAGACGTTCCCGCTGGAGCGGGCGGCACAGGCACAGCGGCGCAGCCAGGAGGGCCGCACCCGCGGGAAGATCGTCGTGACGGTGGGGTCCTGAGAGGACAGGGCGCGGGAGGCCGGAGCGCGGAGGCGGGCCGCCGGGGCGGGTCTAGAAGACCAGCACCGCCGCGCACAGGGCCAGCGCCACCGTGCACAGCACCGCGGTCGTGGCGAGCCGGGCGGGGAGGGCCGGCGGGGCCGCGGTGCGCGCCAGGCCGCGGATGCGGAACTGGGCCAGCAGCAGGAACGCCAGCCAGAGCAGGCAGCACAGGGCGCAGACCAGGACGCCGACGGGGGAGGCGCCGCCGTGCAGGGCCGTCTTCGCCGCGAGCACCGCCGCCACCGTGCTCGACAGTGTCGTACGCCGCCAGGCGAGCCGTGTCCGCTCCGGCTGCAGCCCGGGATCGCGCACCGGACCGGCCGCCCCGCCCCGCGTGCTCACCCCGCCCGTCCCGCCAGGACCACCACGACCATCGCCACGGCCACGACCGCCACGACGATGCCCAGCAGCGCCGGGAAGCGGGAGGCGGGCAGGTCCTCGCCGCGGCGCATCGCCCGCTCGCAGCGCACCCAGTGGTTGACCGCGCGCAGCGAGCACAGCACGCCCGCCGCGAGCAGGGCGAGCGCCAGCCCGACGCGCCAGGCCCACCCCAGGTGCGGCAGGAACTGGTCCACCGCGAACCCCCCGCCGATCAGCGCGAGCGCCGTGCGCAGCCAGGCCAGGAAGGTCCGCTCGTTGGCCAGCGAGAAGCGGTAGTCCGGGGTGGTGCCCTCCTCCCTGACCTCCTCGGGCGCGAACCACAGGCGGACGTTCCGTACGAAGTCGATCACGAGGGGACCCTATCCGGGCGTGGGCCGGCCGGCCCCGGAGGGCCGCGTCACCGTCGCTGACCCGACCGGTGAGCCATCAGCCGCTCGTGGGCGGCGAGACCGTCGGGCACCCACTCCCACTCGCGCAGCCGCCGCCGGACCTCGTCCTCGGTCAGGAAGCCGTGCCAGGCGACCTCCTCGGCCTGCGGGCGCACCGGCAGCTCGCAGCGGACCTGGTACACCGCCGACCACCAGCTGTGTCCCGCGCCGTCCTCGTACAGGAACTTGAACAGGTACTCGGGGCGGGGCAGGCCGGTCACGCCCAGCTCCTCCTCGGCCTCGCGCAGCGCCGCGTCGTCGTAGCTCTCCCCGGCTCCGACGACCCCGCCGACGAACAGGTCGTACAGGGAGGGGAAGACCAGCTTGGTCGCCGTACGCCGGTGCACGAAGAGCCGCCCCTGGGCGTCCCGGGCCTCGACGAAGACGCAGCGGTGCCGCAGCCCGCCGGCGTACACCTCCCCGCGGGGAGCCCGGCCGACGACACGGTCGTCGGCGTCGACGATGTCGAGGATCTCGTCCGCAGCGCTCATGCCCCCATCCAAGCAGGCCGCACCGGACGGGGGCAGCCGGCGGCGACGGTGCGGGACAGCCGGCCGCGAGGATGCGGGGCAGCGTGTTCCGGTGCGGCGGCCGGGCCGGCGCGGGTCAGCGCGGCTGCAGCTTCCGCTTCTGCTCGGGCACCGAGACGCCGCAAGGCATCGCCGGGTGCAGACCGAGCAGGACGATGCCCGCCACGATCGCCGCCAGGCCCGTGGCCTCCCAGGCCAGCGCGCCGACGTCGGTGCGCAGCCGGTCCCCGAGGAAGCCGACGCCGCAGGCGATCCCGGCCAGCGGCTCGGCCGCGGTGAGCGCGGGCAGCGACATGCGCAGCGGGGCCGTCTCGAAGGCGCTCTGCACCAGGATCAGCCCGGTCACCCCGATCACCAGCAGGCTGTACGGCTGCCAGCTGGTGAACAGCTCCGCCCAGCCGCCCGCCGAGAACCGCTGCCCGCTCACCCGGGTCAGCGCGTCCTGCACCCCGTACAGCAGCCCGGCGGCCACCGCGAGCAGCACCGGCCCCCAGCTGAGCCGGGACCGCTTGGCGTAGGTGGTCAGCAGCAGCGCCACGCCGACCATGGTCCCGATGATCAGCCAGTGCCGCAGCGGGTCGGTGACCGCACTGCCCGCCCGTGGCTGGCCCGCCAGGATGAACGCCGTCACGCCCCCGGCCAGCAGCGCCAGACCCAGCCAGCCCTGGCGGCCCAGCGGCTGCCGGGTCTGTCTGCGCGACAGCGCCAGCGCGAACAGCAGGTTCGTGGCGAGCAGCGGTTCCACCAGGGAGATCTCGCCCCGGCCCAGGGCCATCGCGCCCAGCACCATACCGACGACCATCAGCCCGATCCCGCCCAGCCAGCGCGGCACCCTGACCAGGTCGAGCAGCAGCCGCGGTGAGAGGAAGTCGCTGAGCGGAGCCCGCTGGGCCGCGTTCTGCTGGAGTACGAAACCGAAGCCCAGGCAGCAGGCGGCACTCACGGCGAGAATCAGAACCAGAACCGACACGCTGCGTACCTCGATCATCCGGCCGGGCCACGGGGTGCGTAATGGCCGACTGTAGCGTCCTGGAGCGCTGTTCGCTGGGGCCAGTACCCGGATCCGCGCGGTCGACTCCGCCACGACGCCCTGCGCGTCAGGGCGATGGCACGGCAGTACGCCCATGGTGGGCCGCCTCGCGGAACCCCGCCATGGCGTACGCCACACGGGTGAGCCGCCCGCCTGCGCCCGGCCCGGCGGGGCCGGACGCGCCCCCGCTCCACAAGTGCCGCCCGGGGCAGGGCGGTTGACGCGTGGGACGCGACGACAGTCCTTGAGTCCGTGTTCCCGGGCTGAGGATTCGCTGGCCGTGAGCCGTAAGCCGTGAGCCGTGAGCCGTGAGCCGTGAGCCGTGGGCCGTGGGCCGGGTGGTGGGCTGTGGGTGGTGGGCTGTGAGTCCTGGCCCGTTCGCCGCTCGGCCGCATCGGTCACGGCGGGGGCCGTAGCGGGACCGCGCCGCACCGCGCCACCGTCCTCGCCCGGCTGGGGCCACCGCGTCCCTCCTGATGGTCGCCGGGTACACGGCAGGCCGGCGGCGTCCAGGCCGGCGCCGGCCCCGGGTCGGCCCAGGAGACGCCGGCCGGGGGCGGAAGCCGGCCGGCGGCGTAAAGATGACGGAAGTCTGACGTGCACCCGCGAACCCTGGCCCGCCGGGGCCCCGGGTGCTCGAATGAAGACGTGAACCCCGAACCGTCCGAGGAACGGAGCGGCCGCTTTGCAGGCCCGCCCGAGGAACAGAGCCGCGCCGCCGCATCGGCGGAGGAGCACGGCCGTCCCGTCGGCCGCCGCGTCTTCCTCGCCACCCTGGGCCTGGGCGCCCTCGGCGTGGTCGCCGCGCCCACCCTGCAACGCGGTCTGGAGGGTGCCCTCGGCGCCGCTTCGGGCAAGGACCCCACCGGCCTGACCGGGCTGCTGCCCAACGGCGGCGGCTTCCGCTACTACTCGGTCGCCGCCTCCGTCCCGCGCGAGGACGCCACCGACTACCGGCTGAGGGTCGACGGCCTGGTCGACCACCCGGCGACGTACACCCTTGCCGATCTCCGCGCCCTGCCGCAGACCCGCATGGTCCGCGACGTGCAGTGCGTCACCGGCTGGCGGGTGCCCGGCACGGCCTTCGAAGGCGTCCGGCTCTCCCGGCTCCTGGACGCCGCCGGGGTCCGCCGCACGGCGCGGGCCGTCCGGTTCACCTGCTTCGACGGCACCTACACCGAGAGCCTGACCCTCGGCCAGGCCCGCCGCCCCGACGTACTGGTGGCCCTGCGCATGCAGGACAAGGACCTCGGCCACGACCACGGCGGCCCGGTGCGCCTCTACGTCGCCCCGATGTACTTCTACAAGTCCGCCAAGTGGCTCTCCGGCATCACCGTCACCGACGAGGTGCGTCCCGGCTACTGGGAGGACCGGGGGTACGACGTCGACGCCTGGGTCGGCCGTTCGAACGGACGCAGTGATGACCCCACGAGCTGAGACCGCGGCACCGCCCGTCCGTGACGTCCGCCGCTTCGGCACCGTCCAGCGGTGGGTGCACCGCACCACGGCCGCGCTGATGGGCGTGTGCGTGCTGACGGCCGCCGTCCTGTACATCCCGCAGCTCGCGGTGCTCGTCGGCCGCCGGGAACTGGTCGTCCGCGTCCACGAGTGCGCGGGCCTCGCGCTCCCGGTGCCGGTCCTGCTGGGACTGGCCTCCCGCGCCCTCCGCACCGACCTGCGCTTCCTCAACCGCTTCGGCCCGCACGACAAGGTGTGGCTGCGCGCCGCCCTGCGCCGCGACCGGCGGCCCGCCGCGCGCCCCGCGGGCAAGTTCAACGCCGGTCAGAAGGTCTACGCGGCCTGGATCGCGGGGGCCGCCGTGGTCATGCTCGGTACCGGTCTGATGATGTGGTTCACCCACCTCACCCCGCTGCGGTGGCGCACCGGAGCCACCTTCGTCCACGACTGGCTGGCCCTGACCATCGGCGTGGTGCTCGCCGGTCACATCGGCATGGCCCTCGGCGACCCGGAGGCCCGCCGCGGTCTGCGCACCGGCATGGTCAGCCGCACCTGGGCGGACCACGAACACCCGCTCTGGAAGCCGTGAAGGCGGTTCAGCTGACGGGACCGCCCGAATCACCGGGCCGCCGCCGCCCGAATCACCGGGCCGCCGAGGACACCTCCGTCGGCGAGGGCCCTGACCGACGAGGCCCCGTGACCGCCGAGGTCACCGGGGCTCAGGAGGTCAGCGTGAGCTGACGTCCCCTTCGAGGTCTCCCGGGTCCGATCGAGGGTCCCCGAAGTCCAGCAGCACCTTGCACGACCGCGTGCGGTCCGCCGCCAGCGCGAACGCCGCCTCGGCGTCGGCCACCGGGACCACCGCGCTGACCAGCTCGTCGAAGACGGGTTCGGCGGCCAGCAGCCGCAGCGCCCCGTCGAACTCCGTATCGAAGCGGAACGCCCCGCGCAGCTCGATCTCCCGGCTGACGACGAGGTTCCCGGCGAACGGCGACCGCCCGGCCGGCAGCATCCCCAGCTGGACGACCACCCCGCCGCGCCGCACCAGGCGCAGGCACGTGTCGAGCCCGGCCGCCACGCCGGAGGCCTCCACGGCCACGTCGGCTTCGGACGGCCACCCGGGGTCCGCCGGGTCGTCGGCCCGTACGACCGTGTCGGCGCCGGCGGCCGAGGCGTACCGCAGGGCGCGCGGCACCAGGTCGGTGACGGTCACGCGGGCCGCGCCCGCCGCCCGCGCCGCGGCGACGACCAGGCAGCCGATCGGCCCCGCCCCGGTCACCAGCAGGTGCCGGCCCGCCACGTCCCCGGCCCGGCGCACCGCGTGCAGCGCCACCGCAAGCGGTTCGGCGAGGGCGGCCCGGCGCAGGTCCAGACCCGCCGGGAGCGGCCGCACCTGCGCGGCCGGGACGGCCACGCGCGCCGCGAAGCCGCCCTGGACGTGCGGGAAACGGGCCGCACTGCCCAGGTAGCGGGTGTCCCGGCAGACGTTGCGCCGCCCGTCCGCGCACTCGGGACAGGTCCCGCACGGGGTCGCCGGGTGCACCGCGACCGCCGTGCCCGGGGCCGGGCCGCCGGCTCCGGGACCGTAGGAGACGACCGTGCCGGCCACCTCGTGCCCGAGCACCATCGGTTCCCTCAGCCGGAAGTCGCCGACGGCGCCGTGGCGCCAGTAGTGCAGGTCGGAACCGCACACCCCGCCGTAGCGGACGGCGACCAGTGCCTGCCCGGGACCGGGCTCGGGCACCGGCAGCTCCCGCACCCGCAGGTCGCCCTGACCGTGGATCACACAGCCCAGCATCCGGGACCGCCCTTCCGCCGCACGCTCGTCATGCCGCCTACAGCACGCTCGTCATGCCGCCGTCGACGTACAGCACCTGCCCGGAGACGAAGTCCGCGGCCGGGGAGGCGAGGAACAGCACCCCGCCCACCAGGTCCTCGGTACGGCCCCAGCGGCCGGCCGGGGTGCGGCGGCGCACCCACGCGCTGAACTCCTCGTCCTGGACGAGGGGTTCGGTCAGCTCGGTCTCGATGTAGCCGGGCCCCAGTCCGTTGACCTGCACGCCGTACGGCCCCCAGTCGGCGCACATGCCCTTGGTGAGCATCTTCAGCGCGCCCTTGGTGGCCGCGTAGGGCGCGATGCCGGGGCGGACCACCTCGCTCTGCAGCGAGCAGATGTTGATGATCTTGCCGTGGCCGCGCCCGGTCATCCGCCGGGCGGCCTCCCGCCCGACGAGGAAGGCGCTGGTGAGGTTGGTGTCCAGGATCCGGTGCCAGTCCGCGTCCGTGAACTCCAGGAGCGGGGCGCGCAGTTGCATGCCCGCGTTGTTGACCAGGATGTCGAGCGGGCCCACCCGCTCCTCGACGTCCGCGATCCCGGCCGCCACCGAGGCGCCGTCGGTCACGTCGAACGCCGCCGTGTGCACCCGGTCGCCGGGCAGTGCGGAGGCCGCCTTCGCGAGCGTGCCGCCGTCCCGGCCGTTGAGGACGACCGTGCAGCCGGCCTCGGCCAGGCCGCGGGCCAGGGCCAGCCCGATGCCCCGTGAGGAGCCGGTGACCAGGGCGGTGCGGCCGGCGATGTCGAAGAGGGGGTGAGCCGTCATCGCCGCAGCCCTACAGGATCAGGGAGAGGACGAGGACCAGGGCGCCCGCCACCACGGAGAGGATCGTCTCCATCAGCGACCAGGTCTTGACCGTCTGGCCGACGTCCAGCCCGAAGTACTCCTTCACCAGCCAGAAGCCGGCGTCGTTGACGTGGCTGAAGAAGAGCGAACCGGCGCCGATCGCCAGCACCAGCAGGGCGGCGTGGGTGGTCGACATGTCGGCCGCCAGCGGCGCGACCAGACCGGCCGCCGAGACGGTCGCCACGGTCGCCGAACCGGTCGCGAGCCGGATCACCACCGCGATCAGCCAGGCCAGCAGCACCGCCGGGATCGACCAGCTCTTGGAGATGTCCAGGATCATCTGGCCCACCCCGCAGTCGATCAGCGTCTGCTTGAAGCCGCCGCCCGCGCCGACGATGAGCATGACGCCCGCGATGGGCATCAGGCCCTTCTCGACGGTGGAGTTGACGCGCTCCTTGGTGAACCCGGCCGGCCGGCCCAGCGTGAAGATGCCGACGATCACGGCGGCGAGCAGCGCGATCAGCGGCGAGCCGATCACGTCGAAGACCCGCTGGGTCATGTTCGCCGGGTCGTCCACGACGATGTCGACGAGGGCCTTGACCAGCATCAGCACGACCGGCAGCAGCACCGTGGCCAGCGTGGCGCCGAAGCCCGGCCGGCGCTCCAGCTGCTCCGAGGCGCGCTCCGGGAGCATGCGGTCCGGGGCGGGGACGTCCACCCAGCGGGCGGCGACCTTGGAGAACAGCGGACCGGCGATGATCACGGTCGGTATCGCGACGACTATGCCCAGCGCCAGCGTCACGCCCAGGTTGGCCTTGACCGCGTCGATCGCGACCAGCGGGCCGGGGTGCGGCGGGATCAGACCGTGCATCACGGACAGACCGGCCAGCGCCGGGATCCCGATCCGCATCAGGGAGTAGTTGCCGCGCTTGGCCACCATCAGGACCACCGGGATCAGCAGCACGATGCCGACCTCGAAGAACAGCGGCAGACCGATCACCGAGGCGATCAGCACCATCGCCCACGGCATCGCCCGGCCCCCGGCCTTCGCCAGGATCGTGTCGACGACCTGGTCCGCGCCGCCCGAGTCGGCGAGCAGCTTGCCGAGGATCGCACCCAGCGCGATCAGTACGCCCACGCCCGCGACCGTCGAACCGAGGCCGCTGGTGAAGCTGGTGATCGCCTTGTCCAGCGGCGCGCCGGCGACCGCGCCGAGCACGAGTGACCCGATGGTCAGCGACAGGAAGGCGTGCAGCTTGAACTTGGTGATGAGCAGGACGATGACGGCGATGCCCGCCAGGACGGCGATTCCCAGCTGGGCGTGTCCGGCCGAGGTGATCGGCGGGGGCGCGTCCGCTGCCAGCATCTCGACGCTGAGTCTGGTCACGGGGAGTTCCCTTGGTGGTGAAGAGGGACGGTGGGTTTCAGAGGTGGCGCGGCCGGCGGCCGTGGGGGAGAGGCGTCACCGGGGGGACGGCTCGGCCGGGGCGGACCGCGCGGTGCTGTCGAGGTCGTCCAGCGCGGCCACGGCGCGCGCGGTGATCTCCTCCGGCGAGCCGGAGACGTCCACCGCGACGCCCCGCTCGTCCGCCTGGAGCGGCTGGAGCGTGGCGAACTGGGAGTCCAGCAGCGCGGTCGGCATGAAGTGACCCTGGCGGTGCGTCATCCGGTCCTCGATGAGCTGCCGGGAGCCCGTCAGATGGACGAAGACGATCCCGGGGGCCGCCGCCCTGAGCCGGTCGCGGTAGGACCGCTTCAGCGCCGAGCTGCTCACCACCCCGCCGAGCCCCGCCCGCCCGTGCGCCCAGCCGCCGATGGCGTCGAGCCAGGGCCACCGGTCGTCGTCGTCGAGCGGGATTCCGGCCGACATCTTGTCGATGTTGGCCTGCGGGTGGAAGTCGTCGCCCTCGGCGTACGGGACGCCGAGCCGGGCCGCGAGCAGGGGACCGATCGTGGTCTTGCCCGTGCCGGCGACGCCCATCACCACGACGACGTGGGGGGTGCGCATCACTGCCTCGCTGTCTTCCTCGACATGGGACGCCGACATCCGGCGTCCGCCACACTGAAACCCATTAGGTACGACGAATTCAAGAGACTGTGACGTATAAGTCTGACTTTTTGAATCCGTGATCCGCCCCGTACGCTGAGTGCATGAGCACACCGGGCCGAGGGCTGCACGGCCGCGTACTGGACACCCTCGGCCCCGCCATCACCGCGGGCGAGTACCCGCCGGGCAGCGTCCTGCGCACCGACGAACTGGCGCAGCGTTTCGACGTCTCACGCTCCGTGATGCGCGAGGCGGTCCGCGTCCTGGAGTCCATGCACCTGGTCGAGTCGCGCCGCCGCGTGGGCGTGACCGTCCTGCCCCAGAACCAGTGGAACGTCTACGACCCCCAGGTCATCCGCTGGCGTCTGGCGGGCGCCGACCGGCCGCGGCAACTGCGCTCGCTGACCGTGCTGCGCTCGGCGGTCGAACCCGTGGCGGCCGGGCTGGCCGCCCGGCACGCGGGCCCCGAGCAGTGCGCCGAACTCACCGAGTGCGCCCTCGGGATGGTCGCGAACTCACGCGGCCACCGCCTGGAGCAGTACCTCTTCCACGACATGGCCTTCCACCGCGTGATCCTCACCGCGTCGGGCAACGAGATGTTCGCGCGCCTGGGCGACGTGGTCGCCGAGGTGCTGGCGGGCCGCACCCACCACGAGGTCATGTTCGAGGACCCCGACCCGGCGGCCGTCACCCTCCACGTCCAGGTCGCCGAGGCCGTCCGCGAGCGCGACGCCGAACGCGCCGAACGGCTGACCCGCGAGATCACCGTCGGCGCGCTGCAGGAGCTGGACATCCTGGCGCCGTAGGGCGGCAGGCCCCGTGCTGAGGTCCTACGGCAGGAAGTCGCCGTCCACGTACACCCACGCCCCGTCCACCCGCTCGAAACGGCTGCGCTCGTGCAGCGAGCCGCCACGGTAGGACGCCCGGAACGTCACGGTGCCGGTGGTGTGGAAGGCGGAACCGTCCGTCGTCCCCAGGATCTCCAGTCCCGTCCAGCGCATCGCCGGGTCCAGGTCCAGCCGCGCCGGCCGCGTCCGCGGGTGCCAGGTGCGCAGCAGGTACCCCGGGTCCCGCCGGACGAAGGCGCTGTACCGCGACCGCATCAGCGCCTCGGCGCTCGGGGCGGCGGCGCCGGCGTGGTAGCGGCCGCAGCACTTCTCGTACGGCCCGGTCAGCCCGCACGGGCAGGAACGCGTGGTCATGGCGCCCATTGTGCC
Organism: Streptomyces sp. NPDC006743; assembly: GCF_040703815.1. Taxonomy (NCBI): domain Bacteria; kingdom Bacillati; phylum Actinomycetota; class Actinomycetes; order Kitasatosporales; family Streptomycetaceae; genus Streptomyces; species Streptomyces sp. NPDC006743. The sequence goes on along the minus strand of NZ_JBEYJA010000015.1, from coordinate 69,194 downwards.
CGCGCCCGCGGACCCGGGCCCACACCGCCCACCGGCGCCCCGGCCCACCCCGACGGCCGGTCGCCCATCCGCCCCGGCCCACACCGCCGAGCGTCCTCCCATCCGTCCCGGCCCACCCCGCCGAGCGGCCGTCCATCAGCCCCGGCGCCCCCCGGTGCGCGCCGCCGCGGGCCGCCCGCCGGGACGACCGCGCGGCACGCCCGCGTCCGAGGCACAGTGGAAGGGGTGCGGAGAGGCGGAGAGTCCACCGTCCCGGCGAGCGGAGCTGAGGAGGGACCGACGATGACGCGACCCGTCGACATCAGCCGGCCTGCGTCCGTCAAGGAGTGGCGGCTGAACCTGTACCTGTCCGAACACGATCCGGACACCACCGCCCGAATTGTCCTGGACACCGGTGACAACGTCGTGGAGACCTGCGCGGAGGCCCGCCGCAGCCCCTACGACTCGGCCGTGCCCGACATAGGCGACGAACTGGCCGCGGGCCGTGCCCTGATCGCGCTCGGCCGCGAACTGCTGCGCGCCGCCGCGGGCGACATCGAGGCGGTCGGAGCCCCGGAGGCGACCTCGTCCGCCCCGCTCTGGTCCGCCGGGGAGTGAAGGAGCCGCACGGTGCTCTTCACGGACCGCGACGAAGCGGGCAGGCGGCTCGGCGCCCGCCTGGCGCACCTCGCCGGCCCGGACGTCGTCGTGCTCGGACTGCCCCGCGGGGGCGTGCCGGTCGCGGCCGCCGTCGCGGCGGCGCTCGGCGCGCCGCTGGACCTCTGCCTGGTGCGGAAACTCGGCGTGCCCTCCCAGCCGGAGCTGGCCATGGGCGCGATCGGCGAGGACGGCGTGCGGGTCGTCGACGACACGGTCGTGCGCGGGGCGCACGTACGGCCCGGCGCCCTGGAGCGCGTCGAGGAACGCGAGCGGCGCGAGCTGGCCCGGCGCGCCGCGCGCTACCGGGGCGGCCGCCCGCCGGTCGTCGTCGCCGGGCGGACCGTCGTGCTCGTCGACGACGGCGTGGCCACGGGTTCCACCGCGCGCGCCGCCTGCCGGACCGTACGGGCCAGGGGAGCGGCGCGCACCGTGCTCGCGGTGCCGGTCGCACCGCCGGACTGGACCCGGCGGCTGGCGGGCGAGGCGGACGAACTGGTCAGCCTGGCGACCCCCGCCGGATTCTTCGCCGTCGGCCAGTTCTACGCCGACTTCGGGCAGCTCGACGACGAGGACGTGGTCGCCTGCCTGCGGCGCGCGCCCTCGGCCGGGCGCCGCGGACCCGCCGACCGCGAGGTGGAGGTGGCGTCAGGCGCCGTACGGCTGGGCGGGCGGCTGACCGTCCCCGCGGACGCGGCCGGGATCGTGGTCTTCGCGCACGGCAGCGGCAGCGGGCGGCACAGCCCGCGCAACCTGTACGTCGCCACCGGGCTGAACCGGGCCGGCCTCGCCACGCTGCTGTTCGACCTGCTCACCGAGGAGGAGGCGGGACACCGGGACAACGTGTTCGACACCCGCCTGCTGGCCGCGCGCCTGGCCGACGCCACCCGCTGGCTGCGCGCCCGGCCCGAGGCCCGCGACCTCGCCGTCGGCTACTTCGGTGCCAGCACCGGCGCGGCTGCGGCGCTGCGGGCCGCGGCGGAACCGGGCGCCCGTGTCGCCGCCGTCGTCTCCCGCGGCGGGCGGCCCGACCTGGCGGGGTCCGCCCTGGCCGCGGTGACCGCGCCCACGCTGCTCGTCGTCGGCGGCGCCGACCCCACCGTCCTGGACCTCAACCGCCAGGCGCAGACCGTGCTGACCTGCGAAAACCGGCTCTCCATCGTCCCGGGCGCGACGCACCTCTTCGGTGAGCCCGGCGCCCTGGAGGCGGTGACGGACCTGGCCCGCGACTGGTTCACGGACCACATGGCGGCCACGCACGTGTGACGAGCACGACGCGAGAACGGCGCCGACCGTGGTCGACGCCGTTCTCCAGTGTGTCCGAGGGGGGACTTGAACCCCCACGCCCGATAAAGGGCACTAGCACCTCAAGCTAGCGCGTCTGCCATTCCGCCACCCGGACAAGGTGTCTGTCGTGCGGGGTTTCCCTCGCGGCGACGACGTAAACATTACCAGGCTTTCCGGCGTGCCCGATCACCCCCGGTCCGCCCCCGGATCCCGCGTGAACGGAGTGTGACGGGCCGGGACCGCTCTTGGGGCGGAGCCGCGGAGAGAGGGAGGATGAGCGGACCACCGGCACACGAGGTGGCCCACCAGCACACCAGCGGGAGGAAGCAGCGTGAGCGAGACGGACACGGCCAGGGGCGTCACCGGCGAGGACGAGGTCGTGGACCTCTGCCGTGAGCTGATCCAGATCGACACCAGCAACTACGGCGACCACTCGGGTCCGGGCGAGCGCAAGGCCGCCGAGTACGTCGCCGAGAAGCTCGCCGAGGTGGGCCTGGAACCGAAGATCTTCGAGTCGCACCCGGGCCGCGCCTCCACCGTGGCCCGCATCGAGGGCGAGGACCCGTCACGGCCCGCGCTGCTGATCCACGGCCACACCGACGTCGTACCGGCCAACGCCGACGACTGGACCCACCACCCCTTCTCGGGCGAGGTCGCCGACGGCTGCGTGTGGGGCCGCGGGGCCGTCGACATGAAGGACATGGACGCGATGACGCTGGCCGTCGTGCGCGACCGGCTGCGCAGCGGGCGCAGGCCCCCGCGGGACATCGTGCTCGCCTTCCTCGCCGACGAGGAGGCGGGCGGCACCTACGGGGCCCGGCACCTCGTCGACCACCACCCCGACCTCTTCGAGGGGGTCACCGAGGCGATCAGCGAGGTCGGCGGCTTTTCCTTCACGGTCAGCGAGCAGCGCCGGCTCTACCTGATCCAGACGGCCGAGAAGGGCATGCACTGGATGAAGCTGACCGTGGCCGGCACGGCGGGCCACGGCTCGATGGTCCACCGGGACAACGCGATCACCGAGCTGTCGGAGGCCGTCGCGCGCCTGGGGCGCCACAAGTTCCCGGTGCGGGTGACCAAGACCACCCGGGCCTTCCTCGACGAACTCGGCGACGCGCTCGGCACCGAGCTGGACCCGGAGGACATGGAGGGCACGATCGCCCGGCTCGGCGGCATCGCCAAGCTGATCGGCGCGACCCTGAGCAACACCGCCAACCCCACCCAGCTGGGCGCCGGTTACAAGGTGAACGTCATCCCGGGCGAGGCCACGGCGCACGTCGACGGCCGCTTCCTGCCCGGTTTCGAGGAGGAGTTCCTCGCCGACCTGGACCGGATCCTCGGCCCGAAGGTCAGGCGCGAGGACGTGCACGCCGACAAGGCCGTCGAGACGACGTTCGACGGGAACCTGGTCGCCGCCATGCAGTCGGCGCTGCTGGCGGAGGACCCGGCCGCGAAGGCGATCCCGTACATGCTCTCCGGCGGCACCGACGCCAAGTCCTTCGACGACCTGGGCATCCGGGGCTTCGGCTTCGCGCCGCTGAAGCTGCCGCCGGAGCTGGACTTCGCCGGCATGTTCCACGGCGTCGACGAGCGGGTGCCGGTGGACGGCCTGAAGTTCGGGGTGCGGGTGCTGGACCGCTTCATCGACGCCTCCTGACCCCGGTCAGCCCCTGCTTGACCGCGGTAATCGGCAGCGTGTGCGGAAACAACTGAGAAGGGTGAATGCGACGATAAGCTCGTAGCTCCATTACTCCCTCCTCGTTACAGGTAATGCGATCAGCAACACGGGATCGCTTTTGCCAACTAGGAGGAATAATGATCAAGAAGGTCGTCGCTGCCGCGGTTGCCACCGGTGGGCTGGTCCTCGCGGGCGCGGGCCTGGCCGCCGCCGACTCCGGAGCCCAGGGTGCCGCCGTGCAGTCCCCGGGCGTCGTCTCCGGCAACGTCATCCAGGTGCCCGTGCACGTGCCGGTGAACGTCTGCGGCAACACGATCTCGGTGATCGGGCTGCTGAACCCCGCCTTCGGCAACACCTGCGTCAACAAGTGACGTTGTGCCCCGCCCCGTGAGGGTCTGACTTCATCGACTCCGTGGGGGGTCTGAACCCGTCGGCCCCGGAGCGCGCGCCACGCGCTCCGGGGCCGGCCGGTTTTTCGCGCGCGGCCGTGCCGGCGACGGTGCGATTCCCGCCGTTCACGGGACGCGCGTTCCGGAAGGTTCGAAAAGGTCGAAGGCAGGGATTCAGCAAAATGCGACAGGTCACCCGCAAGGGCCTGATGACCATGGCGGCAGCCACCGGCGTGATCGCCGCGGCGAGCGGTGCCGCGTACGCCGACGCGGGCGCCGCGGGCGCCGCGGCCGGTTCGCCGGGCGTGCTGTCCGGCAACACGGTCCAGGTGCCGGTGCACGTGCCCGTGAACGTCTGCGGCAACACCGTCGACGTGGTCGGGGTGCTCAACCCGGCGGTGGGCAACAAGTGCGCCGACGTCGGTGGCGGCGGTGCCTCCGGCGGACACGGTCACGGAGGGAAGGGGCACGGCGGAAAGGGGCACGGCGGCTCCGGCGGCGCGCAGGCTGGCGGACACACCGGGGGATCGCCGGGCGTCGGTTCGGGCAACACCGTGCAGGTGCCGGTGGACGTGCCCGTGAACGTCTGCGGCAACACCGTCGACGTGGTCGGGGTGCTCAACCCGGCGGTGGGCAACAAGTGCGGCAACACGGGCGGGCACCACACGCCTCCGGGCGGCGGCCACGGCACTCCGCCCGGCCACCCGGGCCACCCCGGCACCCCCGGTCACCCGGGCCACCCCGGCAACCCGGGCACGCCCGGTCAGCCGGGTACGCCCGGTCACCCGGGCACGCCGGGCACTCCCGGGCATCCGGGGACGCCGGCCACGCCGCCGTCGACGGGGGGCCGGACACCCGGCGGAGCGGTGCACGTCAACCACCCCGGTACGCAGACCGTCACCGCTCCCCGCGGCAGCGGCCAGCTCGCCCACACCGGCAGTGAGCTGCCCATGGGCCTCGTCCTGCCGGTCGGTGCGGGCGCGCTGCTGGCGGGCGCGGTGCTGTACCGCAGGGCGCGTGCCTCGGCCTGATCGCCATCCGCGGCACGCAGGCATGACGAAGCGGGCCCCGCCGACGCGGGGCCCGCTGGGTCCGGTGGCCGCCGGGCCCGGGCTCAGCTCACCATGTGGCACGCACCTGGCGGATGATCCGCCGGCGCAACCGCACCCTGCGGCTGCCGTCCCGCAGCAGGCTCAGGCGGTACAACTCCCAGTGTCCGTACTCGGCATGGTCCGTCAGCAGACGCGTCGTCTCCTTGCGGGACACCCCGCGCGGGACGAACACGTCGACAAATTCGTATTCCGGCATCGCATCTATTGTGCGGGCTGGGGCCCGGTACGGATAGCGTCTGCACTATGTCTGATGCTGCGCAGCCCACCGCTGCCGAGGTACGCGCCGCCGCCGAGGCGGTCAAGACCGCGCTCGACCGTCACCTGGCGGCGGTCGAACGCAGGTCGGGGGACGACGACCCGGCCGTCTACGAGGCGTTCAACCAGCTGGCCGCGGCCGCGGAGGCGTACGACGAACTGCTCTACGACCACTACGACGAGGTCACGCCCTTCGAGATCCCCGGCGACGACGCGCTGCCGCCGTACACGGGCCCCGAGGAACCGAACGCGATCAGTGTGCTGATCCGCCGCGACTACGCCGTGGCCGAGCCGCAGCGGCTGCTGGCCCAGGCCGAGCGCGTGGAGGCCGCGGACGCCGAGACCGGAACGGGCATCGGCGCGGGCACCCCCGACACGGTGCACGGGGCGCTCGGTGTGCTGTTCGGCGAGTTCGAACCCGACGAGATCGCCTCCCGGCACAAGGAGTTCGGCCTGGAGGAGGGCGACTCGACCCTGTGGGTCACGGCCGCGGACGAGCCCGCCGATCCGGGCGACTGGCTGGAAGCGCCGTTCGAACAGGTCGACCCGGAGCGCGTGGTCTGCCGCTTCGACGTCAGCGCGGTCTTCGACGATGAGGACGAAGAACTGGACGAGGACCTGGCGGACGACGAGGACGCCGAGGACCTCGAGTCCGACCTCGACGACGACGATCTCGGCTCCGGCCTCGACGAGCAGGACGACGACGAGGACCTGGAACCCCTGGACACGACGGACCGCTGAGCCCGGCCGACCCCCTTGCCCCGACGGCCCCGCCAGGGGGACGGCCGAGCCCGGCCGCCTGGCGGGGCCGTCGGCGCGTCGGCAGGCGCCCAGCAGCCTCTGCGCCGGCGATCGCGCCGGTGGCTGTACCCGTGCCTGGGGCGGGGGCGGGCCTGATGCGGACCGCTGACCCTGCCGGCTCCTGCGCCGGTGGTGGCGCCGGGGGCCGTGCCGGGTGCCTGGGGAGGGTTCTAGGGCGGGCCGCTGGGCCCGGCCGCCTTTGCTTCGGCGGTGGCGGCGGCTGTACCGGGGCCTGGGGCGGGCCTGATGCGGACCGCTGATCCTGCCGGCTCCTGCGCCGGTGGTGGCGTCGGGGGCCGTGCCGGGTGCCTGCGGTGGCCCGGCCCTGATCGCTGGGCCCGCGTCGGCACGGGGCCGGGCTGCCACCGCCCATCCCCGCCCCGGCACCGGTTCGTTCCGGTGCCGGTTCTGCTCCGGTCCCGGCACCAGGTTCCGCGTGCTGGGACCGGCCGCGGGCCAACGCCTCGGCCCGCGTCTGCGGGGCCAGCAGGATCGCTGAGCCCGCGTCGGCACGGGCCCCGGCAGCCGGGTTCCGCGTGCTGGGACCGGGTGCGGGCCTACGCCTCGGCCCGCGTCTGCGGGGCCAGCAGGACGGGCAGCCGGGTGGTGCGCGGCCGGGCCGGGACCTCGGCCACGGCCCTGGGGAGCGCCTGCTCCACACCGTGCACCACGGACAGGTGACGGCTCGCCCGGCCGAACGCGGTGTAGACCCACGGCCTGCTGAGCGCCTGCGCGGCGTCCCCGGGGAGGACCACGACCGCCGCGGGCCACCGGCTGCCCACGGCCTGGTGCGCGGTCAGCGCCCACCCGTGCCGCACGCAGCCCTCCACCCGCTCCTTGGGCACGACCACGGGCTCGCCCGCGCACGACAGGTGCAGCCCGTCGGCGTCGGCCTTCACCACCTGACCGGGCAGTGTCCGGCCGGGGGCGGGGGAGTAGGCCACCCGGTCACCCGGGTCGAAGCCGCCGAAGCGGCCGGGGCCCGGATTCAGCCGTTCTTTGAGCGCCGCGTTGAGCGCGCGGGTGCCCGCCGCGCCGCCGTGCCCCGGCGTGATCACCACGGTCTGCTCCGCCGGGACACCGATCGCCCGCGGCACCGAGTCCGCGACGAGCTGGACCGTGCGGTGCACGGCCTCGCCCGCGTCCCGTACCGGAACGATCACGACCTCCTTGCCGGGGGCCTCCACCTGGTTCAGCTCGCCGACGCCGATCCCGGAGACCAGCTCGCCCAGTGGACCGGGGTCCGGCACCCGGGAGGCGACGCGCGGGCAGACCCCTGCCGCCAGCAGGTCCGCGAAGACCCGCCCGGGGCCGACGGACCACAGCACCCCGGGATCCCCGGCGAGCACCAGCCGGGCGCCGTCCGGCAGCGACTCCACGACCAGGGCCGCCGTCTCGACGTCGAGCTGGGGGGCGTCGAGGACGACGAGGAGATCCAGGTCGAGGGCGCCGTCCGCGTCCCGGCCCGGCCCCTCGGCGCCGGACAGCAGCCCGGCCACCGTGGCGACGGCGTGACCGCCCTCCTCGGCCTGTTCGGAGGCGGTGAAGGCGTCCCGGCCGAGCGGACTGTGCGTGGCGCCCCAGGCGCGCAGCCCGAGGCCGTGGGCCACCCGGAGCAGCCGGGCCGCCTCCGACCGGGAAGCCTCCCCGCCCGTGTGCAGCACCAGGCCGTGGCCCGCGACCGCGCGGATCAGCTCGGCCGTGGAACCCCGGGCCTCCGCGGCGGCCCGCTCCCAGCTCTGCGCGGGCGCATCCTCCTTCGGTGCGGAGTTGACGAGCCGGGCCAGGCCGTCGGCCAGGCTCTCCTCGGCGAGCGCGTACCGCTCCAGGCCGACCAGGATCCGCACCGGGCGTTCCTCGCCGGTCTCGCCGTCCTCCGCGTCGCCCTCCCCGCCGCCGGCCGGGGCAGCCGGTGCCCCCGGCTCCTCCAGGGCGTCCTGGAACACCAGGGCCTCGCCCTCCGCGAGGGCGGCCTGCAGAGCACCGTCCGGCTCGGGGACGCCGCGCTGGGCCAGGGCGGCGGTGAGCGCCGGCGCGTCGAGGGCGGTGTGCCCGGCGAGCGCCGCCTGCTCCAGGAGCCAGACGGTGAACGACCGGCCGCGCCGCTCGTCGGCGGGCCCGCACTCCGCCCCGAGCAGCGCCCGCGCGAAGCCGTCCGCCTGCTCCGGGCGTACGCCCGGGACGCGGAGCAACTGCCAGGGGTCGGCCCGCAGCCGGTCCTCGGCACTCTCACCGAGGGCCGAGGTGACCGGGAGGGCGAGTGTCCGCGGGGCGCCGCCCTCGGCCAGTACCCGCCCCACGGCCTCGACGGTCCCGGCGGTGGGAGCCGGCGACGCGGGGGCCGCTTCGGCCGGCGCAGGGGCCGGCCGCCGTGCCGGTTCGGGAGCGGGCCTGCGCCGCACGGCTTCCGGCTCCGGCTCGGCGAAGACCGCGGCCGTGGGTTTCGCACCGCTCTCCACGGCCCGCACCGCGGCGAGCAGGTCGGCCGCCCGGCCGCTGAGCTTGGTCCCGCTCTCGATCGGCGCCGCCTTCTCCGCCTTCCGCCGCGCGATGCGCTCCCGCTCCACCCGCTGCGCGGCGAGTTCCGCCTCGGCCTCGGACAGCCGGCCTCCGCCGTCGGAGCCGCCCTGCTCCGCGGCCCCCGGCCCGTCCTCGTCACCGCTTCGACCGACTTCGTCGCCGCCCCCCGACTCGGCCCCGCCGGCGTCTTCGGCACCTTCAACACCGCCCGCGCCCGAGCCCGCGCCCGCGCCCGAGCCCACGCCCGCGCCCGAGCCGACGCCCCCGCCCGCCGAGCCCGCGCCCGCCGGGCCGGCGCCGCCGTCACCCGGGCCGGCCGTGTCCGCCCCACCGCCGCCCGAGACGCCCCCGGACCCCGCGTCGCCTGATCCGTCGGTGCCGGGCTCGTCGGTGCCGGGCCCCTCGGCACCGGCCCCCGCCGCGCCCGGTCCCTGCGCGCCGGACGCCTCGGTACCGGCCGGGTCCGGGCCGGTGCCCCGCGGGTCCGGGACGGCTTCCGGGGTCCCCGGCCCGGTGTTCTCCGTGGTCTCCGGCTCCGTGCTCACAGCGTGCTCCAGTCGTGATCGGGATAGCGGTGCACGGGCGCCGACACGTCGTCGAGCGCCCGGCAGATCTCGTCAGGAAGACTAAGGGTCTCCACTGACAATGCGGCCGTGAGCTGCTGCGCCGTGCGCGCGCCGATGACCGGGGCGGTCACGCCGGGCCGGTCCCGGACCCAGGCGAGCGCGACCTGGAGCGGGGTCACCGCCAGCCCGTCCGCCGCCGTGGTCACCGCGTCGACGATGCGGCCGGCGGTGTCGTCGAGGTACGGCTCGACGAACGGCGCCAGATGGTCCGAGGCGCCCCGCGAGTCCGTCGGCAGCCCGTCGCGGTACTTGCCGGTCAGCACACCTCTGCCCAGGGGGGAGGAGGGCAGCATGCCGATGCCCAGATCGAGCGCGGCGGGCAGCACCTCGCGCTCGACGCCCCGCTGCAGCAGCGAGTACTCCATCTGCGTGCTGGCCAGCCGGGTCCGGGTGCCCGGCGCCGCCAGCTGCCAGGTGGCCGCCTTGGCCAGCTGCCAGCCGCAGAAGTTCGAGACCCCGGCATAGCGCACCCGGCCGCTGCTCACGGCCAGGTCGAGGGCCTGGAGGGTCTCCTCCAGCGGCGTGTACGGGTCGTACGCGTGCACGTGCCACACGTCGATGTAGTCCGTGCCGAGGCGGGTGAGCGAGGCGTCCAGGGCCGCCAGCAGATGGCCGCGGGAGCCGTCGAAGCGCCGGTCGGGGTCCGGCACGCTGCCGGCCTTCGTCGACACGATCAGGTCGTGGCGCGGAACGAGCCCTTCCATCAGCCGCCCGAGCAGGTACTCGGCCTCTCCGTCGCCGTACACGTCGGCCGTGTCGACGAGGGTGCCGCCCGCCTCCCAGAACGCCTTCAGCATGTCCGCGGCGTCGTGCTCGTCGGTGTCCCGGCCCCAGGTGAGGGTGCCGAGGCCGATGCGGGACACGCGCAGGCCCGTACGGCCGAGATGCCTCTGCTCCATGGACGCCGAGATTACTGGCCACGGATGCCGCGTGGGTGACCTGTGGACAACCCGCTCCCGGCGCTCCCGGCAGCCGGCGAGTCCGTCGTCACACCGGCCGCGACCTGCCGCATTCCCCGGCCCCGCGCTAGGGTCTCCCGCACAGGCACGTTACTCATCGGTAAGGGGATTGGGCATGCGGCTCGGGATCAACCTCGGCTACTGGGGTGCCGGCATGGACGCGGACAATCTGGCCGTCGCGCAGGAGGCGGACCGCCTCGGCTACGCCGTGTGCTGGGCGGCCGAGGCCTACGGCTCGGACGCGGCCACCGTCCTCACCTGGGTCGCGGCGCAGACCGAGCGCATCGACGTCGGCTCGGCCATCTTCCAGATCCCCGCCCGCCAGCCGGCGATGACGGCGATGACCGCGGCCACGCTCGACTCGCTGTCCGGCGGCCGGTTCCGCCTCGGCCTCGGCGTCTCGGGCCCGCAGGTCTCCGAGGGCTGGTACGGCGTCAAGTTCGACAAGCCGCTCGCCCGCACCCGCGAGTACGTCGAGATCGTCCGCAAGGCCATGACCCGCGAACGGCTGACCCACGACGGCGAGCACTGGACGCTGCCCCTGCCCGGCGGCCCCGGCAAGCCGATCAAGCTGACCGTGCACCCGCAGCGCGAGCACATCCCGCTCTACATCGCCGCCATCGGCCCGAAGAACCTGGAGCAGACCGGCGAGATCGCCGACGGCGCCCTGCTCATCTTCCCCTCGGCCGACCACCTGGAGGAGACCGCGGTCCGCCATCTGCGGGCCGGACGGGAGAAGGCCGGGCTGTCGATGGACGGCTTCGACGTCTGCCCGACGGTCCCCCTCGCGCTCGGCGAGGACAAGGACGTACCCGCGCTCGCCGACACCTTCCGCCCCTACACGGCGCTCTACGTCGGCGGCATGGGCAGCCGCAAGCAGAACTTCTACAACCAGCTCGCCCGGCGCATGGGGTACGAGAGCGCGGCGGCCGAGATCCAGGACAAGTACCTGTCCGGCGACAAGCAGGGCGCCGCCGCCGCCGTACCGCACGAGCTGATCGACCGGACCACGCTGCTCGGCTCCGTCGACCGGATCGCGGACCGGATGAAGGCCTACGCGGCGGCCGGTGTGACCACGCTGACCCTCGCCCCGGCGGGATTCACCCTGGACGAGCGCCTGGCCTCGCTCCGGGCCGGCACCGAGGCCCTGGAGCGCGCCGGACTGGCGTGAGCTTTCCGCGGCCGTGGTGGGGGCTCGGGGGATCTTCCCCGCCACGGCCGTCACGGGGAACAACGCCCCGGCGCCCGCCGGGTTACGCCCCGCGCGCCGGGTGTCCGCTGCTCTGCCGGCGCAGTGCGCCCCCCGCCCCTGTTGCAGCACCCCCGCCCCCGCACTCGACGCGTCCTGCGCGACGGTCCCGCGGGACGGTGGTCTCCCTTGACCCCACCGCCCGGCGGTCTCGCGGGCCTGGCCCGGACGGGCCGCGTCCTCCGCTGGTCGCGGGCCCGTGCGGCGCTCCTGGCGGCGGGTGTCCGGGCCGTCCACAACGGCCACGAGCCGTGCGCCGGGCGGCGCCGGACGGTGCCCCGGCGGCACGACGCGCCGGGCGTCCCGGCCCCGGGCTCCCGGCCCCCAGGACTCCCGCACCCGGCGCCCCCGGACCCGGCACCCCGCCCGCGAAGACGCCTGAGCCCGCCCGAGCGCACCCCGGCGTGCGCCTGAGTCACTGCCGCGCCCGCCTTGGGCAGTGTGCGCCGAGAGCACGCCCGCGGCGCGCCCTCACAGCCACTCGCGCCGCTTGAACTGCCGGTACAGCAGCACCTCCAGTGCGGCCATCACCGCGATCACCGCCGGGTAGGACCACAGCCAGTGCAGCTCGGGCATGTGGTCGAAGTTCATGCCGTAGATGCCGGCGATCATCGTCGGGATCGCGGCCATGGCCGCCCACGCCGAGATCTTCCGCATGTCGTCGTTCTGCTGGACGCTGGTCTGCGCCAGATGCGCGGAGAGGATGTCCGAGACCAGGCGGTCCAGGCCCTCCACGGACTCGTTCACCCGGGTCAGGTGGTCACTGACGTCCCGGAAGAAGGGGTGCGCCGAGTCGTCCACGAACGGCACGGTCGCGGTGAACGCGCCCACCCCCGTGCCGCCCAGCCGGGACATCGGCACGGCCAGCGGTCCCGTCGCCCGCCGGAACTCGGTGATCTGCCGCTTGAAGTTGTAGATGCGGGAGGCGGTGTTCCGCGAGCCGCCCCGGTCGGGGGAGAAGACCTCCGCCTCCAGCTCCTCCAGGTCCGTCTGCAGTTCGGTCGCCACGTCCAGATAGTGGTCGACGACCGTGTCGGCGATGGCGTACAGCACCGCCGTCGGGCCCTTGCCGAGCATCTCCGGCTCCTGCTCCAGCCGGTGCCGTACGGTCGCGAGACCGTCGCCCTCACCGTGACGGACGGTCACGACGAACGAGTCACCCAGGAAGATCATGATCTCGCCGGTCGAGACGGCGTCGCTCCGCGGCTCGTACACCACCGGCTTCAGCACCACGAACAGCGAGTCGTCGTAGACCTCCAGCTTGGGCCGCTGGTGCGCCTTCAGGGCGTCCTCGACCGCCAGCGCGTGCAGCGCGAACTCCTGGCTGACCAGGTCGAACTCCTGCGCGCTCGGCTCGTGCAGCCCCACCCACACGAACCCGCCGGCCGCCCGTGCCTCGGCCAGGGCGTCGGAGAAGTCCTCCGGGCCCTCCGTCCGGTGCCCGCCGCGGTAGATGCCACAGTCCACGATCACGGAGCGTGTTCTCCCTTCGCCCGGCCGACGCCGGGGCCGCGTATACCCCTACCCTGGCCGCATGCCCACGCTGATCCTCGTCAGGCACGGACGTTCGACCGCCAACACCGCGGGACTGCTCGCCGGCTGGACACCCGGTGTCGCCCTCGACGAACGCGGTGCCGAGCAGGCCGCCGCGCTGCCCGGCCGGCTCGGCGCGCTGCCGATCGCCGAGGTGGTCACCAGCCCGCTGCAACGCTGCCAGGAGACCGTACAGCCGCTCCTGGAGGCCCGGCCCGGCCTGAGCGCGCACACCGACGAGCGGATCGGGGAGTGCCACTACGGCGACTGGTCCGGCCGCAAACTCGCCGAACTCAAGGACGAGCCGCTGATGGAGGTCGTCCAGGCGCACCCGTCCGCCGCGGCCTTCCCCGGCGGCGAGTCCCTGCGCGCGATGCAGACCCGCGCCGCCGAGGCGGTGCGCGAGTGGAACGCGCGCGTGGAGCGCGACCACGGCCCCGACGCCGTGTACCTGATGTGCTCCCACGGCGACATCATCAAGTCCCTCGTCGCGGAGGCACTGGGACTGCACCTCGACCTCTTCCAGCGGATCTCCGTTGAACCCTGCTCCGTCACCGCGATCCGCTACACCCGGCTGCGGCCCTTCCTGGTGCGCCTCGGCGACACCGGCGACCTCACGTCCCTGGCGCCCCGCGAGGAGCCCTCGGACGGCGACGCACCGGTCGGGGGCGGCGCGGGCGCACCGTGATCGTCGGCCGCAGTAGGGTGAAGCGGTCGCCCGCGACCTCAAGATTCCGTCGTTTTCCCGATCCCCCATGGAGACAGGACGTGTCCCGTCAGGTGTTCCTCTACGACCTCCCGGACCGTTTCGTGGCCGGCACGGTCGGACTGCCCGGGCGCCGTACGTTCTTCCTCCAGGCCACCGCCGGCTCCCGGGTGACCAGTGTGGCCCTGGAGAAGACCCAGGTGGCCGCGCTCGCCGAGCGCATGGACGAGCTGCTCGACGAGGTGGTGCGCCGCAGCGGCGGCAACGCGGCCGTGCCCGCGGTCGCCCCCACCGAGATCGCCGACACCGGCCCGCTGGACACCCCTGTCGAGGAGGAGTTCCGGGTCGGCACCATGGCCCTGGCCTGGGACGGCGAGGAGCAGCGCATGATCGTCGAGGCCCAGGCCCTCGTCGAACTCGACGCCGAGTCCGAGGAGGACCTCGCCGAGGCCGAGGAGCGGCTGCTCCAGGACGAGGAGAACGGGCCCCCGATGCTGCGGGTCCGGCTCACCGGCGCGCAGGCGAGGGCCTTCGCCAAGCGCGCCCTCGACGTCGTCAACGCCGGGCGGCCGCCGTGCCCGCTGTGCAGCCTCCCGCTCGACCCGGAAGGACACGTATGTCCGCGCCAGAACGGATACCGCCGCGGGGCGTGACGCCCGAGCAGGCGCCCGCCGAGCTGCTCGCCCGGGGCGAGCTGACCGTGCGCGGCCGCATCCGTGAGGCCTCGAACGCGGTGCTCCTGTGCACGGTCGCCCACGAGGGCCGACAGGCGTCCTGCGTCTACAAGCCGGTCGCCGGGGAACGCCCGCTGTGGGATTTCCCCGACGGCACCCTGGCCGGCCGCGAGGTCGCCGCCTACGAGGTCTCCGAGGCGACCGGCTGGGGCCTGGTCCCGCCGACCGTGCTGCGCGACGGCCCCTACGGCGAGGGCATGGTCCAGCTGTGGATCGACGCGGCCCCCGAAGGCCCCGGCACCGAACTCCTCGCCCTGCTGGACACCGAGGAGCCGGGGCCCGGCTGGAAGGCGATCGGCTTCGCGGAGGTCGGTGAGGACCGCACCGCGCTGCTGGTGCACGCCGACGACGAGCGGCTGCGCCGGCTGGCCGTCCTGGACGCGGTCATCAACAACGCCGACCGCAAGGGCGGCCACCTGCTGCCCGCGGCGGACGGCCGGCTCTACGGCATCGACCACGGCGTCACCTTCAACGCCGAGAACAAGCTGCGCACCCTGCTGTGGGGCTGGGCCGGCGAGCCCCTGCCCCAGGAGGCCCTGTGCGTCCTGAAGGGCCTCAAGGACGCCCTGGCCGACGGCGCGGGTCTCGCGGCCCGGCTGGCCGCCCTGCTCACCCCGGCGGAGATCGACGCCACCCGCGCGCGCGTGGACGCCCTCCTCGGCACCGGCGTCCACCCGGAACCGACGGGGGAGTGGCCGGCGATCCCCTGGCCACCGGTGTAGGAAGCACACCCCTCGCGTTCCGGCAAGAGCGCCTTCCCGGCCAACTGCGAGATCCGGTTCGTGGAGGGGACCGCGGTCCGGTTACGCTCATGACATGCATGCCTGGCCCGCTTCCGAGGTCCCCGCCCTGCCTGGTCAGGGCCGCGACCTGAGGATCCACGACACCGCGACCGGGGGCCTGGTGACCCTCGACCCCGGTCCCGTCGCCCGTATCTACGTCTGCGGCATCACGCCGTACGACGCCACCCACATGGGGCACGCGGCGACCTACAACGCGTTCGACCTCGTACAGCGCGTGTGGCTCGACACCAAGCGGCAGGTCCACTACGTCCAGAACGTGACCGACGTCGACGATCCGCTGCTGGAGCGGGCGCAGCGCGACGACGTCGACTGGGTGAAGCTGGCCGAGCAGGAGACGGCCCTGTTCCGCGAGGACATGACCGCCCTGCGGATGCTGCCGCCCCGGCACTACATAGGTGCCGTGGAGGCGATACCCGGCATCGTTCCGCTGGTCGAACGCCTGCGCGACATCGGTGCCGCCTACGAACTGGACGGCGACGTCTACTTCTCCGTCGAGTCCGACCCCCGCTTCGGCGGCGTCTCGCACCTCGACGCCGCCGCGATGCGGCTGCTGTCCGCCGAGCGCGGCGGCGACCCCGACCGCCCCGGCAAGAAGAACCCGCTGGACCCGATGCTGTGGATGGCGGCCCGGGACGGCGAACCGAGCTGGGACGGCGGCTCCCTGGGCCGTGGCCGGCCCGGCTGGCACATCGAGTGCGTGGCCATCGCCCTGGACCACCTCGGCATGGGCTTCGACGTCCAGGGCGGCGGCTCCGACCTCGCCTTCCCGCACCACGAGATGGGCGCCTCGCACGCCCAGGTGCTCACCGGCGAGTTCCCCATGGCCAAGGCGTACGTCCACGCCGGCATGGTCGCGCTGAACGGCGAGAAGATGTCCAAGTCCAAGGGGAACCTGGTCTTCGTGTCGCGGCTGCGGCGCGACGGCGTCGACCCCGCGGCCATCCGGCTCGCCCTGCTCGCCCACCACTACCGCTCCGACTGGGAGTGGACCGACCAGGTGCTCCAGGACGCCGTCGCACGCCTGGGCCGCTGGCGCGCGGCCGTCTCCCGGCCCGACGGGCCGTCCGCCGACGCCCTGGTGGAAGAGATCCGCGACGCCCTCGCCGACGACCTGGACGCCCCGGCCGCGCTCGCCGCCGTGGACCGCTGGGCCGCGCTCCAGCAGGAGCGGGGCGGCACGGACACCGGTGCGCCCGGCCTCGTCTCGCGCGCCGTGGACGCCCTGCTCGGCGTGGCCGTCTGACCCGTACGCCGGAGTACGGACCCCGTACGGACACCAGGGGCGGTGCGCGATCCGCGCACCGCCCCTGATCCGTTCACCACGCCCGGTCACGTCGCCGGCTCATGCGGCCGGTCCGCCGGGTCACTCCTGCGGGTCGGCGCCCGAGCCGTCGTTCCCGTCCGGGCCCTGGTCGCCGCGGCGGTCGCCGTCCGTGGCCCGGCCCCTGCCGTCGTCGCGGTCGCCGTCCGCGGCCCGGTCCTCGCCCGCCTCGCGGGCGTCGTCCCCGTCGCGGGCGTGGTCCGCGTCCTCGTCCCCGGCGCCGTCCTTGCCGCGGTCCGCCCCGGCGCCGGACTCCGCCTCGGGCCTCGGCGGCCTCGGCGGCCGGGTGCGCCCGCCGGGGCCGTCCCGCAGGAACCCGGCCTCGCCGCCGTCCGCCGTCGCGTGGCCCCCGGACGAGGGGCCGCCACCGTCCCGGCGGCGCAGATACCGTTCGAACTCGCGGGCGATCGCCTCGCCCGACGCCTCCGGCAGCTCGGCGGTGTCCCGGGCCTCCTCCAGCGTCTGGACGTACTCGGCGACCTCGGTGTCCTCGGCGGCGAGCTGGTCCACCCCCACCTGCCAGGCGCGCGCGTCCTCCGGCAGCTCGCCCAGCGGGATGCGCAGGTCGAGCAGGTCCTCCAGACGGTTGAGCAGCGCCAGCGTCGCCTTCGGGTTGGGCGGCTGCGACACGTAGTGCGGGACCGCGGCCCACAGGGAGACCGCCGGGACCCCGGCGTGCGTGCAGGCCTCCTGGAGGACGCCCACGATGCCCGTCGGACCCTCGTACTTGGTCTCCTCCAGGTCCATCCGGCGGGCCAGGTCCGCGTCGGAGGTCGTCCCGCTGATCGGGACCGGACGCGTGTGCGGGGTGTCGCCGAGCAGGGCGCCCAGGACGACCACCAGCTCCACGCCCAGTTCGTGGGCGAAACCCAGCAGTTCGTTGCAGAACGAGCGCCAGCGCATGGACGGTTCGATCCCGCGCACCAGGACCAGGTCGCGCGGTTTGTCCCCGCCGATGCGGACCACTGACAGTCTCGTCGTCGGCCAAGTGATCTTCCGCACACCGCCGTCCATGAAGACGGTGGGGCGGTTCACCTGGAAGTCGTAGTAGTCCTCGGCGTCCAGCGCCGCGAACACCTCGCCCTTCCACTCCTTCTCCAGATGCGCGACCGCGGTGGAGGCGGCGTCGCCGGCATCGTTCCAGCCCTCGAACGCGGCCACCATGACCGGGTCGATCAGCTCGGGAACCCCCTCGAGCTCGATCACCCAGCGCCTCCTTCCGACGTGCCCTCGCTTGACCCACCAACCTTACGGCGTGCGGCGGGGGCGCCCGCGACCCCCTTGCACGGGGGAGTGAACGCATCACTGCCCCGTCCGGGGCGCTCGGACACCCAAGATCGTCGGCGTGGACCGCCCCGCCCGCGGCGCCCGCACCTGCGACGGCCCGCCGCGGTCACAGCGTCGAACGCAGCCACTGCTCGACGCTCGCGATGTGCACCGTCGCCCAGGAACGCGCCGCCTCCGCGTCCCGGTCGCGCAGCGCGCCGAGGATCGCCCGGTGCTCGCGCAGGGTGCGGCCCACGGCGTCCTCCTGGGTCAGACCGCGCCAGATCCGGGCCCGTGTGGTCGGTCCGGACAGTCCGTCGAGCAGCGAGCACAGCACCGAGTTGCCCGAACCGCCCACGATGGCCCGGTGGAACTCCAGGTCGGCGGCGACCAGCTCCTCCACCGAGGGGCTGCCGCCGAGCGCGTCCAACTGGGCCTCCAGCGCGATCAGTTGCTGCTCGCTGAGGCGTGAGGCGGCCAGCGCGGTCGCGGCCGGCTCCAGGATGCGGCGCACGGCCAGGAACTCCAGCACCGTGTCGTCGCGGTGGAAGTCGACGACGAAACTCAGCGCCTCCAGCAGGAGTTGGGGGTCCAGGCTGGTGACGTACGTGCCGTCGCCCTGCCGCACGTCCAGGATCCGCATCAGCGACAGCGCGCGCACCGCCTCCCGCAGGGAGTTGCGGGACAGGCCCAGATCGGCGGCGAGTTCGCTCTCCTTGGGCAGCCGGTCACCGGGCCGCAGCGCGCCGGAGACGATCATCCCCTTGATCTTCTCGATCGCCTCGTCGGTCACTGCCATGCTCGGCCTCCCGCCCCTCGTGCATGGGATGTGTCGGCGGCCATTATGCGACCCGGCCACCCCGCCACGACGCGGGTGGCAGCACGACCCGTGCGCCGCCCGGGAGGCCTCCTGGCCGGCCCGCCCCGCGGCGGTAGCCGACCCTGCCCCGCCCCGCTGTCCCGCGGCGGGAGCCGGCCTGCCCCGCCTCGCGGCACGGCCGGCCCGGCGCCCCACGGTGGACGCCGGGCCGGCCGTGCCGCCGCACCGCCTACTTCTTGTCGAGCACGTCCTGGACCTTCGCCCGGACCTCGTCCGTGGCCAGGCCGCGGATCGTCAGCGTCGTGCGGCGGCGCAGCACGTCGTCCGGGGTCTCGGCCCACTCGTGGTCGCGGGCCCACACGACCTGCGCCCAGATCTCCGGTGCGTCCGGGTGGACGCGCTCGCCCAGCTCCGGGTTCTCGTTGGCCAGTCGGGCGATGTCCAGCGCCAGCGAACCGTAGTGCGTGGCCAGGTGCCGGGCGGTGTCGGCGGCCATGCGCGGGCCGGGCGCGGGACGGTCCACCAGCAGGCGGTGCGCGACCGCGCGCGGGTTGGCGATGCCCGGCAGCGGCAGCTTCTTCGGCAGCGCCGAGATGGGCTCGAAGTCGTCGCCCAGCGGGTGGCCCGGCAGCGCCTCCAGCTTCTTCATGACGGTGCGCCCGATGTGCCGGAACGTCGTCCACTTGCCGCCCGCGACGGACAGCATGCCGCCCTTGCCCTCGGTCACCACGGTCTCGCGCTTGGCCTTGGCGGTGTCGCCGGGACCGCCCGGCAGCACCCGCAGGCCCGCGAAGGCGTACGTGATCAGGTCGCGGTCGAGCTGCTGGTCGCGGATGGAGAACGCGGCCTCGTCGAGTATCTGGGCGACGTCCTTGTCGTTGACCGCGACGTCGGCCGGGTCGCCCTCGTACTCCTCGTCGGTGGTGCCGAGCAGCAGCATGTCCTCCCAGGGGAGGGCGAAGGTGATGCGGTACTTGTCGATGGGGGTCGCCAGCGCGGCCTTCCACGGCGCGGTGCGCTTGAGGACCAGGTGGGCGCCCTTGGACAGGCGGATGGACGGGGCCGCGTTCGGGTCCTCCATCTTCCGCAGGTGGTCGACCCAGGGGCCGGTCGCGTTCAGCACCAGCCGGGCGTCCACCCCGAACTCGTCGCCGGAGAGCCGGTCGCGCAGCTCCGCGCCGGTCACCCGGCCCTTGGTGAAGCGCAGGCCCGTGACCTCGGCGTGGTTGAGGACCACGGCGCCCGCCTCGACGGCCGCGCGGACCGTCATCAGGGCCATGCGCGCGTCGTTCATCTGGTCGTCGCCGTACACGGCCACGGCCTTGAGGTTCTCGGTGCGCAGCTCCGGCACGTCCTGCGCGGCCTTCGCCGGGCTGAGCAGGTGGCCCACGCCGTCACCGAACGCGGAGAGCGCGGAGTAGGCGAACACGCCCGCCCCGAGCTTCGCCGCGCCGTGCGGCCCGCCCTTGTACACGGGGAGGTAGAAGGTGAGCGGGTTCGCCAGGTGGGGGGCCACCTGGCGGGAGACCGCACGGCGCTCGAAGTGGTTCTCCGCCACCAGCTTCACCGCGCCGGTCTGCAGGTAGCGCAGACCCCCGTGGAGCAGTTTGGAGGAGGCGGAGGAGGTGGCGCCGGCCCAGTCGCCGGCGTCGACCAGGGCCACCCTGAGACCGGACTGCGCGGCGTGCCAGGCGGTGGAGATGCCCAGGATGCCGCCCCCGATCACGAGGAGGTCGTACGTCGCCTTGGAGAGCTGCTCCCGGGTCTCGGCCCGGCTCGGGTTCGAGCCGGAGGCCGGGTGCGTCCCCAGGGCAGGCACGGACTGCAGGGTGGACTGACTGGTCATTGCGGTTCTTACTCCTCGTCCTCGAGCCAGCCCATGGTCCGCTCGACGGCCTTGAGCCAGTTCTTGTACTCACGGTCGCGGGTGTCCGCGTCCATGCGGGGGGTCCATTCGGCGGCCCGGCGCCAGTTCTGGCGCAGGTCGTCGGTGGAGGCCCAGAAGCCGACGGCGAGACCGGCGGCGTAGGCGGCGCCGAGGCAGGTGGTCTCGGCGACCATCGGGCGCACCACGGGGGCGTCCAGGAAGTCCGAGAGCGTCTGCATCAGCAGGTTGTTGGAGGTCATGCCACCGTCGACCTTCAGCGCCGCCAGCTCGACGCCGGAGTCCTTGGTCATGGCGTCCGCGATCTCCCGCGTCTGCCAGGCCGTGGCCTCCAGGACGGCGCGTGCGAGGTGCGCCTTGGTGACGTACCGGGTGAGGCCGGCGATCACGCCGCGGGCGTCGGAGCGCCAGTACGGGGCGAACAGACCGGAGAAGGCCGGTACGAAGTACGCCCCTCCATTGTCCTCCACCGACAGCGCCAGCGTCTCGATCTCGGCGGCGGTGGAGATCAGGCCCATCTGGTCGCGCATCCACTGCACCAGGGAGCCGGTGACGGCGATCGAGCCCTCCAGCGCGTAGACCGGCTTCTGGTCGCCGATCTGGTAGCCGACCGTGGTCAGCAGGCCGCTGTAGGAGTTGATGATCTTGTCGCCGGTGTTCATCACCATGAAGGTGCCGGTGCCGTACGTCGACTTGGTCTCGCCCTCGGCGAAGCAGGTCTGGCCGAACAGGGCCGCCTGCTGGTCGCCGAGCGCGGAGGCGACCGGGATGCCGCCGAGCAGGTCGCCCAGCCGGCCGCCCTTGATCTCGCCGTAGACCTCGGCGGAGGAGCGGATCTCGGGCAGGATCCGGACCGGCACGCCGATGGACTCGGCGATCCGCTCGTCCCACTCCATGGTGTGCAGGTTCATCAGGAGGGTGCGGGAGGCGTTGGTGACGTCGGTGACGTGCTGCCCGCCCTCGGCACCGCCGGTCAGGTTCCAGATGACCCAGGTGTCCATGGTGCCGAAGAGGATGTCGCCCGCCTCGGCGCGCTCGCGCAGGCCCTCGACGTTGTCGAGCAGCCAGCGGGCCTTGGGGCCGGCGAAGTAGGAGGCCAGCGGCAGGCCGGTCTCGCGGCGGAAGCGGTCCTGGCCGACGTTGCGGCCCAGCTCGCGGCAGAGGGCGTCGGTGCGGGTGTCCTGCCAGACGATGGCGTTGTGGACGGGCTCACCGGTGTTCTTGTCCCACAGCACGGTGGTCTCGCGCTGGTTGGTGATGCCGATGGCCTTGATGTCGTCGCGGGTGATGCCGGCCTTCTCGACGGCGCCGGCGACGACCTCCTGGACGTTGGTCCAGATCTCGGCGGCGTCGTGCTCGACCCAGCCGGGCTTGGGGAAGATCTGCTCGTGCTCCTTCTGGTCGACGGAGACGATCCGGCCGTCCCGGTCGAAGACGATGCAGCGGGACGAGGTCGTGCCCTGGTCGATGGCGGCGATGAACGGTCCGGCGGTGTGGGCGTCGGTCACTGTCTGCTCCTGGGGTCCGTGGTCAGTGGGGCTGCGCGTACGGCGCGCGGTGCGGCTCGGCGCTCGCTGCGGGCGGCGGCGGGCGCGCCGGTCGTCAGGCGAAGGCGACGTTGTAGACGCCCGCGGCGATGGCCGCGCCGATCAGCGGGCCGACCACCGGGATCCACGCGTAGCTCCAGTCCGAGCCGCCCTTGTTGGGCAGCGGGAGCAGGGCGTGCACGATGCGGGGACCGAGGTCACGGACCGGGTTGATCGCGTAGCCCGTGGGGCCGCCGAGCGAGAGGCCGATGGAGACGACCACGAAGCCGGTGATCAGGGCGCCGATGACGCCGAGGCCGTTGCCCTTGTCGTTCAGGCCCTGCGTGAGGATCGCGATGATCAGCACGAACGTGCCGATGATCTCCGTGATGAGGTTCTGCACCACGTTGCGGATCTCCGGACCGGTGGAGAAGACACCGAGCACGGGGCCGGCGCCCTTCTCCTGCGCCTCGACCGCCTTGGCGCCGGTGGCCTGGGCGCCGGGTCCGCCGACGATCTCCTTGTCGGTCAGGTGCGCCTGGAACTGGCCGTAGTAGGCGCCCCAGACGAGCACCGCACCGATCATGGCGCCGAGCAGCTGGCCGGCGAGGTAGGTCGGCACGTTCGTCCACGCGCCGTCCTTGATGGCGATGGCGAGCGTCACGGCGGGGTTGAGGTGGGCGCCGGAGAGCGGGCCCGAGATGTACGCGGCCGTCATGACCGCGAAGCCCCACCCGAAGGCGATGGCGAGCCAGCCGGCGTTGCGGGCCTTGGAGGCCTTCAGGGTGACGGCGGCGCAGACGCCGCCGCCGAGCAGGATGAGTATGGCGGTACCGATGGTCTCGCCGATGAAGATGTCGGAGCTGGACACCCGCGACTCCTTTGTCCTTCGTCCAGGGGTGGCTGAACCCCGGGTCCCTCCGGGGGTCTGGTGCCCTCGGGGTGAGAGCGTTGCCGGCCCTTGGCGCTGTCACACTCTAACGCGTTTTTCCGCAAGGTGTTCGACAATGCCGACCGATGGACGCGAGTCTCACCTCGTCATCACATGGGCGTCAAGAGTTCTGTTGCGCAAAGCACGATCGTTACTGAACGTCCCACCCGGCACGGCACGGAACACCCTGCTCCGCACGCGCGCGCGGGACGCCGGAGGCGCCGGCCCGGCGGACGGGGCGTGCGGGTACGCGAAGGGCCGGCACGCGCGTGCGTGCCGGCCCGGTGGGCCACGGGACCCCGAGGGGCGGGGGAGCGCGGGAAGGCGGCGTACGGTGCTCAGAACCGCCCGGCGCCCAGGTCCCGGGAGACCGCGCGGGCGCAGTCGCGCACCGCGGCTATCAGCTCCTGGCGCAGCTCGCCCTCCCGGCACAGCCGCTCCACGGCGCCGGTGATGCCGACCGCGCCGACCGGCATCCGCCGCCGGTCGTGGATGGGGGCGGCGATGGACGCCACGCCCTCCCACGTCTCCTCCACGTCGGCCGCCCAGCCCCGCGCGCGCGTGAGGTCGAGGAGCTGTTCGAAGCCCTCGGCGGCGCACACCGTCCGGTCCGTGAACGCCTTGCGCTCGCTCTCCAGCGCCTCGCTGTGCGCGACCGGGTCGTACGCGGACAGGACCTTGCCCAGAGCCGTGGAGTGCAGCGGCTGCATGGCGCCGATCTCCAGCACCTGGCGGCTGTCGTCGGGCCGGAAGACGTGGTGCACGATGAGGACGCCCTGCTGGTGCAGCACGCCCAGGTGGACGCTCTCCCCGCTGGAGCGGGCCAGGTCGTCGGCCCAGACCAGGGCCCGCGCCCGCAGCTCGTGCACGTCGAGATAGGTGGTGCCCAGGCGCAGCAGTTCCGCGCCGAGCTGGTAGCGGCCCGAGGCGTCGTCCTGCTCCACGAACCCCTCCTGCTGGAGGGTGCGGAGTATGCCGTGGGCGGTGCCCTTGGCGAGACCCAGCGACGAGGCGATGTCCGACAGGCCGAGCCGTCGCTCGCCGCCCGCGAGCAGCCGCAGCATCGCGGCCGCCCGTTCGAGCGACTGGATGTTCCGTGCCATCGCCGTGCTGCCCTCCGTCCCCTTCGGCCGCCGGCGTGCGACTCACTGCCGCCGTTCGGCAATGCCGAACACTACCGGTCCATGTCGACTCTCCGCTAATGGCCGGTCCACGCCTGTTACGCAACCGGCCACCTCCCCGGTCACGGTGACACGCTCGTCCGGCCGTCGTCCGGGTGGTGGACGCCCCTGACCTCCCCGTGCCGGTCCCGGCTACTCTTGCGGCGTGCGCCCTCCTCGGGAAGCCCCGGGCCCATCGCCCGTGACTGCCGGGGAAGACGCAAAGCCGACAGCCGTCGCACCTTCAGGGAGCCCCTTCATGGCCTCGTTGCCGCCGACCCCTTCCGCCGACAGCCGGACCCGTGTGTCCGCCCTCCGCGAGACGCTCGCCACCCGTGTGGTGGTCGCCGACGGAGCGATGGGCACCATGCTCCAGGCCCAGGAGCCCTCGCTGGAGGACTTCCAGCAGCTGGAGGGCTGCAACGAGGTCCTGAACGTCACCCGGCCGGACATCGTCCGCTCGGTCCACGAGGCCTACTTCGCGGCGGGCGTCGACTGCGTGGAGACGAACACGTTCGGCGCGAACCACACCGCGGCGGCCGAGTACGAGATCTCCGACCGTGTCGAGGAGCTCTCCGAGGCGGGCGCCCGCATCGCCCGCGAGGTGGCCGACGACTACGCGGCCCGCGACGGCCGCACCCGCTGGGTGCTCGGCTCGATCGGCCCCGGCACCAAGCTGCCCACCCTCGGCCACGTCGGCTACCCCACCATCCGCGACGGCTACCAGGCCAACGCCGAGGGCCTGCTGGCCGGCGGCGCCGACGCGCTGATCGTGGAGACCACGCAGGACCTGCTCCAGACCAAGGCGTCGGTCCTCGGCGCCCGGCGCGCCATGGACGCCACCGGCGCCGACGTGCCGCTGCTGGTGTCGATGGCGTTCGAGACGACCGGCACCATGCTGCTGGGCTCGGAGATCGGCGCCGCGCTGACCGCGCTGGAGCCGCTCGGCATCGACATGATCGGCCTGAACTGCTCGACGGGGCCGGCCGAGATGAGCGAGCACCTGCGCTACCTCACCCGCCACTCGCGCATCCCGCTGCTGTGCATGCCGAACGCGGGCCTGCCGATCCTGACCAAGGACGGCGCGCACTTCCCGCTGGACGCGGAAGGTCTCGCCGACGCGCAGGAGCACTTCGTGCGCGACTACGGCCTGTCCCTCATCGGCGGCTGCTGCGGCACCACGCCCGAGCACCTGCGGCAGGTCGTGGAGCGGGTGCGCGGCCTGACCCCGCCCCCGCGCGACCCGCGCCCCGAGCCGGGCGCCGCCTCCCTCTACCAGACGGTCCCCTTCCGGCAGGACACCTCGTACCTGGCGATCGGCGAGCGCACGAACGCCAACGGGTCCAAGAAGTTCCGCGAGGCGATGCTGGAAGGCCGCTGGGACGACTGCGTGGAGATGGCCCGCGACCAGATCCGCGAGGGCGCGCACATGCTCGACCTGTGCGTGGACTACGTCGGCCGGGACGGCGTGGCCGACATGGCCGAGCTGGCCGGCCGCTTCGCGACCGCCTCCACCCTGCCCATCGTCCTCGACTCCACCGAGGTCGACGTCATCCGGGCCGGCCTGGAGAAGCTGGGCGGCCGGGCCGTGATCAACTCGGTGAACTACGAGGACGGCGCCGGCCCCGGCTCCCGCTTCGCCAAGGTCGCCGAGCTGGCCCGCGAGCACGGTGCCGCGCTCGTCGCGCTCACCATCGACGAGCAGGGCCAGGCGCGCACCCCCGAGAAGAAGGTCGAGATCGCCGAACGGCTGATCGACGACCTGACCGGGAACTGGGGCATCCACGAGGAGGACATCCTCGTCGACTGTCTGACGTTCACGATCTGCACCGGCCAGGAGGAGTCCCGCAAGGACGGTGTGGCCACCATCGAGGGCATCCGGGAGCTGAAGCGCCGCCGTCCCAAGGTGCAGACCACCCTCGGCCTGTCCAACATCTCCTTCGGGCTGAACCCGGCCGCGCGGATCCTGCTGAACTCCGTCTTCCTGGACGAGTGCGTCAAGGCGGGCCTGGACTCGGCGATCGTGCACGCCTCCAAGATCCTGCCGATCGCCCGGTTCGACGAGGAGCAGGTCACCACCGCCCTCGACCTGATCTACGACCGGCGCCGCGAGGGCTACGACCCGCTGCAGAAGCTCATGCAGCTCTTCGAGGGCGCCACCGCGAAGTCCCTGAAGGCGGGCAAGGCCGAGGAGCTGGCCGCGCTCCCGCTGGAGGAGCGCCTCAAGCGGCGGATCATCGACGGCGAGAAGAACGGCCTCGAAGCCGACCTCGACGAGGCCCTGGAGTCCCGCAAGGCGCTCGACATCGTCAACGACACCCTGCTGGACGGCATGAAGGTGGTCGGCGAGCTGTTCGGCTCCGGCCAGATGCAGCTGCCCTTCGTCCTGCAGTCGGCCGAGGTCATGAAGGTCGCGGTGGCCCACCTGGAGCCGCACATGGAGAAGACCGA
Source organism: Streptomyces sp. NPDC006743 (assembly GCF_040703815.1). Lineage (NCBI taxonomy): Bacteria > Bacillati > Actinomycetota > Actinomycetes > Kitasatosporales > Streptomycetaceae > Streptomyces > Streptomyces sp. NPDC006743. Next base: position 42,546 of record NZ_JBEYJA010000015.1, on the reverse strand, counting down.
CGAGGCCGGCAAGGGCACCATCGTGCTCGCCACCGTGCGCGGCGACGTCCACGACATCGGCAAGAACCTCGTCGACATCATCCTGTCCAACAACGGCTACAACGTCGTCAACCTCGGCATCAAGCAGCCCGTCTCGGCCATCCTGGAAGCCGCCGACGAGCACAAGGCCGACGTCATCGGCATGTCCGGGCTCCTGGTCAAGTCCACGGTGATCATGAAGGAGAACCTGGAGGAGCTGAACGCCCGCGGCCTCGCCGCCACCTACCCCGTCATCCTCGGCGGCGCCGCGCTGACCCGCGCCTACGTCGAACAGGACCTGCACGACATCTACCAGGGCGAGGTCCGCTACGCCCGCGACGCCTTCGAGGGGCTGCGCCTGATGGACGCCCTGATCGGCGTCAAGCGGGGCGTGCCCGGAGCCGCGTTGCCCGAGCTGCGGCAGCGCCGGGTGCGGGCGGCCGCCGTCGAGATCGAGGAACGCCCGCAGGAGGGCCACGTCCGCTCCGACGTGGCCACCGACAACCCGGTGCCCGAGCCGCCGTTCTGGGGCACCCGGGTCAGCAAGGGCATCCAGCTCAAGGAGTACGCGTCCTGGCTGGACGAGGGCGCCCTGTTCAAGGGCCAGTGGGGGCTGAGGCAGGCCCGCACCGGCGACGGGCCCACCTACGAGGAGCTGGTGGAGCGAGAGGGCAGGCCCCGGCTGCGCGGCCTGCTCGACCGGCTCCAGACGGAGAACCTGCTGGAGGCGGCCGTCGTGCACGGCTACTTCCCGTGCGTGTCCAAGGACGACGACCTGATCGTCCTGGACGAGCAGGGCAACGAACGCACCCGGTTCACCTTCCCGCGCCAGCGCCGCGGCCGCCGGCTGTGCCTGGCCGACTTCTTCCGCCCCGAGGAGTCCGGGCAGACCGACGTGGTCGGCTTCCAGGTGGTCACCGTCGGCTCGCGGATCGGCGAGGAGACCGCCCGCCTGTTCGCCTCCGACTCCTACCGCGACTACCTGGAGCTGCACGGCCTGTCCGTGCAGCTGGCCGAGGCCCTGGCCGAGTACTGGCACGCCCGGGTCCGCTCCGAACTCGGCTTCGCGGGTGAGGACCCGGACGCCATGGAGGACATGTTCGCCCTGAAGTACCGGGGCGCCCGCTTCTCCCTGGGCTACGGGGCCTGCCCCGACCTGGAGGACCGCGCCAAGATCGCGGACCTCCTGCGGCCCGAGCGGATCGGGGTGCACCTCTCCGAGGAGTTCCAGCTGCACCCGGAACAGTCCACCGACGCCATCGTGATCCACCACCCCGAGGCGAAGTACTTCAACGCCCGCTGAGACGTCCCGCGCCTGCCCGCCTTCCCGGAGAGTGCCGGGGAGGCGGGCGCGGATGTGCCGAACGAGGCGTTCGTCCCGTTCACGACGTACACTGGTCGGTCCACTGCAGGCCGGTTCCCGCGCGGGAACCGGCCTGATCGTCCCTCAAGGAGGTACGCCGGATGACCAGTACGGTCCCCACGCTCGGCACCCAAGCGGCCGAAGGCTCCGCCCTGCAGGCCGTGCTCCTCGACATGGACGGCACCCTGGTGGACACCGAGGGCTTCTGGTGGGACGTGGAGGTCGAGGTCTTCGCCGCCCTGGGACACACCCTCGACGAGGCCTGGAGACATGTCGTCGTCGGCGGTCCGATGACCCGCAGCGCCGGCTTCCTCATCGAGGCCACCGGCGCCGCCATCACCCTCGCCGAGCTGTCGGTGCTGCTCAACGAGGGCTTCGAGGACCGTATCGACCGCGCCCTGCCGCTGATGCCGGGCGCCGCACGGCTGCTGGCCGAACTCTTCGCGCACGAGATCCCCACCGCGCTGGTCTCCGCCTCCCACCGGCGCATCATCGACCGCGTCCTGGCCTCGCTCGGCCCCCACCATTTCGCCCTCTCGGTCGCCGGTGACGAGGTGGCGCGCACCAAGCCCCACCCCGACCCCTACCTGCTGGCGGCCTCCCGGCTGGGTGCGGACCCGGCGCGGTGCGCGGTCGTCGAGGACACCGCGACCGGGGTCGCGGCGGCGGAGGCGGCCGGCTGCCGGGTCATCGCCGTGCCCTCCATCGCCCCCATCGCCCCGGCACCCCGGCGCACCGTCGTCTCCTCGCTCGAAGAGGTCGACCTGCCGTTCCTGCAGTCGCTGATGACCTACCCGACCCCGCCGAGCGCCGGGTAGCGGTGCGGGCGCCGGGCCTCCGTCCGGGTGCCGGGCAGGAGCCGGGGAGAATTGTCCCGGTCCGTGATGCCGTACGGGATAATCCCGCTGACGGACGTGCGAATGAATTCGAATCCTGCCGGATGGCTGAATTCCGGTACCCCTCACCCGAGTTGGCAATGTGACGTTCGCCACACAATTCAATGTCGACAGAGAGATAAGGGCATACGAATCGCCCCTGGTCCGGGATGAGCCGGGCGCCTTTGTGTCCTGATTGATGAAACGCTGCACGAATCCTTCCAGTGGCGCGTTTTCGGACCGTCCGCGCCCGGTTCCACTGCGTGATGGCAGCCCGGCTCCCACGGCAGCGAGCCGCCCGACGGGCGCGGACTAGTCTCGTCGCGAGAACATCGTCCTTACCCCGTGATCGGCCGCACCACCCCCCTGCATGCCGGGTACACGGACATGACAGCTCTGGAGAAACTCGAGCATGAACCGCAAGACTTTGGTGTTGCCGGCCCTGGTCGGCCTGCTCGCGCCGGCGCTCGCCGCATGCGGCGGTTCCGACAGCGGGAGCAAGAGCGGCGACGCCATCGTCGTCGGCACCACGGACCGGTTCACCGCCACCAAGCAGGCCCCCGCGCCGCTGGACCCGGCGTACGCCTACGACATCGGCCCCTGGAACCTGCTGCGGCAGACCGTGCAGACGCTGATGATCACGCCCAAGGGCGAGGGGCAGCCGGTCCCCGAGGCCGCCGAGAAGTGCGGCTTCACCGACAGCGGCAACGAGCGCTACGCCTGCACGCTGCGCGAGGGCCTCAAGTTCGCCAACGGCGACCCCGTCACCGCCGCCGACGTGAAGTTCTCCATCGACCGTGCCCGCACCATCAAGGCGGACACCGGCGTCTTCGCCCTGCTGTCCACCGTCGACACGGTGGAGACCCAGGGCGACCGCGAGGTCATCTTCCACCTCAACACCGCCGACGCCACCTTCCCGTTCAAGCTGTCGACGCCGGTCGCGGGCATCGTCAACCCCAAGGACTACGACAAGAACAAGCTGCGCGACGGCTTCAGCATGGACGGGTCCGGCCCCTACACCATGAAGGCCGACGTCAAGAACAACGAACTCGTCGACGCCGTCTTCACCAAGAACCCCCACTACCAGGGGACGTTGAAGGTCAACAACGACAAGGTGGAGGTGCGGACCTTCCCCGACGCCGACGCCATGGGCGCCGCCATCGACAAGGGCGACATCGACGTCATGACCCGCGCGATGTCGCCGGAGCAGATCCGCAAGCTCTCCAACTCCTCCGGCGACGGCAAGGTCGACCTGGTCGAGATGCCCGGTCTGGAAATCCGCTACCTGGCCTTCAACACCGACGCCCCCAGCGTGAAGAACAAGGCCGTACGCAAGGCGATTGCCCAGGTCATCAACCGCAGCGACCTCGTCGCGAAGGTCTACGGAACCCAGGCCGAGGCGCTGTACTCGATGGTCCCGGCGACCATCACCGGCCACTCCAACTCGTTCTTCAACAAGTACGGCGACCCCAGCGTCAGCAAGGCCAAGTCGCTGCTGGACAAGGCCGGTGTCACGACCCCGGTCAAGTTCACGATGCACTACACGACCGACCACTACGGCCCGGCCACCAAGAAGGAGTTCGAGGTGCTCCAGCAGCAGCTCAACTCCAGCGGACTGTTCGACGTCAGCATCGAGGGCACCCCGTGGAAGGTCTTCCACCCGACGATGCAGAAGCGTCAGTACGACGTCTTCGGCATGGGCTGGTTCCCCGACTTCCCGGACGCCGACAGCTTCATCGCGCCGTTCCTCGACGCCGACAACACGCTGAACACGCCGTACGTCAGCAACGACATCCGCAAGAACCTGCTGCCCGAGTCCCGCCGCCAGGCCGACCGGCTCACCGCCTCCTCCAGCCTGACCGGCATTCAGGACATCGTCGCCAAGGACGTCCCGCTGCTGCCGCTGTGGCAGGGCAAGCAGTACGTCGCCGCCCGCGACGACATCACGGGCGCCGCCTACGTCATCAACTCCTCCGCCACGCTGCAGCTGTGGGAGCTGGGGCGCGGCGTCAGCAGCTGACCCCCGGCCAGGCCACTCGGGCCCCGAAGCAGACATGAGGAAGGCGCCCCTTACCGGAAGTCCGGTAAGGGGCGCCTTCCTCATGCGCACGCTGTCTCCCGCATCGGCGGCGGGCCGGCTGCCACCGGCGGCCCACCGCGGCCGGTTCCGGCGGGCCGGCTGCCGCCGGCACTCCGGCGTCGCCGGCGCCGCGCCGTCACTGCGCGCCGGGCCGCACCAGACCGCTCTCGTAGGCGTACACCGCCGCCTGCACGCGGTCGCGCAGGCCCAGCTTGGTCAGCACGTGCCCCACGTGCGTCTTGACCGTCGTCTCGCTGACGAACAGATCCGCGGCGATCTCCGCGTTCGACAGCCCGCGCGCCACCAGCTTCAGCACCTCCACCTCACGCTCGGTGAGGGTGTGCAGCGTGTCCGGGACCGGCTCGTCACCGGAGGGCAGATGCGTAGCGTACTTGTCCAGCAGCCTGCGGGTGATGCTCGGCGCCAGCATCGCCTCACCGGCCGCCACCACGCGGATCGCCTGCACCAGCTCGTTGGCCGGGGCGTCCTTCAGCAGGAATCCGCTCGCGCCCGCGCGCAGCGCCTCCACCACGTACTCGTCGAGATCGAAGGTGGTCAGCACCAGTACCTTCGCCGGTCCGTCACGCTCCGGACCGGTGATCTGCCGAGTGGCCTCCACCCCGTCCATCCGCGGCATGCGAATGTCCATCAGCACCACGTCGGGCTGCAGGGCACGCACCTGGTCCAGGGCCTGCAGGCCGTCTCCGGCCTCGCCCACGACCGCGATGTCCTGCTCCGCCTCCAGGATCATCCGGAACCCGGTGCGCAGCAGTGGCTGGTCGTCGACCAGTAGGACGCGGATGGCCACGTAAGTCTCCTTCGCTGGGACCCTAGTCCCGGCCCATTGTGCCCTGTACCTGCACGGGTACCGGCGGCTCGGTCCGGGCCACGGGCAGCGGGTAGGGCGGGGGAGTGCCCCCGAACTCCGGGCAGTGCGCCCGGTGGTCGCACCAGCCGCACAGCTTCGTGGGCCGCGGACGCCAGTCACCCGTCTCCGTGGCCAGCCGGATCGCCTCCCACAGCGCCAGCAGCTTGCGCTCCATCCGCTCCAGGTCCGCCATGACCGGGTCGTACGTCAGCACGTCGCCGCTGCCCAGGTACACCAGCTGCAGCCGCCGGGGCACCACCCGCTTCAGCCGCCACACCACCAGGGCGTAGAACTTCATCTGGAACAGCGCGCCCTCGGCGTACTCGGGCCGGGGTGCCTTGCCCGTCTTGTAGTCGACGATGCGCACCTCACCGGTGGGCGCCACGTCCACCCGGTCGATGATGCCGCGCAGTCTGAGCCCGGACTCCAGCTCCGCCTCGACGAACAGCTCCCGCTCCGCCGGCTCCAGCCGTGTCGGGTCCTCCAGCGTGAACCAGCGCTCCACCAGCCGCTCCGCCTCCGTCAGCCAGCGCGCCAGCCGCTCGCCGTCCGCGTCGTCGGCGAACAGCTCCACCAGCTCCGGGCGCGACTGGCGCAGCCGGTCCCACTGCCCCGGGATCAGGGCCTTGGCGCGGGGCGCGGTCCGCTCGCCCGCCGGGGCGTCGAAGAGCCGCTCCAGCACGGCGTGCACCAGCGTGCCCCGGGTGGCGGCCTCGCTCGGCTTCTCCGGCAGCCGGTCGATCACCCGGAAGCGGTACAGCAACGGGCACTGCATGAAGTCCCCGGCGCGCGACGGCGACAACGAGGAGGGCGGTGCGGCGGCCCGCACGGTGACGGCCGCGCCCTCGGCCGACTCCCCGGCCGGGCCTTCCATGACGACCGGGGCCGCCGGCGCGGCGGCGCTCACCGCGACACCAGGGGCCGCCGGCACGACCGGGTCCGCCGCCGGCACCGGGGCTGTCCCAACACCCCGCGCGGCCGGCCCCTCAGTGCCCTCCGCGCCGTCCGCCGCTCCGTCCCGCGTGCCAGTCGTCTCCATGCACAGAACCCTACGGCCCGCCACTGACAGTGACCCCCTCCGGCCCCGGTGAAGTGCACCGCAGCGGGTACGACACTGGGGTGCCGGGCGGAACCGTTCGCCACGGCCGCATACCATCGACCCGAGACCTTCCGGCCGCCAGGCCAGGAGGCGGCGCTTCGAACGAGGGGACACCGTGGACGTGAGCGGCGGGAGCGGGCAGCCGCGTTCCGGCAACGACGAGCCGACCGAGCCCGCCACGGGCCCCGCGGCCCCGTCGCCCCACGACAGCACCGCCCGCCCGCTGAACCCCCCGCGGCCTTCCGCCGCGCACCAGGCCCCGGACCCGCGGGACCCGGACCACGACGGCAGCGCTCCCGGACGCGGCGACGGCACCCGGCCCGACGGCCCCCACCCCACCGCGCACGGCACTCCTCCCGACACCCACCCCGACCGCGCCCTGGCGGCCTCCGGCCACGGCCACGGTCAGCCGCCCCCGCCCCCGCCGCGACGGCCCCGGGGCCCCGGCGGCGGACTGCTCATGGGCCGCCCCTTCGGTGTGCCCGTGTACGTCGCGCCCAGCTGGTTCCTGGTCGCCGCCCTGATCACCTGGGTCTTCGGCGGCCAGCTCGACCGCGTCCTGCCCGAGCTGGGGGCCGCCCGCTACCTGGTCTCCCTCTTCTTCGCGGTCGCCTTCTACGGCTCCGTACTCGTCCACGAGCTGGCCCACACCGTGGCCGCCCTGCGCTTCAAGCTCCCGGTGCGCCGCATCCAGCTCCAGTTCCTGGGCGGGGTCTCCGAGATCGAGAAGGAGGCCGAGACCCCCGGCCGCGAGTTCGTCCTCGCCTTCGTCGGTCCGCTGCTCTCCCTGGTCCTGTCCGGCGTCTTCTACCTCGCCCTCCAGCCCGTCGAACGCGGCACGGTCCCCGGGGTCCTGCTGGCCTCCCTGATGATCTCCAACCTCATCGTCGCCGCGTTCAACCTGCTGCCCGGCCTGCCCCTGGACGGCGGCCGCATGCTGCGCGCCGTCGTCTGGAAGATCACCGGCCGCCCCATGAGCGGCACCGTCGCCGCGGCCTGGGTCGGCCGCGCCCTCGCCGTCTCCGTCCTCATCGGCCTGCCGCTGCTCAGTCAGTCCGGAGCGCTCGGCAGCACCGCCGAGGACAGCGCCGGCATGAGCACCGTCACCGACGCCCTGCTCGCCGCGATCGTCGCCGCGATCATCTGGACCGGTGCCGGAAACAGCCTGCGCATGGCCCGGCTGCGCGAACACCTGCCCGAACTGCGCGCCCGCACCCTCACCCGCCGCGCCGTCCCGGTGGAGACCACCACCTCCCTCGCCGAGGCCCTGCGCCGGGCCAACGCCGCCGGGGCCCGTGCCCTGGTGGTCGTCGACGGCCACGGCGAGCCCCTCTCCCTGGTGCGCGAGTCCGCCATCGCGGGCGTGCCCGAACACCGCCGCCCCTGGGTGGCGGCCAGCGCACTCGCCCAGGACCTCACCGAGGGCATGCGGGTCTCCGCCGAGCTGGCCGGAGAGGACCTCCTGGACGTTCTGCGCGCCACACCCGCCACCGAGTACCTCGTCGTGGAGGACACCGGCGAGATCTACGGCGTGCTGTCCGCCGCCGACGTCGAGCGCGCCTTCGTGAAGGCCATGGCCCGGCCCAGCTGAGCACCGCTTCCCCGAAGCGGTGGTCGGCGGCCCTCCCGGGGGCCGGTAGGCTGGTCACATGTCCGAACCGACCGGTGCCGCCCGCCGCCGCGGGCCCTTCAAGGTCGGGGACCAGGTACAGCTGACCGACCCCAAGGGCCGCCACTACACGTTCACGCTCGAGGCCGGGAAGAACTTCCACACCCACAAGGGTTCCTTCCCGCACGACGAACTGATCGGCGCACCCGAGGGCAGCGTTGTCCGCACCACCGGCAACGTGGCCTACCTCGCGCTGCGTCCCCTGCTCCCCGACTACGTCCTGTCCATGCCCCGAGGGGCGGCCGTCGTCTACCCCAAGGACGCGGGACAGATCCTCGCCTTCGCCGACATCTTCCCCGGCGCCCGCGTCGTCGAGGCCGGCGTCGGCTCCGGCTCGCTCAGCAGCTTCCTGCTGCGCGCCATCGGCGACCAGGGCATGCTGCACAGCTACGAGCGCCGCGCCGACTTCGCCGAGATCGCCCAGGCCAACGTCGAGCGCTACTTCGGCGGCCCGCACCCCGCCTGGCAGCTCACCGTCGGCGACCTCCAGGACAACCTGTCCGACACCGACGTCGACCGCGTCATCCTCGACATGCTCGCCCCCTGGGAATGCCTGGAGGCCGTCTCCAAGGCACTCGTCCCCGGCGGCATCCTGTGCTGCTACGTCGCCACCACCACCCAGCTCGCGCGGACCGTCGAGTCCATCCGCGAGATCGGCTGCTTCAACGAGCCGACCGCCTGGGAGACGATGATCCGCAACTGGCACATCGAGGGCCTGGCCGTCCGGCCCGACCACCGCATGATCGGTCACACCGGGTTCCTGCTCACCGCCCGCCGCCTCGCCGACGGCGTCGAGCCGCCCATGCGCCGCCGCCGCCCCGCCAAGGGCGCCTACGGCGAGGACTACGAGGGCCCCAACGCCGACGGAGGCACCGGCCGCTGACCCGGCCCGGGCCCACCCGCAACGAACAGGCGCCCTGGCTCAGTTCCCGGCCCCGGCCGGGAACTGAGCCAGGGCGCTCACACGTTGGGCGCCCACCCGAAACACGCGGTCAGCGGCCCGGGTGAGTACCCACCCCACCGTTCCCCCGCACTGTGACGTGTGGCACGATGCTGGCCACCCCACCGGCACAGCCCTCACGGGAGACACTCCTAGTGCAGCACTCCGCCGTCCCGGACCTGGCACACACCCGCACCCGCCCCATCCACTGGGTCGCCACCGCCGCGGCCGTCGCCGGCGTGGTCGCCCTCTCCTCGGCCCTCCAGCCGGGCTCCGCCACCGCCGCCCAGCACACCGGCCCCGGCCCCCGGACCCAGAGCGCCCCCCTGACCACCGCGCCCCCCACCACCGGCGTGACCTTCCCGATCCAGTGCGGGCCGCTGAAGGCGGTGGTCGCCAAGAAGGCCGCCGGAGACCTCGACCACGACGGCCGCCCCGAGACCGTCGCCGTCGTGCACTGCGACGCCTCCATGGGCACCCCGCCCGACGCCGTCTACGTCCTCACCCGCGCCGAAGGCACCCCCGCCCCCCGCGTCGTGGCCACCCTCGTCGACCCCAAGGACCGGTACACCGTCACGGACTTCGCCGTACGCGCGGGAGAGGTCAGCGCGACCCTGCTCGGCTACTCCTCGACCGACGTGCCCAATTGCTGCCCCGACCTCAAGGACAGCGCGAAGTGGCGGTGGGAGAACGGCGCGTTCGTGCGCTCCGGGCCGGACCGGACCCGCAGCGTCTGAGGGGGGCGGCGCCCGGCCCGGCGTCCGAGCGGGCGGCGCCCGGCCCGCGACCGCCGGGCCGCCGACCGCCGCCGGTGTGAGGAATCAGACAGCGGCCACGGCACGGAACCAGCCGGCGACCACGCCGGGGAGCGGGACGGCGACCACGAACGGCGACCGCGGCGTCACTCGGCGTCCGGTCCGTACACCTCGACCCTGTCCGAAACCCGGCGCACATGGATGCACTCGCCGGGACACTCCTTCGCCGAGTCCACCACGTCCGTGAGAAGCGGCAGCGGCACGGGCGTTGCCGCTCCGGGGGCCTGGAGCAGCTCGTCCTGCGGGCCCTTCACGTAGGCCAGACCGTCGATGTCCAGCTCGAAGACCTCCGGCGCGTACTGCGCGCAGATGCCGTCACCGGTGCACAGGTCCTGGTCGATCCAGACCTCCAGTTCCTCGCCGCCGTCCGCGGTCCGCTGCTGCACGCTCATCTCTCCTGCCGTTTCACGTCGGACCGGGCGGGAATCAGGCCAGCTCCGACGGGTGTTGAACGTCTCGACCCTACCTCCGTCGGCTTTCCAATCTTGTTCGGTGGGTATTCCCCTGGCGTGAGGGAGAGCGCAAGGGTGAAGATCGGACACACCCCGACAGTCTTTGTGATCTAGGGGTTTCAATCGACACCCACCCAGGTAGGGTCTGGAAGCGTCCAGCTCCCCTTGGAGGAGGTGAGGACCGTGGCAGCCCACGACGACGACATGAACCGCGGCATCCGCCCGGGACGAGGGTCCGACGACCCGGCCGGGCAGATCGCCTACCTTGAGCAGGAGATCGCCGTCCTGCGACGCAAGCTCGCCGACTCTCCGCGGCACACGAGGATTCTCGAAGAGCGGATCGTCGAGCTGCAGACCAATCTGGCCGGCGTGTCCGCGCAGAACGAACGGCTCGCGAACACGCTCCGCGAGGCCCGCGACCAGATCGTGGCCCTCAAGGAAGAGGTCGACCGGCTCGCCCAGCCGCCCGCCGGCTTCGGCGTCTTCCTGCAGTCCAACGAGGACGGCACCGCAGACATCTTCACCGGCGGCCGCAAGCTGCGGGTGAACGTCAGCCCCAGCGTCGACCTCGACGACCTGCGGCGCGGCCAGGAAGTGATGCTCAACGAAGCACTCAACGTGGTCGACGCCATGGAGTTCGAGCGCGTCGGCGACATCGTCACCCTCAAGGAGATCCTCGAGGACGGCGAGCGCGCCCTCGTCCTCGGGCACACCGACGAGGAACGGGTGGTGCGGCTCGCCGAGCCGCTGCTGGACGTCACCATCCGTCCCGGCGACGCCCTGCTGCTCGAACCCAGGTCCGGCTACGTCTACGAGGTCGTGCCCAAGAGCGAGGTCGAGGAACTCGTCCTCGAAGAGGTCCCCGACATCGGCTACGAGCAGATCGGCGGCCTCGGCAACCAGATCGAGATGATCCGCGACGCGGTCGAGCTGCCCTACCTGTACCCGGACCTGTTCAAGGAGCACGAACTGCGCCCGCCCAAGGGTGTGCTGCTCTACGGGCCGCCCGGATGCGGCAAGACGCTCATCGCCAAGGCCGTCGCCAACTCGCTGGCCAAGAAGGTCGCCGAGGTCACCGGCCAGGCCGCGGGCAAGAGCTTCTTCCTCAACATCAAGGGCCCGGAGCTGCTGAACAAGTACGTCGGCGAGACCGAGCGGCAGATCCGCCTGGTCTTCCAGCGCGCCCGGGAGAAGGCCAGCGAGGGCACCCCCGTCATCGTCTTCTTCGACGAGATGGAGTCCCTCTTCCGCACCCGCGGCTCCGGTGTCAGCTCGGACGTGGAGAACACCATCGTCCCGCAGCTGCTCGCGGAGATCGACGGTGTGGAAGGCCTGCAGAACGTGGTGGTGATCGGCGCCTCGAACCGCGAGGACATGATCGACCCCGCCATCCTGCGGCCCGGCCGGCTCGACGTGAAGATCAAGATCGAGCGTCCCGACGCCGAGGCGGCCAAGGACATCTTCGCGAAGTACCTCACCGAGCGCCTCCCGCTGCACGGCGACGACCTCTCGGAGCACGGCGGCGACAAGGGCGCCACGGTCGGAGCCATGATCCAGACCGCGGTCGAGCAGATGTACGCCGAATCCGAGGAGAACCGCTTCCTGGAGGTCACCTACGCCAATGGTGACAAGGAAGTCCTCTACTTCAAGGACTTCAATTCCGGCGCCATGATCGAGAACATCGTGGGCCGCGCCAAGAAAATGGCGATCAAGGACTTCCTGGAGAAGAACCAGAAGGGTCTCCGCGTCTCCCACCTGCTCCAGGCGTGCGTGGACGAGTTCAAGGAGAACGAGGACCTGCCGAACACCACCAACCCGGACGACTGGGCCCGGATCTCCGGAAAGAAGGGCGAGCGGATCGTGTACATCCGCACCTTGATCACCGGAAAGCAGGGCGCGGACACCGGACGCTCCATCGACACGGTGGCGAACACCGGTCAGTACCTGTAAAAGCAGGGCGGCTGCGGGTGCCCTCACCGGGTACCCGCAGCCGACTGCTTTCCGGGGTCACCGCATGGAGCAGCCAATGACGCAAATGATCTCCCCACCAGCGCAAAGGCGTTCTAGGCTCTTTCGTACCGCCGGGTCGCGCAGTGCGGGGACGGGCACCGCACAGGCACCCGAGCACCAGCGGTACTTGAGCGCCGCCCTCGACCGAGGGCGCCGCCGGGCAAGGAGGGCCGCATGACCGTACGGCGAGTGATGGGCATCGAGACGGAGTACGGGATCTCCGTCCCCGGTCACCCCAACGCCAATGCCATGCTCACCTCGTCCCAGATCGTCAACGCCTACGCGGCGGCGATGCACCGGGCCCGCCGGGCCCGCTGGGACTTCGAGGAGGAGAACCCGCTGCGGGACGCCCGCGGCTTCGACCTCGCCCGCGAGGCCGCCGACTCCACCCAGCTCACCGACGAGGACATCGGCCTGGCCAACGTGATCCTCACCAACGGGGCACGGCTCTACGTCGACCACGCCCACCCCGAGTACAGCGCCCCCGAGGTCACCAACCCGCGCGACGCCGTTCTGTGGGACAAGGCGGGCGAACGGATCATGGCCGAGGCTGCCGAGCGGGCCGCCCAGCTGCCCGGGGCCCAGCCGATCCACCTCTACAAGAACAACACCGACAACAAGGGTGCCTCCTACGGCACGCACGAGAACTACCTGATGCGGCGGGAAACCGCTTTCTCCGACATCGTGCGCCACCTCACGCCCTTCTTCGTCTCCCGTCAGGTGGTCACCGGCGCCGGCCGTGTCGGCATCGGCCAGGACGGCCACGAGCACGGTTTCCAGCTCAGTCAGCGCGCGGACTACTTCGAGGTCGAGGTGGGCCTGGAGACGACGCTGAAGCGGCCGATCATCAACACCCGCGACGAACCGCACGCCGACGCCGAGAAGTACCGCCGGCTGCACGTGATCATCGGCGACGCCAACCTCTCCGAGATCTCCACCTACCTCAAGCTGGGCACGACCTCCCTGGTCCTGTCGATGATCGAGGACGGCTTCATCGCCGTCGACCTGGCCGTCGACCAGCCCGTCCGCACCCTGCACCAGGTCTCGCACGACCCGTCACTCAAACGGCTCATCACCCTGCGCAGCGGCCGGACACTCACCGCGGTGCAGCTCCAGATGGAGTACTTCGAGCTGTCGCGCAAGTACGTCGAGGAACGCTTCGGCGCCGACGCCGACGAGCAGACGAAGGACGTCCTGGCCCGCTGGGAGGACACCCTCAACCGGCTGGAGAACGACCCGATGAGCCTGGCCGGCGAGCTGGACTGGGTCGCCAAGCGGGAGCTGATGGAGGGCTACCGGCGCCGCGACGGCCTCGACTGGGACGCCGCCCGCCTGCACCTCGTGGACCTCCAGTACGCCGACGTACGCCCCGAGAAGGGTCTGTACAACCGTCTGGTGGCCCGCGGGCGGATGAAGCGGCTGCTGGACGAGTCCGAGGTGGACCGGGCCCGCAGGAAGCCGCCGGAGGACACCCGCGCGTACTTCCGCGGCCGCTGCCTGGAGCAGTACGCCGACGACGTCGCCGCGGCCTCCTGGGACTCGGTCATCTTCGACCTGCCCGGCCGCGACTCCCTGCAGCGCGTCCCAACCCTGGAACCGCTTCGCGGAACGCGTAATCACGTCAAGGAGCTGCTGGACCGCTGCCGCACGGCCGAGGACCTGGTCAGGGTCCTGTCCGGCGGCTGAGCGGGTACCCGGTCCGGGCGGCGGGGGCAGGGTGGAAATGCCCCCGCCCGGGAATCATCGAGGTGGCCCCCGGACGTTGCGGAAACTGCGGGGCCGATGTCGGACCCGGCTTGTAGGGTCTGATCATCACCGATCGGCGGTAATGCCGACCATGTCGGGCGAACTGAGCGGGGTGAGGGTCATGGCAACGAAGGACACCGGTGGCGGCCAGCAGAAGGCCACGCGCGCGACCGAGGAGGTCGAGGAGCAGGCGCAGGACGCGCAGGCCGCCGAAGACCTCAAGGAACGCCACGAGAAGCTGAGCGACGACGTGGACGACGTCCTCGACGAGATCGACGATGTGCTCGAGTCCAACGCCGAGGATTTCGTGAGGTCATTCGTTCAAAAGGGCGGGCAGTAGGCCGCCGTTCCCTTCGTTCCCAAGGGGCGCGGGGCTTAGGGGTGGGCCGATCAGGGGTGGTGAAGCGCTGTGCGCGGTCGGGGTACCGGTCCGCGCACGGCTTTCGCGCCCCGGCGGCCGGCCCGGGCTCCGTCGGCGCCGCCCGGGGCCGGGCGGGCCGGCGCCCGCCGGTCGGGTGCGCGAGGGGCCCCGCGAAGCCGCGGGACGAGGCGCCGGGCGCCGCTCGCGCCGGTGCCCGCCGGCTTCGCCGGAGCATGTGGATCACTGCCATGGGACGGGTAGGGTCCGTGGCGTACTGTGCTTCAGCTGCAACGCCGCACTGGGGCAGTTCAAGGATCGGCCCGATGTCATGAGGCGGGCTGCTGCTTATGTGGAAGGAATCGCGTGGAAGCCAACACTCGTAGCACCGGGCGTCTACCAGCTGCCTTCCTGACGCCTGGGTCCTCGTCCTTCATGGACTTCCTCTCCGAGCACCAGCCCGAGCTGCTGCCCGGCAAGCGGCAGCTGCCGCCCGCGCAGGGGGTGCTGGAGGCGCCGCACGGCACGACGATCGTGGCCGTGACCTTCCCGGGGGGCGTCGTGCTGGCCGGTGACCGGCGGGCGACGATGGGCAACGTCATCGCGCAGCGGGACATCGAGAAGGTGTTCCCCGCGGACGAGTACTCGGCCGTGGGCATCGCCGGCACCGCCGGCCTGGCCGTGGAGATGGTCAAGCTGTTCCAGCTGGAGCTGGAGCACTTCGAGAAGGTCGAGGGCGCGCAGCTGTCGCTGGAGGGCAAGGCGAACCGGCTGTCGACCATGATCCGTTCCAACCTCGGCATGGCGATGCAGGGTCTGGCCGTGGTGCCGCTCTTCGCGGGGTACGACGTGGACCGCGACAAGGGCCGCATCTTCTCCTACGACGTGACCGGCGGCCGCAGCGAGGAGCACGGCTACGCGGCGACGGGCTCCGGTTCGGTCTTCGCGCGCGGTGCCATGAAGAAGCTCTTCCGCGCCGACCTGACCGAGGCCGAGGCGACCACACTGGTGGTGCAGGCTCTGTACGACGCGGCAGACGACGACTCGGCGACCGGTGGTCCCGACGTCGCCCGCCGGATCTATCCGATCGTCACCGTGATCACCGATGACGGCTTCCGCCGGCTCACCGACGACGAGTCCTCCGAGATCGCCCGCTCGGTGCTGCAGCGGCGGCTGGAGCAGCCGGACGGTCCGAGGGCCGCGCTGCTGTAGCGGCGGCCGGTTCTTGCCCAGGGTGATCGAGTGACCTCTACAGAAAGGGACGGATAACCGGTGTCGACGCCGTTCTATGTCTCACCTCAGCAGGCGATGGCCGACCGGGCGGAGTACGCCCGCAAGGGCATCGCCCGTGGCCGCAGCCTGGTGGTGCTGCAGTACGCCGACGGAATCGTGTTCGTCGGTGAGAATCCGTCCCGCGCGCTGCACAAGTTCAGCGAGATCTACGACCGGATCGGGTTCGCCGCGGCCGGCAAGTACAACGAGTACGAGAACCTGCGCATCGGCGGCGTCCGCTACGCCGACCTGCGCGGTTACACCTACGACCGGGACGATGTGACCGCGCGCGGCCTGGCCAACGTCTACGCGCAGACGCTGGGCACCATCTTCTCCAGTGCGGCCGAGAAGCCGTACGAGGTGGAGCTGGTGGTCGCGGAGGTGGGGGAGACCCCCGAGGGCGACCAGATCTACCGGCTGCCGCACGACGGGTCGATCGTGGACGAGCACGGCTCGGTCGCGGTCGGTGGCAACGCGGAGCAGATCAGCGGCTATCTGGACCAGCGCCACCGGGACGGGATGACGCTGGCCGAGGCGCTGAAGCTGGCGGTGCAGGCGCTGTCCCGGGACACCAACGGCAGCGAGCGGGAGATCCCCGCCGAGCGCCTGGAGGTGGCGGTGCTGGACCGCACGCGGCCGCAGCAGCGCAAGTTCAAGCGGATCGTGGGGCCGCAGCTGGCCCGGCTGCTGCAGGGCGGCAGCACCGACATCTCCAAGGACGACGACGAGCCGGAGGAGTCCTCCGGGTCCGACGAGACCGGGAAGTAGCCCACCGCGGGTGTTCCGGGTGCCCCGGCCGGCGTCTCCTCGACGTCACGGCCGGGGCACCGGCGTCTCAGGAGGCCCGTGGCGCGGCCGTGGAGCCCCGGACCACCAGCTCCACCGGGATGTCGCCGCCGTCCGGCACACGGCCCTCCAGGACGGCCAGGAGGGCGTGCATGCCGCGTTCGCCGAAGAGTTCCGCGTCCAGGCGCACGGTGGTCAGCTCCGGATCGATGGCGGTGGCCAGGGCGAGGTCGTCGAGGCCGGTGACGGAGAGGTCGTCGGGGACGCGCAGCCCGAGCCGGCGCAGCCCCTTGTAGGCGCCCGCGGCCAGCTTGTCGTCGTCGCAGACCAGGGCGGTGGGCCGGGGGCCGGGCGCGCCGAGCGCGGCTTCGGTGGCGGCGCGGGCGTCCTCGATGGAGATCGGGGCGCGGGCGGTGCGCAGGGTGGTGCCGGGGACGGCGCCCAGCCGCGCGGCCAGTTCCCGGGCCCGTGCCTCGAAGGTCCAGGAGGGCACGTCGGCGGCGAGGTGGAGGAAGCGCCGGTGGCCGAGACCGAGCAGGTGGTCGGCGACCTGGCGCACGCCGTCGGTGATGTCGAGGTTGACCGTGGCGGCGCCGAGACTGCCCGCGGGGTCGCTGTCGAGCATGACGAGCGGGAGCTGGTCGCCGCGGATGGCGGTGAGGGCGTCGGCGGCCATGGAGGAGGCGAGGACGCCGTCGAGGGCGGCCTGGGCGGAGGCGAAGGGGTTCCTGGCGGGGCCGACGCCCTCGGGGGAGGGGTACAGGACGACGCCGAAGCCGTGGTCGGCGGCCACCCGGGCGGCGCCGGTGTAGACGCCGGCGAAGAACTCGGTGGTCAGAGCGGGGACGACGAGCAGGACGGTGCGGGTGTGGCCGAGGCGCAGGTTGCGGGCGGCCAGATTGGGGCGGTAGCCGAGGTCGCGGGCGGCCTGCCGGACGCGCTGGGCGGTCGTCTCGGCGACCCGGCCGCGCCACTTGTCGCCGAGGACGAGGGAGACGGCGGCCTGCGAGACGCCGGCGGCCTGGGCGACGTCGCGGCTGGTGGGCCGGGTGCTTCCTCGTGCCACCGTGGTGCTGCCCCTCTTCTTCCGGCCGTGGGGTCCCGCGGCCGTTCGCGGTCGTCTGGACTGGTGAACAGCGCACATGGTACGTATGGCCACGGACGTTATACGTAACACTCAAGCTGTACTCATGCCTGGAGGGCGCGCGATGGCCGCGGGATTCGCCGGATACCTGGAGATACTCAGGGCGCGGCACGCCGCCCGGCTGCTGGCGGGCACGCTCGTGGGCCGGCTGCCGAACGCGACCGCGGCGATCGCGATCGTGCTGTTCGTCCGCGCCGAGGGCGGCACGTACAGCCTCGCCGGCGTGCTGGCGGCGGTGTACGGGGTCGCCAACGCGGTGGGCCAGCCGGTGCTCGGGCGCCTGGTGGACCTGTACGGGCAGCCGCGCGTCCAGCTGCCCGCGGCGCTGGCGGCCGCCCTGGCGATGACCCTGTTCGCCTTCACCGGCACCGAGCCGCCGGTGCTCGCCTGGGCGGCGGTGGCCGCGGCCGGGCTCTGCACGCCGCCGCTGGAGGGCGGTCTGCGCGCCCTGTGGCCCGCGGTCCTGCGCGGGCAGGAGCGGGTGCACACGGCGTACGCGATGGACGCGGTGGCCCAGGAAGTCATGTTCACCGTCGGACCGTTGCTGGTGACGCTGTGCGTGTCGCTGTGGTCGGCCCGGGCCGCCCTGGTGGTGCTGAACGCCGTCGGGGTGCTGGGCGCGCTGTCGGTGGTCGTCTCGCCGCCGTCCCGGGCGTGGCGTTCGGCGCCGCGCGAGGCGCACTGGCTGGGGGCCCTGCGCTCGCCGGGTCTGCTGGCCCTGCTGGGGGCGTTCCTGTTCGTCGGGGTCGCGCTGGGGTCCATCACCGTCGCGGCGGTCTCCTACGCGGACGGTCACGGCGGTGACGCGGTGTACGGCTGGCTGATGGCGGCGCTGGGGCTGGGGGCGCTGGTCGGCGGGGCCGTCTACGGGGCGCGGCAGTGGCCGGGTGCGCCGGAGCGGCGACTGCGGGTGCTGGTGGCGCTTCTGGCGGTGTGTTACCTGCCGCTGACGCTGATGCCGGGGGTGGTGGCCATGGTGCTGCTGACGGCGGTGTCCGGGGTGTTCCTGGCGCCGTGCATCGCCTGCGCGTTCATCATCGTGGACCGGCACGCGCCGAGCGGGACGGTGACGGAGGCGTTCTCCTGGCTGGTGACGATGTTCACGGTGGGCGCGTCGGTGGGTACGGGGGTCGCGGGCCCGGTGGTCGAGGCGGGCGGCGCGCTGTGGGGTTTCGCGGTGCCGGCCGTGGCCGGGGCGGTGTCGCTGCTGGTGCTGCTGGCCACCGGATCGGTCCTCGCAGCTCCCGCCGGGCGGGCGGTCGTTGCGGCTTCATCGGAAAATGATCCAAATCGTGCTGTCGAACCCCGTTTCAGCTCGGGGGATCGGGCGTAATGTTCAGTCATGGACCGCCGCATTTTCGGGCTGGAGAACGAGTACGGCGTCACGTGCACGTTCAGGGGACAGCGCCGCCTGTCGCCTGACGAGGTGGCGCGGTACCTCTTCCGCCGTGTCGTGTCATGGGGCCGCAGCAGCAATGTGTTTCTGCGAAACGGCGCCCGGCTCTATCTCGACGTGGGGTCACATCCGGAATACGCGACACCCGAGTGTGACAATGTGACCGAACTGGTCACCCACGACAAGGCCGGCGAGCGCATTCTCGAGGGACTCCTGGTAGACGCGGAACGACGCCTGCACGAGGAGGGAATCGCGGGCGACGTCTACCTCTTCAAGAACAACACGGACTCGGCGGGCAACTCCTACGGCTGTCACGAGAACTATCTGGTGGCGCGGCACGGGGAGTTCTCACGGCTCGCGGACATCCTCATTCCGTTCCTGGTCACCCGGCAGCTGCTGTGCGGCGCGGGAAAGGTCCTGCAGACGCCGCGCGGGGCCGTGTACTGCGTGAGCCAGCGGGCCGAGCACATCTGGGAGGGCGTCTCCTCGGCGACGACCCGCTCCCGGCCGATCATCAACACGCGCGACGAGCCGCACGCGGACGCGGAGCGCTACCGCCGGCTGCACGTCATCGTGGGCGACTCGAACATGTCCGAGACGACGATGCTGCTGAAGGTCGGCGCCACCGACCTCGTGCTGCGCATGATCGAGGCGGGCACGGTGATGCGGGACCTGACCCTGGAGAACCCGATCCGGGCGATCCGCGAGGTCAGCCACGACATCACGGGCCGCCGCAAGGTGCGCCTGGCCAGCGGCCGGGAGGCGTCCGCGCTGGAGGTGCAGCGCGAGTACTACGAGAAGGCCGTGGACTTCTGCGAGCGCCGAGGCATCCGCACCGGCACCGTGGAGCAGGTGCTGGAGCTGTGGGGCCGCACGCTGGACGCGATCGAGAGCGAGGATCTCGACCGGATCGGCACCGAGATCGACTGGGTGATGAAGTACAAGCTCATCGAGCGGTACCGGGCCAAGCACAACATGACCATGTCGCATCCGCGGGTCGCCCAGATAGACCTCGCGTACCACGACATCCACCGCCGCCGCGGTCTGTACTACCTGCTGGAGAAGAAGGGCCAAGCCACCCGGATCTGCAACGACTTGAAGATCTTCGAGGGCAAGTCGGTGCCGCCGCAGACCACTCGGGCGCGGCTGCGCGGCGACTTCATCCGGCGGGCGCAGGAACAGCGCCGTGACTTCACGGTCGACTGGGTGCACCTGAAGCTCAACGACCAGGCGCAGCGCACGGTGTTGTGCAAGGACCCGTTCCGTTCGGTGGACGACAGGGTGGAGAAGCTGATCGCCGGAATGTGATCCGCGCAGGGAGCGGGGGCGCGTTCCACGCGATTCCCCGTTCCACGGTTCGCCCGCGCGGGGGTGACCCCGCCGGAACGCCACACGGGCGCCGTACGTTTCACGTGCGGCGCCCTTCTCGCCCCGTAGAGTTGCGCGCACGCCATCCACAAGATCGACCGATTACGAGGCCCACCGTGCGCCGACGCTCTCTGCTCCTTTCCGCCCCCGCGGGACTGGTCACCCTGGCCGCCTGCGGCAACGACAAGTCCGGCTCGGGCAGTGCCGGTGACACCTCCTCGAAGTCTCCGTCGCCCACCGCCCCGGCGACGTCCGCTGCGCCGCCGCCGAAGATCGTCTCCGGGCCGCTGCCGGCGATCACGGCGGGGACGAAGTTCGGTGAGAAGCCGACCGTCGCCAAGGGCACCGGCACGCCGTCCAAGGACCTGGCGGTGAAGACCGTCATCGCCGGCGGCGGCCGCACGGTGGCGGAGAACGACTACGTCCAGGCCCACTACCTCGGTCAGGTCTGGGACACGGCGAAGGTCTTCGACAACTCCTACGACCGCAAGACGCCCCTGCTCATCCAGCTCGCCCAGGGCACGATCATCGACGGCTGGCGCTATGCGCTGGCCGGGAAGAAGGTCGGCAGCAGGGTGCAGTTCTCGGTGCCCCCCACCTGGGGCTACGGCACGCAGGGCAACGCGCAGGCGGGCATCAAGGGCACCGACACGCTGGTCTTCGTGGTCGATGTGCAGGACGCCTTCAACTCCAAGAGTTCGGCCAAGGGCAAGACGGCCGGACAGAACGACGCGAACCTGCCGAAGGTGGGCACCAACACCGACGGTGCGGCCCCCTCCGTCGACGTCCCGAAGACGGCGGCGCCCAAGAAGCTGGTCGCGGAGTACGTCATCGAGGGCGACGGCCCGGCGGTCAAGGCGGAGAGCACCGTGCTGGTGCAGTACAAGGGCGTGCTGTGGGACGGCGGCAAGG
This sequence comes from Streptomyces sp. NPDC006743, assembly GCF_040703815.1. Classification (NCBI taxonomy): domain Bacteria; kingdom Bacillati; phylum Actinomycetota; class Actinomycetes; order Kitasatosporales; family Streptomycetaceae; genus Streptomyces; species Streptomyces sp. NPDC006743. Next base: position 21,375 of record NZ_JBEYJA010000015.1, on the reverse strand, counting down.
AGTTCGACTCGACGTACAAGAGGAACCAGCTGACGTCGTTCTCGCTGCAGCAGGTCGTCAAGGGCTGGGCGCAGGGGCTGACCGGCAAGAAGGTCGGCAGCCGCGTCCTGATCGTCATCCCGCCCTCCCTGGGCTACGGCGACAACCCGCCGCCGGACAGCGGCATCAAGAAGGACTCCACGCTGGTGTTCTCCGTGGACATCCTGGCCGCGATGTGAGCCGCCCGGGATGTAAGACTGTGGATGTTGCCTTTTCGCAGACAAGCAGGAGCTAGAGACGTGAGCATCGACAAGCCCGAGATCGACTTCCCGGGCGGCGAGCCCCCGGCGGACCTGGAGATCAAGGACATCTGGGAGGGCGACGGCGAGGTGGCGCAGGCGGGCCAGACCGTCACCGTCCACTACGTGGGTGTCGCCTTCAGCACCGGCGAGGAGTTCGACGCCAGCTGGAACCGGGGCACCCCCTTCCGCTTCCCGCTCGGCGGTGGCCGGGTCATCAAGGGCTGGGACCAGGGCGTGCAGGGCATGAAGGTCGGCGGCCGCCGCCAGCTGACCATCCCGGCCCACCTCGCCTACGGCAACCAGAGCCCGACCCCGGCGATCAAGCCCGGCGAGACGCTGATCTTCGTCGTCGACCTGCTCGGGGTCTGATCACCGCCGCGCGGATCCGTCCGGGAAGCCGGGGGATCCGCGCGGGATCCGATCACCTGGGGCCCATGCCCGGCCGGGCACGGGCCCTCGGCTTTTGCCACCGTGCCGCGGGGCGGTACGGTCGTCGGCAGTAAGAGCCGCGAACACAGGTGGGCCCCGGCGGGCGGCGCCCGGCACGCGCCCTCGCCGCGCTGCCAAAAGGTCGTGGTAGCTCCGCTGCGAGGGCCCTTCCGGCGCCTTGCGGTCGCACGCACCACACCGCTCGCCGAGCGGACCCCACTTCTGTTCGCAGCTCCAAGCACCACGAGGAAGGTGACGGGCGCCGATGGCCATTGCCAAGGCGGAGCGGCTGATGAACCTCGCGCTGTGCCTGCTCGGGACACGGCGGCCGCTCAGCAAGCGGGAGCTGCGCGAGTCCATCGAGGCGTACGTGGAGGCCTTCGGGCCGGGCCGGGGCACGGCTCCCGGGCCGGACAGGAGCGCGCCGGCGTCCGACGACTCCTTCAACCGCATGTTCGAGCGCGACAAGGACGACCTGCGCGAGCTGGGGCTGGTCATCGAGACCGTGGAGAGCCTGGACGGAGAGGTCGGCTACCTCGCCCGCCGGGACAGCAACCGGCTGCCGCCCATCACCCTGGACGCCGAGGAGGCCGCGGCCCTGGGCCTGGCCGCCAAGGTCTGGCAGCAGGCCCGGCTCGCCGGGGCCGCCAGCGGCGCCCTGCAGAAACTGCGCGCGGCCGGTCTGCCCGAGGACGTCGACCCGTACGAGGCGCACAGCGCCCTGGAGCCGCGCATCCCGGTGCACGAGGCCGCCTTCGAACCGCTGATGCTGGCCTGCCGCGACCGCCGTCCGGTGCTCTTCGACTACCGCAAGGCCAGCGCCGCCCGCCCCGAGCCCCGGCATGTGGAGCCGTGGGCGCTGGAGTGCTGGCGCGGCCACTGGTACCTCGCGGGCTTCGACCGCGACCGCGGCGCCGAGCGGGTCTTCCGGCTGTCCCGGATCACCGGCAAGGTGCGCTCGCGCGGCGCCCGCTTCACCGCTCCCGTGCCGGACGTCGTCACCGTCCGGGAGACCGTCGCGAGCTGGGCCGGCGAGATCGCCGACCGCTCGGCGCGGATCCGGCTGCGCTCGGGCTCGGGCTACCCCCTTCGGGCGAAGGCCACCGCCGTCCGGGAACTCGGCGACGGCTGGGACGAGTTGGACATCCCGTACGGGCACGGGCTGGACGCCTGGCTGGTGGAGTTCGGACCGGACGTGGTGGTCCTGGAACCCGCCGAACTGCGGGCGGACGTGGTGGACCGGCTGCGCGCCGTGGCCAAGGGCTGAGGGGGATCGAGGAACACCGTGGCAGGCAAACCGGTCAGGCCCGCGAACGCCATCGACCAGACCCGGCGGATGCTCTCCCTCGTGACCTATCTGAGGGAGCGGCCCGGCGCCCGGATCGAGGACGTGGCGCGCGCCTTCGGCATCAGCGAGGACGAGCTGGTCTCCGACCTCGACGTGCTGCCCATGTGCGGCACCAGCTTCCGCGGCGGCGACCTGCTCGACATCGACACCGACGGTGAGCGGATCTGGTGGCACAACCCCGCCGCGCTCGGCGCGGACGCCGCCGAGCCGCTCAGGCTGGCCGCCGACGAGGCGACCGCCCTGCTCGTCGCCGCCCGCGCGGTGGCCACCCTGCCGGGCCTGCGCGAGAGCGACCGGCAGGCGCTGCTGCGGGCGACCGCCAAGGTGGAGACCGCGGCCGGCGAGGCGGCGGGCGCCAGCTCCCGCCTCTCGGTGACCTTCGAGTCCGAGGGCGGCGTCTTCGCCGACGTCGACCGGGCCATCTCCGAGCGGCGCCGCCTGTGGATCCGCTACTACTCACCCGCGCGCGACGAGGTCACCGAGCGCGAGATCGACCCCATCCGCCTGGTCAGTGTCGGACACACGTACGTGGAGGCCTGGTGCCGCCGCTCCGAGGCGCGCCGCACCTTCCGCCTCGACCGGGTCGCCGAGATCACGATCCTCGACGAGCCGTCCGCACCCCCGGAGATAGAGCTGCGCGACCTGTCCGAGGCGCTGGTGCAGCCCGCCGCGGAGGACCCCGAGGTCGTCGTCGAGGTCGGCCCCGGCGGCCGCTGGGTCGCCGAGTACTACCCGCACGACAGCGCCGAGGAGCTGCCCGACGGCGGGCTGCGCATCACGCTGCGCACCCCCGACCCGGCCTCGCTCCGGCGTCTGGCGCTGCGCCTGGGGCAGGACGGCAGGATCGTCGCACCGGGCGCCCTGGCCGACAGCGCCCGGCAGGCGGCCCGGGAGGCCCTCGCGGCGTACGACGGGACCGAGGCGGCGCCCGGCGCGGGCGGCCGGGGCACCGGCGGGGGAGCCCCGGCCGGTGACCGAGAGGGCGCCGGGCCCACGGCGTCCGGCGGCCCGTCCGGGCCGGTGTGGGCCTACGGCAGGCAGGAGCAGGCGCTGTGAGCGAGTCGACGCCGCCCGCGGGGACGGGCATGTCGGTGGCGGCGGCCTTCGCCGGCATGCGGAACGTGTCGCCCGCGGTGTTCCGCGCGTGCTGCCCCGAGTGCCGGGCCCGTTTCGAACTCGCCGCGAGCGCGCTGCGGCTGGTGGTCGGCGCCAGCAGCCGTACCACCTTCTACTCGTTCACCTGCCCCGAGTGCGGTGTACCGGCCCGCAAGCCGGCCGGGGAACGGATCGTCGAACTGCTCACCAGCGGCGGCGTCAGGGCTCTGCGGCTGCACAGCGCCGTCTGAGGCCCCTGCGGGCGCGTCGGGCGGTCCCGGCGCGGCCCGGGCGCGGGCGGGGGCCGTGTGCGGCCCGTGCCGCTGCCCGGTGAAGGTTCGCTCCCGGGAAGCGGGCGCCCCGGAGCCCCGGGCGGGCGAGCGGCCCGGCCCCGCGGTGCGCGGCCCCGCCCGAGGCCGCACGCCGTCCGTCCGTGCGGGACAGCGCTCGGCCGGTCCGGCGGCGGCCGGCGGTGCCCGGCGCCGGACCGTCGCGGGTGCGACGACCGGCCGCCGGCCGCGGGCCTGGACGGAACCGCTGCGCGGACCGTCTAGGCTCAGGGCCATGGTGTGGCCGATGTTCGCGGTAGCTGCGGGATTTCTGGGACTCGCCGTCCTCGGTGTGCTGGGGATCCGGGTCTTCCTGGAGGCGCAACGCCTCGGCAGGCAGGTCTCGGACTCGGCGCGGCGTATCAACAGGGCGGCCGAGGACCTGGAGCGGGCCGCGGTGAGCGCGGCGCGGGCGGCCGACCCCCGGTGAGCGCTTCCGGGAACCCGTGCGCGGTCCCGGGAACTTCTGTGAGGTTCTGAACGTCAGGCCGGGTGGAGTGCTGCGGCCTGTACCCAATGCTCTTGCGGCTGGGTACGCTCTACGCGCGGTCCGAAGAACGAGGCGCGGTCCGCACGGCACGAGTACACGTGGGGATGGTTCCGAGTTCATCCCCGGGCGATACGATCGCTGTCAGCACGATGGTCAGACCCCTGTCCGTCCGGTCGGTCAGGACCCGCCGCCCCGCCTCAGTGAGAAGGTGAAGACAGATGTTCCGCAACGCACTCGAGCCGTGGCACCTGGTGCTGTTGATTCTCGTGATCGTCCTCGTGTTCGGCTCGAAGAAGCTTCCGGACATGGCGCGCTCGCTCGGCAAGTCGGCGCGCATCCTCAAGAGCGAGGCCAAGGCGATGAAGGGCGACGGCAAGGCGTCCTCGACCGCCGCCCAGCCCGCCGAGGACGAGCAGACCCCGCAGGCTCAGCGCACGATCCAGGCCTCCCCCGGTGACGTGACCAGCTCCCGCCCGGTCGCCGAGCCGACGGACACCACGCCCCAGCGCTGACGCGAGGACCCGGGACCTCAGCGGTCCACTGCACGAGATGAGGATGTGGGTTGCTCAAGCCGGCCCAGAAGAAGGAGAGGGATCCCGAGGGGCGCATGCCGCTCGCGGACCACTTGCGTGAGCTGCGCAACCGGCTCGCGAAGGGTGTCCTTGCGATCCTCGTCGTGACGGTGGTGGCGGCCTTCTACTACAAGGACATCACCAACTTCATCACGAAGCCGGTGCTGGACTCCATCGGTTGCCCGCAGAGCTTCGGGCAACTGGCGAAGGCCAAGGACAACCACTGCGCGCACCTCACGGTCAGCGGTCTGCTGGCGCCCTTCACCCTGGCCCTGAAAGTCGCGCTGACGACGGGTATCGTGCTGGCCGCGCCGGTGTGGCTCTACCAGCTGTGGGCCTTCGTCGCGCCGGGCCTGCACCGGCACGAGAAGAAGTACGCCTACTCCTTCGTGGGGTTCGGCTTTCCGCTCTTCCTGGCCGGCGGCTACCTCGCCTACAACGTGCTGCCGACGACGGCGAAGTTCCTGATCGACCTGACGCCCAGCGGCGCGGAGAACCTGCTGCCCCTGGACGACCTGCTCGACCTGAGCATCCGCATGGTCGTCGTCTTCGGCCTCGCCTTCGAGATGCCGCTGCTGCTGATCATGCTCAACATCACCGGCGTGCTGTCCGGGCGGCGCATGCTCGGGTGGTGGCGCGGCATGATCGTCGGTATCGCCGCCTTCGCGGCCGTGGCCACGCCCAGCCCCGACCCGGGGACGATGCTGTCCCTGGCGGCGCCGATCTGGGGTCTGTTCTTCATCGCCGTGGGGTTCGCCCTGTTCAACGACCGCCGCAAGCTCCGGCGCACGGCGGGGGGCCCGTCCGACGACGAGGCCTCCGACCTCGACCTCACCCCCGAGGACATCGGCGAGGTCGAGCCCGTTCCCGCCCCCCGGGCCCTGCCCGAGCAGTCCGGCACCGAGCGGGTCAACGGCTACGACGACGTGACCTGAGCCACTGCGCGCATCTGGCCGGCCGCCCGCCCCGCGAGCGGCCGGCCTGCGCGTGTCCGGGCCAGCGCGTGTGCGGGCCCGCGCGCGTCCGGGGCGGCGTTGTGCCCCCCGCTCTCCGGGCGCCCCACCCCGCTCCCCGGCGCCCATCCGCTCGCCGGGCGCCCCACCCCGCTCCCGGGGCGGTCACCGGCCGCCGGGCCGCCGGAATCCGTCCGCTGCCGGGGCGATCGGGATAATGATCGTCCTGTTGTCAGTGCGGCCCGGTACGCTCGAAAGCACGATGACTCAGGACCTCTCACCGGCCGAGCGGTACGCGGCAGCGCGCAGGCGAGCTGCCGAGCAGGCCACCGCACTCGCGGGTTTCCGCGAGATGTACGACTTCGGCCTCGACCCGTTCCAGATCGAGGCCTGCCGGGCCCTTGAGGCCGGCAAGGGCGTGCTGGTCGCCGCGCCCACCGGCTCCGGCAAGACGATCGTGGGCGAGTTCGCCGTCCACCTCGCCCTCCAGCAGGGCAAGAAGTGCTTCTACACGACGCCCATCAAGGCGCTGTCCAACCAGAAGTACTCCGACCTGTGCCGCCGCTACGGCAGCGGCAAGGTCGGCCTCCTCACCGGCGACAACAGCCTCAACTCCGACGCCCCGGTGGTCGTGATGACCACCGAGGTGCTGCGGAACATGCTGTACGCGGGCTCCCAGACCCTGCGCGGTCTCGGCTACGTGGTCATGGACGAGGTGCACTACCTCTCCGACCGCTTCCGCGGCGCCGTCTGGGAGGAAGTGATCATCCACCTGCCCGAGTCGGTGACCCTGGTGTCACTGTCGGCGACCGTGTCCAACGCCGAGGAGTTCGGCGACTGGCTGGACACGGTCCGGGGTGACACCGAGGTGATCGTCTCCGAGCACCGCCCCGTCCCGCTCTTCCAGCATGTGCTGGCCGGCCGCCGGATGTACGACCTCTTCGAGGAGGGCGAGGGCCACAAGAAGGCCGTCAACCCCGACCTCACGCGGATGGCCCGCATGGAGGCCAGCCGCCCGTCGTACCAGGACCGCAGACGCGGCCGGAACATGCGCGAGGCCGACCGCGAGCGCGAGCGCCGCCAGCGCTCCCGGATCTGGACGCCGAGCCGCCCGGAGGTCATCGAGCGGCTGGACGCCGAGGGCCTGCTGCCCGCCATCACGTTCATCTTCAGCCGCGCCGCCTGCGAGGCCGCCGTCCAGCAGTGCCTGTACGCGGGCCTGAGACTGAACGACGAGGAGGCGCGGGAACGGGTCCGCGCCCTCGTCGAGGAGCGCACCGCCGCGATCCCGCGCGAGGACCTGCACGTCCTCGGGTACTACGAGTGGCTGGAGGGCCTGGAGCGCGGCATCGCCGCCCACCACGCCGGCATGCTCCCGACCTTCAAGGAGGTCGTCGAGGAACTCTTCGTACGTGGCCTGGTCAAGGCGGTCTTCGCCACCGAGACCCTCGCCCTGGGCATCAACATGCCCGCCCGCTCGGTGGTCCTGGAGAAACTCGTCAAGTGGAACGGCGAGCAGCACGCCGACATCACCCCCGGCGAGTACACCCAGCTGACCGGCCGGGCCGGCCGCCGCGGCATCGACGTCGAGGGGCACGCGGTGGTGCTGTGGCAGCGTGCCATGAACCCCGAGCACCTCGCGGGCCTCGCGGGCACCCGCACCTATCCGCTGCGCTCCAGCTTCCGGCCGTCGTACAACATGGCGGTCAATCTGGTCGAGCAGTTCGGCCGGCACCGCTCCCGGGAGCTGCTGGAGACCTCCTTCGCGCAGTTCCAGGCCGACAAGTCGGTCGTCGGCATCTCCCGGCAGGTGCAGCGCAACGAGGAGGGCCTGGCGGGCTACAAGGAGTCGATGACCTGCCACCTCGGGGACTTCACGGAGTACGCGCGGCTGCGCCGGGAGCTGAAGGACCGGGAGAACGAACTGGCCCGGCAGGGCGCCGTCCAGCGGCGGGCCGAGGCCGCCGTCGCCCTGGAGAAGCTCAAGCCGGGTGACATCATCCACGTCCCCACCGGCAAGTTCGCGGGCCTCGCCCTGGTCCTGGATCCGGGCCTGCCGGCCGGCCGGGCGGGCGGCCACCGCGGATTCGAGCACCAGGACGGCCCGCGCCCGCTCGTGCTGACCGCCGAGCGGCAGGTCAAGCGGCTGGCGGCCATCGACTTCCCGGTGCCCGTGGAGCCGCTGGAGCGGATGCGGATCCCGAAGTCCTTCAACCCGCGCTCCCCGCAGTCCCGGCGCGACCTGGCCTCCGCGCTGCGCACCAAGGCCGGGCACATCCCGCCCGACCGGCACCGCAAGCGGCGCTCGCAGGCGGTCGACGACCGGGAGATCGCGCGGCTGCGCACCGAACTGCGCGCCCACCCCTGCCACGGCTGCAACGACCGTGAGGACCACGCCCGCTGGGCCGAGCGCTACCACCGGCTGCTGCGCGACACCAAGCAGCTGGAGCACCGCATCGAGGGCCGTACGAACACGATCGCGCGCACCTTCGACCGGATCGTCGCCCTCCTCACCGAGCTGGACTACCTGCGCGGCGACGAGGTGACCGAGCACGGCAAGCGGCTGGCCCGGCTGTACGGCGAACTCGACCTGCTGGCCAGTGAATGCCTGCGCGAGCGCGTCTGGGAGGGCCTGGGGCCGGCCGAACTCGCCGCGTGCGTCTCGGCCTTGGTCTACGAGGCCCGCGTCGGTGACGACGCCATGGCGCCCAAGCTGCCCTCGGGCAAGGCGAAGGCCGCGCTCGGGGAGATGGTGCGCATCTGGGGCCGCCTCGACGCCCTGGAGGAGGAGTTCCGCATCAGCCAGACCGAGGGCGTCGGTCAGCGCGAGCCCGACCTCGGCTTCGCCTGGGCGGCGTACATGTGGGCCTCCGGCAAGGGCCTGGACGAGGTGCTGCGGGAGGCGGAGATGCCGGCCGGTGACTTCGTGCGCTGGTGCAAGCAGGTCATCGACGTCCTGGGCCAGATCTCGGCGGCGGCCCCGCCGGAGAACTCCACGGTGGCGAAGAACGCGCGCAAGGCGGTCGACGGCCTGCTGAGGGGAGTGGTCGCCTACTCGTCGGTCGGGTGAGGTCCGCCCCGGCGGGGCAGGGGGCGTGACGGTGTGCGGTCGATCCGCGCAGGGTCACGCCCCCTTGGCGTTCCCTCACCCGTCCCGGTGAGGGGTTTTCGCATGCCTGTACGTCGTGACGTTCGGTGTTCGAACGATCGCACGGCGTGCGAAACGGCCGAGGGTACTCCTGTCCCCGGCCCTGTTTCAGGTGCTTGCCGAATATGACACGCCGATGATCCGGTCGGACTAAGCTCGCCCGCAGCGCACCGAGTTGACATGTATTCGTGCGTTTGTTCCCAGACATCTCAAAGGTCCGACTGTTCCATGGCATACCCCACGGGAAGCTGCCCCGAACCCCAGCCGATTCGTCACAGAGGGCTTACATGGTGAGTGTCCAATCGCCTCCTGGCGGCCGCGAACTTCCCTACGCACGCGTGCTGTTGCTGCCGGTCATACTGATGGCGGCGGCCACCGGAGCCGCCGTCGCGCTGGTGACGGACCCGGCCCGCCTCGCCGTCGGCTGCTGCGGCGCCGTCGCCACCCTGCTCGTGCTGCTCACCGGCGCCGAAGCCGTGCGCCGCGGCCGTACCATCCGCGCGGAACGGGCCGAACACGCCCGGCGCACCGAGCACCTCCAGGCGCGCATCGCCGGCCACGACGAGCAGATCTCCTACCTCGCCACCGAGATCCTCCCGGCCGCCGTCGAGTACCTGCGCGCCAGCCACACCCCGCGCGAGGTCATGCGCGACCTCATCGACGGGGACCCGGAGTGGTGCGGGATCTCCGAGCCGCAGCGCGCGGTGGTCCGCATGATCCTCAAGATCGTGGACCAGGAGGAGTCGATGCGTGACTCCACGCAGCGCTCCTTCGTCAGCATCGCCCGCCGTGTCCAGGCGATCGTGCACCAGCAGGCCAAGGAACTGCGGGAGATGGAGGAGGACCACGGCCGCAGCCCGGAGGTCTTCGACGACCTGCTGCGCATCGACCACGGCACCGCGCTCATCGGCCGTCTCGCCGACTCCATCTCCGTCCTCGGCGGCGGCCGCCCCGGCCGCCAGTGGCCCAACCCGGTCACCCTGTACAGCGTGCTGCGCGGCGCCATGTCCCGGATCCTGGAGTACCGCCGGATCGAGCTGCACTCCATCGCCAAGGTCAACATCAAGGGCACCGACGTCGAGCCGGTCATCCACGCCGCGGCCGAACTCCTCGACAACGCCACCCGCTACTCGCCGCCCCAGACCAAGGTGCACGTCACCGCCGTCGAGGTGCAGACCGGCGTCGCCATCGAGATCGAGGACGGCGGCGTCAGCCTCAACGAGGAGTCCCGCGACCGGATCGAGAGGATGGTCGAGGCCGCCAAGGCCGGGGTCGACCTCCAGGAACTGGGGGAGAGCCCGCGCCTGGGCCTCGCCGTCGTGGGCCGCCTGTGCACGGCGTACAAGATGCAGGTCTCGCTGCGGGCCTCCGCGTACGGCGGGGTGCGCGCGGTCCTCGTCGTGCCCAGCGACATGATGACGACCGACCCCGCACCGGGCCTCGCCCACGGCATCGGCGCCACCTCCATCCCGCGGCCCGGCGAGGACGCTGTGGAGGGCCCCAAGCGCGCCCCCAAGAAGCGCCGCCCCACCAGCCCGCGCATCCCCGCCTCCGTGCCGATGGAGGACGAGGTCCCCGAGGTGACGGAGTGGACCCCGAACGGCCTGCCGCAGCGCCGCAGCCGGGTCAAGATCCCGCTCAGCCGGCGCATCGCCGAACAGGTCGCCGCCGAGCGCGCCGAGCAGGAGGGCGGCTCCGTGTGGAGCACGCCCCGCCCCGCCGTCCCCGAGCCCGCCGAGAAGGAACCCGAACCGGGCCTGTGGGTCGAGGCGTTCTGGGACGGCCTGAAGAAGGACAACCCCGGCCCGGACCCGACCGCCTTCACCCAGGACCCGACCGCATTCCTGCACCTGATCGAGAAGCCGGCCCGGGACGGGGCCGACGACGAGGGGGACCTCAAGTGATCCAGCAGCGCGCCAACTTCGACTGGATGCTCAAGGAGCTGAACGACGGCGTACCGGGCATCGAGATGATCGTGGTGCTCTCGGCCGACGGCCTGCGCATCGCCCGCTACGGCGGCGACCCGGACGCGGCCGACCGGGTCGCGGCGGCCTGCGCGGGCCTGCAGAGCCTGGCGAGCGCCGTCGCCGTCGAGATCCCCGACAGCGACGGCCGGATGAAACTGGTGGTCATCGAGATCGACGGCGGCTACTTCTACCTGATGTCCGCCGGGGCCAACGCCTACCTGGCGGTGCTCGCCGACATCCGCACCGAACCCGGCATGATGAGCGCCCGCATGCGCGACCTCGTGGTGCGCATCGGCGCCCATCTGACCAGTCCGCCCCGGCGGGGTGGGCAGACCGTATGACACCTCCGCGACGCCAGAGGCGCTTCCCCGCGCACGAGCCGCCGCCCCCCAAGCCCGCCAAGCAGGGCGAGGAGAAGAACCCGGAGCGGCTGTACGTCGTCGCCGGGGCCGGTGAGGACGGCGCCCGCGCCGCCCTGGACCTGGTCACCCTCGTGGTGGCACGCGCCGAACCGCCGCCGTCCGCCACCCCCGAGCAGGCGGCCCTGCTGCGGCTGTGCACCGCCCCGCTGTCCGTGGCCGAGCTGTCGGCCTACCTCAACCTGCCGTTCAGCGCGATGACGGTCCTGATCACCGAGCTGCTGACGGCCGAACTGGTACAGGCGCGCGCCCCGATCGTGCGCCAGGCGGTCCCCGACCGTTCCCTCCTCGAAGCGGTGATGCATGGACTTCAACGGCTCTGACACCCTCCCCGGCCCGCGCACCGAGGACCATCTTCCGCACACGGCCCAGGCCGCGGTGAAGATCGTCATCGTCGGCGGCTTCGGGGTCGGCAAGACGACGATGGTCGGCTCGGTCAGTGAGATCAGGCCGCTGACCACCGAGGAGACCATGACCCAGGCCGGTATCGGGGTCGACGACGACTACGGCTCCGACTCCAAGACGGCCACCACCGTGGCGATGGACTTCGGCCGCATCAGCATCACCGACCAACTGGTGCTCTACCTCTTCGGCACCCCCGGCCAGGAGCGCTTCTGGTTCCTGTGGAACGGGCTGTTCGAGGGGGCGCTCGGCGCGGTCGTCCTCGTCGACACCCGCCGCCTGGAGGTGAGCTTCGACGTCATGGGGCGGCTGGAGGAACGCGGTGTGCCCTTCGTCGTGGCCATCAACTCCTTCCCTGACGCCCCCCGTTACCCGATCGCCGAGCTGCGCACCGCGCTCGACCTGTCCGAGGACGTCCCGATGGTCGAGTGCGACGTACGGCGCCGGGCCTCCAGCCGGGACGTGCTGATGACGCTCATGCGCTTCCTGCACTCCCTCGCCATGACCGGCTCCCGCACCTGAGCGGACACCGCGCCCGAACCGGCCGGCTCCGCCGCCCCATCGCTCGCGGCTCCCGCACCTGAGCGGACACCGCGCCCGAACCGGCCGGCTCCGCCGCCCCACCGCTCGCCCCTTCACTCCTTCTCCTCCACTCCGCCTCCTCCCTTCCATCCCCTTCCGTCCTTTCCGTTCCGAAAGCGACCGCTGTGACGCCTGAACACCAGCCCCTGACCGGTCCGGACGACCGCACCCCCGCTCCGCCCCCCGGCTGCCCCGCGCACGGCATCGGCGCCGGCGGGCTGCACCGGCTCCACGAGGCGCCGGACCTCGGCGACCTCTACGAGCAACTGCGCGAGCAGCACGGCCCGGTGGCGCCCGTGCTGCTGCACGACGACGTCCCCATGTGGGTGGTCCTCGGCCACGCCGAGAACCTGCACATGGTGCGCACGCCGTCGCAGTTCACCCGGGACAGCCGTATCTGGACACCGCTCAAGGAGGGCATGGTCAAGCCCGACCACCCCCTCATGCCCCACATCGCCTGGCAGCCCATCTGCTCGCACGCCGAGGGTGACGAGCACAAGCGGTTGCGCGGCGCGGTCACCGCCGCCATGGCCACCATCGACCACCGCGGACTGCGCCGCCACATCGGCCGCGCCACCCAGCGCCTGGTCAACCGCTTCTGCGAGACCGGCCGCGCCGACCTCGTCGACCAGTTCGCCGAGCACCTGCCGATGGCGGTGATGTGCGAGGTCCTCGGCATGCCCGAGGAGTACGACGACCGGCTCGTGCAGTGCGCCCGCGACATGCTCAAGGGCACCGACACCGCCATCGCCAGCAACGAGTACATCATGGGCTGTCTGCGGCGGCTCGCCGCCCGCCGCCGCGCGCAGGCCGCGGACGACTTCACCAGCCACCTCATCGCCGACCCGGCGGGCCTGAACGACGACGAGGTCGAGCAGCACCTGCGGCTCGTGCTCATCGCCGCCTACGAGGCCACCGCGAACCTCCTGGCCAACACCATCCGCCGGGTGCTCACCGACCCCGGCTTCCGCGCCCAGCTCAACGGCGGCCAGATGACGGTACCGGAGGCGGTCGAGCAGTCCCTGTGGGACGAGCCGCCCTTCAGCACCATCTTCGCCTACTTCGCCAAGCAGGACACGGAGCTGGGCGGTCGGCGCATCCGCCGCGGCGACGGCCTGCTGCTCGGCATCGCGCCGGGCAACGTCGACCCCCGGGTCCGGCCCGACCTGGACGCGGACATGCAGGGCAACCGTTCCCACCTGGCCTTCAGCGGCGGCCCGCACGAGTGTCCGGGCCAGGACATCGGCCGTGCCATCGCCGACGTGGGCGTCGACAACCTGCTGATGCGGCTGCCGGACATCCAGCTGGACTGCGCCGAGGAGGAGCTGCGCTGGACCGAGTCGATCGCCTCGCAGCACCTGGTCGAGCTGCCGGTGCGGTTCACCCCGCGGCCGCAGCAGGACGTGCGGGCCCAGCCGAGCCACACCCCCATGCCGGTGCCGCAGCCCCGTGTGGCCTGGGAGATCACCACGGCACGGCCCGCCCCGGAGCCGTCCCCGGAGCCGGTCCCGGCCAGGGCCGGTGGGGCGCCCCGGACCACCGCCGTCCCGCCGGACCGTCCGCCGACCGCGGGGTCGCCGGACCGTCCGCCGACCGCGGGGTCGCCGGACCGTCCGCCGACCGCGGGGTCGCCGGACCGTCCGCCGACCGCGGTGGCCGGCGCCGCGCCCGCCCCGGCGCCGTCCGCACCGCCGGCGACGGCACCGGTGGCCGCTGCCGGGGCAGGCCCGGAGCAGGCCCGTCCGCGCGGGGCCTGGCAGCGCTTCCTGCGGTGGTGGCGCGGCTACTGACCCGCCCACCGCGGGTACGACGCCCAGGCCCGCAGCACCCGTCCGCTGCGGAACCGGTGCTCCGCCCCGGTGACCGGGTCGGTGAACTCCAGCTCCCGCGCCAGCAGTTGCAGCGGGCGCCGGAAGTCACCGGCCGGGCCGGGGCCGGTCACCACCGGGTAGAGCGGGTCGCCGAGGATCGGCACGCCCAGCGCGGACATGTGCACCCGAAGCTGGTGCGTCTGACCGGTGGCGGGGGTGAGCCGGTAGCGGGCGAGGCCGTCCGCACGGTGCTCGACCGCTTCCACGAGCGTGACCGCGTTCGGTTCGCCGGGCACCTCGCGGGCGGCGAGCACCCCGCGCTCCTTCACGATCCGGCTGCGCACGGTCCGGGGCAGGGCGAGCGCGGGGTCGTACGGCGCCACGGCCTCGTACACCTTGCGCACCAGACGGTCACGGAAGAGCGTCTGGTAGGCGCCGCGCTCCTCGGGGCGCACCGTGAACAGCACCAGTCCCGCGGTGAGCCGGTCCAGGCGGTGGGCGGCGCCGAGCGTGGGGATGCCCAGCTCGCGGCGGAGCCGGGCCAGCGCGGTCTCGGTGACGTGGGTGCCGCGCGGGGTGGTGGCGAGGAAGTGCGGCTTGTCCGCGACGACCAGGTGATCGTCGCGGTGGACCACCTCCAGCGGGAAGGGCACCGCCGCCTCCTCGGGCAGCTCCCGGTGGAACCAGACGAACATCCCGGGTTCGTACGGCGCGTCGGGCGCCACCGGGCGTCCGTCGGCGGCGACGATCCGTCCTTCGTCGAACATCTCCGCGACCGCCCCCGGCGCCGCACCCGACAGCCGTTCCACCAGGTGCTCGCGCACGGTCGCCCATGTCCCCCCGGCGGGCAGCCGCACCCGCACCGGGTCCACGCCCCGCAGCTGGGGCAGCGGTGCGGGCGGTGCGGGGCGGGCTCGGCGTCTCATCCGTCGAAGCCTACGAGCCGCCGCACCCGGTGGAAAACCGCTGGGCCGGCCCGCCGGGGCCGGGCAGGATGCGCGGTATGCCTGACCTCACCGCTCCCGTCCTGCCGGCCGGCACCTTCTCCGGTGCGCCGCAGCCCACCGTCCCCGCCGCCGGCGGACTGCTGCTGCGGCCCTTCACGCCCGGGGACGCGCCCGCGGTGCACGCCGTCTTCCAGGACCCGGCCATGCACCGCTGGCACCTGCGCTCCGCCGGCTCGCAGGAGGAGGTGGCCGGCTGGATCGCGCAGTGGCACGCGGCCTGGGAGGCGGACCGGGAAGCCCAGTGGGCGGTGACCGAGGACGATGGCGCCGGACGCCTGGTGGGCCGGGTCGCGCTGCGCGAGGTGCGCCTCGCGGACGGGGCGGCCGAGGTGGCGTACTGGACGGTCCCTGACGCCCGGGGCAGGGGAGTGGCCGCCCGTGCCACCGCCGCTCTCGCCCGCTGGGCCCTGCGGGAGACCGGCTTCCACCGACTGGAACTGCTGCACGCCGTGGCCAACGAGGCGTCCTGCCGGGTCGCCGCCCGGACCGGCTTCGTCCTGGAGGGCACCAAGCGGCGCTCGGGTCTGCACGCGGACGGCTGGCACGACATGCATCTGCACGCCCGGGTGGCGGGCGACTGAGCGTCGGCGTACCCGCCACGGAGCGAGGGGCGGCACCCGCGTGCGCGGGCGCCGCCCCTCGGCGTGCGCCGTCGGCTCAGGCGGCGCTCGCCGCGCCCTCCTGCTCGGCCTCGATCCGGGCGTTCCACTCGCGCTTGGAGGCCTGCCAGCCGTCCTCGTCGTGGCCGAGGCGCCAGTAGCCGGAGATCGACAGGTCCTCGCGCGGGATCGCGCGCTCCACGCGCAGCAGCCGCCGCAGTTCCTTCACGAAGCCGGCCTCGCCGTGCACGAAGGCGTGCACCCGGCCCTCGGGGAATTCCAGCGCCCGTACGGCCTCCACCAGGGCCGCGCCGACGGGCCGCTCGCCGCGGTGCAGCCAGACGACCTCCACGTCGGAGTCGATCTTCTGCTCCTCCTCGGGCCCCGAGACCTCCACGAAGGCGTGGGCGGTGGTGCCGGGGGGCAGCGCCTCCAGGGACCGGGCGATGGCGGGCAGGGCGCTCTCGTCCCCGGCCAGCAGATGCCAGTCGGCGCCCGGGTCGGGGGCGTAGGCGCCGCCGGGGCCCATGAAGCGCACCGTCTCGCCGGGCCGCACCAGCAGCGACCAGGGGCCGGCCAGGCCCTCGTCGCCGTGGACCACGAAGTCCAGTGTCAGTTCGAGGTGCTCGGGGTCCCACGCGCGCACGGTGTAGGTACGGGTCACCGGCCACTGCTCGCGCGGGAACTCCTCCCGGATCCGCTGCATGTCGAAGGGCTCGGGGTAGGTGACGCCCGCGGCCGGGAACAGCAGCTTCACGTAGTGGTCCGTGCACGTGTCGGCCGGGAAACCGGCGAGTTCCTCGCCGCCGAGCACCACACGCTGCATGTGCGGGGTGAGCCGTTCGGTGCGGATCACCCGGGCGGTGTGGGTCCTCCGCGGCTTGCGCGCCGGACGTTCTGCCATGACGGCCTCCCAGTTCCCTTGCTTAGGCTTACCTAAGTTAGCACCTTCCCTCCGGTGGCACCTCCTTCCCGGCCACTTCACGCCGCCAGCGTGCCGAGCAGACGCTGCAGGGAGCCGCCCAGGCCCCAGCGGGCGGCCAGTTCGTCCAGGGCCGCCGGGTCGCGCGGGGTGCGCGGCAGGGCGGTGCCGACGTCCGGCAGGGGGACGTCCCGGGCGACCTGTACGACCTTCGGCGCCACCGCGAGGTAGGGCCGTGCCTCGTCGAGGCGCCGGCGCTGCGACGGGGTGAGCTTCGCCTTCGGGTCCTCGACGGCGGCCATGATCCCGGCCAGGTCGCCGAAGTCGGCGAGCAGCCTGGCCGCCGTCTTCTCCCCGATGCCCGGCACGCCCGGCAGCCCGTCGCTCGGGTCGCCGCGCAGCAGCGCCAGGTCCGCGTACCCGCTGCCGCCGACCCCGTACTTCTCGCGCAGCAGCGCCTCGTCGGTGCTCTGCAGGGTCCCGACGCCCTTGACCGGGTACAGCACGCGCACCCCGCGGGCGTCGTCCACCAGTTGGTACAGGTCGCGGTCGCCGGTGACGATGTCGACCGGGCCGGTGGCGCGGGCCGTGAAGGTGCCGATCACGTCGTCCGCCTCGTACTCCGGGACGCCGACGCGGGCGATGCCGACGGCGTCCAGCACCGCCTCGATGACGGGGACCTGCGGGGAGAGGGTGTCCGGCACCTCTTCCTCGTCGGGGCCGCCCGGGTGTTCCTCGGCGACGCGGTGCGCCTTGTAGGAGGGGATCAGCTCCACCCGCCAGTGCGGGCGCCAGTCCGCGTCCATGCAGGCCACCAGGTGCTCGGGCCGGTGGTCCTTGACCAGGCGGTCGATGAAGTCGAGCAGCCCGCGCACGGCGTTCACCGGCGTGCCGTCCGGGGCCCTGACCGACTCCGGGACGCCGAAGTAGGCACGGAAGTACAGGGAGGCGGTGTCGAGGAGCATCAGTCGTCCGGTCACGTCCCGCATCATGCCGTACGCCTCTGACAGTCACCGGCCACGGTGTGAGGCGGGTCACTTTCTGTTTGCCTTGCATGCGCTTGGGCAGGCGCGCGCCCGAGCGAAGGTAGTTGCGTTATTCAACTGTTACTGATCCTTCGCATCTGTCCCTGTCCCCTAGGACGAGAGGTGCGCGTGGCATCCAGGCTTGAGGCCCAACACCTGTACAAGGTGTTCGGCAGACGACCCGACGAGGCAGTGGAGAGACTCCGGCAGGATGCCGACCGCGACGAACTGCGTGCGAGCGGTACCACCGCCGCCGTGATCGACGCCTCCTTCACCGTGGACCCCGGACAGATCTTCGTCGTGATGGGACTGTCCGGTTCCGGCAAGTCCACCCTCCTGCGGATGCTCAACGGGCTGCTGGAGCCCACCGCCGGGCAGGTGTGCTTCGACGGCCAGGACCTGACCGCGCTCACCGACCGCGAGCTGCGCGAGGTCCGCTCGAAGAAGATCAGCATGGTCTTCCAGCACTTCGCGCTCTTCCCGCACCGCAGCGTCCGCGACAACGCCGCCTACGGCCTGGAAGTGCAGGGCGTGCCCCGCGCCGAGCGCGGTCGCCGCGCCGACGAGGCGCTCGCCCTGTGCGGCCTGGCCGGCTGGGAGAACTCCTGGCCCGACGAGCTGTCCGGCGGCATGCAGCAGCGCGTCGGCCTCGCCCGCGCGCTCGCCACCGACGCCGACCTGCTGCTGATGGACGAGTCCTTCAGCGCCCTGGACCCGCTGATCCGCCGCGACATGCAGGACCAGCTGCTCCAGCTGCAGAAGACGCTGAAGAAGACCATCGTCTTCATCACCCACGACCTCAACGAGGCCATGCGCCTGGGCGACCGCATCGCCGTCATGCGCGACGGCCGGATCGTGCAGAACGGCACCGCCGAGGACATCCTGCTGCGCCCGGAGGGCGACTACGTCGCCTCCTTCATCCAGGACGTCGACCGCTCCCGCGTCCTGACCGCGGAAGCCGTCATGGACCGCCAGGTGCGCGGCGACGAGGCCGACTGCGACTGCGAGACGGCCGCACCGGACACCCCGTTCACCGAGCTGTGCGCCATCAGCGCCCGGCTGCCCCACCCGGTCGCCGTGCTGAACGAGCACCGCGACCTCGTGGGCGTGGTCCCCCGGCAGCGGCTCGTCGGCTTCCTCGGCGACGAACGCGACACCACACCCGCGACCTGCGACGCACCGCGCGACAAGGGCGGCAGGAAGGCGGTGGCCCGTGCCTAGGATCCCGCTCGGCGACTGGGTCAACTCCGCGGTCGACTGGCTGCTCGACCACGTGTCCTGGCTCTTCGACTTCTTCAAGACCGTCTTCACCGGCGCCTACGACGGCATCGACGCCGTCCTCCAGGCCCCCCAGCCGCTGCTGCTCGCCGGCATCTTCGCCGTGCTCGCCTTCTGGCTGCGCGGCACCCTGGCCGGCGTCCTCACCTTCGTCGGATTCGCCTTCATCGACTCCCTCGGACTGTGGGACGACGCGATGGTCACCCTGGCGCTCGTCCTGGTCGCGACGATCATCGCGCTGGTGATCTCCGTGCCGGTCGGGGTCTGGGCGGCGCGCTCGGACCGGGTCAGCGCCGTGGTACGGCCGTTCCTGGACTTCATGCAGACACTGCCCGCGATGATCTACCTCATCCCGGCCATCCTGTTCTTCGGCACCGGCGGCCCCGCGGGCATCGTCGCCACCCTGATCTTCGCGCTCGCCCCCGGCGTGCGCATGACGGAGCTGGGCATCCGCCAGGTCGACAAGGAGCTGGTGGAGGCCGCCGAGGCGTTCGGCACCACCCCGCGCAGCACCCTGCTGCGCGTCCAGCTGCCGCTCGCCCTGCCCACCGTGATGGCCGGCGTCAACCAGGTGATCATGCTCGGCCTGTCCATGGCCGCGATCGCCGGCATGGTCGGCACCGGCGGCCTCGGCGGCGACGTCAACGAGGCCATCGGCCAGCTCGACGTCGGCCTCGGCTCCGAGGCCGGTGTCGCCATCGTGATCCTCGCGATCTACCTGGACCGCATGACCAGTGCCCTGGGCACCCAGGTCTCGCCGCTCGGCCGGCGCGCCGCCGCCCGGGCGCGGTCCCTGCAGGGCCTGAAGATCTGGTCCTACCGGCCGAGCCCGCAGATCGCCGTGGTCGGCGTGGTCGTCCTCGCGCTCGTCGCGGGCGGCATGGGCATCTTCGGCGGTGGCGGCTCCAGCGCCACGGCCGCCGCCGACGGACAGAACGTCGGCAAGGGCAAGAAGCTCACCCTCGGCTACATCCCCTGGGACGAGGGCGTCGCCTCCACCTTCCTGTGGAAGGAGATCCTGGAACAGCGCGGCTACGACGTGCAGGCCAAGCAGTTCGACGCCGGACCGCTCTACACCTCCCTCGCGCAGGGCAGCGTCGACTTCGAGACGGACTCCTGGCTGCCCACGACCCACGCCCAGTACTGGAAGAAGTACGGCAAGCAGCTCGACGACCTCGGCTCCTGGTACGGGCCCACGTCGCTGGAGCTGAGCGTCCCGTCGTACATGAAGGGCATCGACTCGCTGGACGACCTCAAGGGCAAGGCCTCCCTGTTCGGCGGCAAGATCACCGGCATCGAGTCCAGCGCGGGCGAGATGGCCCTGCTCAAGAGCAAGGTCCTCGAGGACTACGGCCTGGACAAGGAGTACAAGGTCGTCGACAGCTCCACGCCCGCCATGCTGGCCGAGCTGAAGCGCGCCTACGCCAAGAAGGAACCGGTCCTCGTCACCCTGTGGTCGCCGCACTGGGCGTACAACGACTACCACCTGAAGAAGCTGAAGGACCCCAAGGGCGCCTGGGGCAAGGGCGACGGCGTGCACACGCTGGCCCGCAAGGGCTTCACGGCCGCCAACCCCGTCGTCGGCGACTGGCTGAAGAACTTCAAGCTGGACGAGAAGCAGCTCACCAGCCTGGAGGCCGAGATCAACAAGGCCGGCAAGGGACGGCAGCAGGACGCCGTCCGCACCTGGCTCAAGGCCAACCCCGGCCTCGTCGACAAGCTGGCCCCGGTGCCCGGCGGCTCCGGGTCCGCGCCCGCCGAGGCGAAGCGGCCCCTGAACGTCGCCTGGTTCCCCTGGGACGAGGACGTCGCCGTCACCCACCTGTGGAAGCACGTCCTGGAGGACCGCGGCTACAAGCTGAACCTGAAGCAGATGGACGTCGGCCCCGTCTACACCGGCCTGGCCGGCGGGGACATCGACCTCAACTTCGACGCCTGGCTGCCCTACGCCCAGAAGAACTACTGGGACAAGAGCAAGGACAAGCTCAAGGACCTCGGCACCTGGTACCAGCCGACCTCCCTGGAGATCGCCGTCCCCTCCTACGTCAAGGACGTCAAGTCCCTCGAGGACCTCAAGGGCAGGTCGTCCCTGTTCGGCGGGAAGATCATCGGCATCGAACCGGGCACCGGCGAGATGGACCTCCTCAAGAGCAAGGTCCTGCCGGGCTACGGCCTGGACAAGGAGTACAAGGTCGTCGACGGCTCCACGCCCGCGATGCTCGCCGAGCTGAAGCGCGCGTATGCCAAGAAGCAGCCCGTCGCCGTCGTGCTGTGGTCGCCGCACTGGGCGTACAGCCGCTACGGCCTCACCAAGCTCAAGGACGACAAGAAGCTCTTCGGCGAGGGCAACACCGTCCGCACCATCTCCAGCGAGAAGTTCCCCGGGCAGTACCCGCAGCTCACCGAGTGGATCAAGAACTTCAGGATGAGCGAGAAGGAGCTGGGCAGCCTGGAGAGCGAGATCAACGCGCGCGGCAAGGCGCACGAGGACGAGGCGGTCGACGCCTGGATCAAGCAGCACCCGGACGTCGTCCGGCGGATGACCCCGCAGTGAACCGGCGGACGGCCCGGTAGCAGCCCACGGGTCACCTCCGGGTGACCGGCGGACGACGACCCCGCGGCCACCGCCGCCGCACACCGCCCGAGGGGCGGGGGGGGGGCCCGGGCGGGGGGCCCGCGGGGGGGGGGCCCCCCCGGCCGCGGCCCAGCGGGCAAAGG
>NZ_JBEYJA010000014.1:0-170186 GCF_040703815.1 Streptomyces sp. NPDC006743 | reverse complement strand
GCGGGGGGGGGGGGGGGGGGGGGCGGGGGGGGGGGGGCCGCCCCCCCCCCCCCCCCCCGGGGGGGGGGGGGGGCGGGGGCGCCCCCCCCGGCGGGGGGGGCCCCCCCCCCGGACCGGTTTCCGGCCGCCCGCACCGGCGGGGCGCCGCCCTCCCCCGGCCCGGTCCGCGCGCCCGGTCCCCGGGCGGCGGGCGGCTTCCCGGCGGGCACCTCGCGGGCGGCGGACGGCGCCTGCCCCGTGAACGTCTCGACCAGGGCCGCGAGGACGGCCACCAGGCCGCGTCCGCCCGCGTCGACCACCCCGGCGCGCTCCAGGACGGCCAGTTGGCCGGGGGTCGCGGCCAGGGCCGCGCACGCGCCCTCGTAGGCCGCCCGTGCCACCGCCCCGCAGTCGCCCTCCGCGCCGGTGGCCGCGTCGGCGGCGGCCGAGGCGACCGAGAGGACCGTGCCCTCGACGGGGTGGGCCACGGCCTGCCGGGCCGAGTCGGCGGCCCGCCGCAGGGCGAGCCGCAGCCCGCGGCCGTCGGTGTGAGCGTGGTCACCGTCGGCGGCGAGCACCTCCGCCATGCCGCGCAGCAGCTGGGCGAGGATCGTGCCGGAGTTGCCGCGGGCGCCGATGAGCGCCCCGTGCGCCATCGCGCGCGCGGCCTCGGAGAGCGAGGGGCCGCCGGACGCCGCACCGGCCGCCTCGTGGCCCGCGAAGACGGCCTCGACGGCCGCGGCGGCGGACTCGGCGGTCAGGTAGAGATTGGTGCCGGTGTCGCCGTCGGCCACGGGATAGACGTTGATCGCGTCGATCTCCTCGCGCGCGCGACCCAGGGCGCGCAGGGCCAGGCCGCACCAGGTGCGCACCGCCGGCGCGTCGAACGTCTGCGCCACCTGCGCCACCTGCGCCTCCTCGAGCTGCTGGACCGGACGGCAGCGTAGACCCAGGGGCGGCGCCCGCCGGAGGAGGGCCCGGGCGGGCCCCTGAGCCGCCATGGTAGTTTCGTTGTACGGGAGCAGGCGTTGTATGCTGCTCCGGTTGCCCGATCCTGTCGGGCTCTTCCCCCTGGCACCGCCACTCAGATTCAGCGTGCTCTCCGAGCCTCCGGATCCTGATCCCGGCATGCCGGGATCAACCGTAAGTGCATCTGAAGTCTTTGGAGTGACCCGTGGCTGCCAACTGCGACGTCTGCGGCAAGGGGCCGGGCTTCGGCAACAACATCTCGCACTCGCACCGCCGTACGTCCCGTCGCTGGAACCCGAACATCCAGCGTGTGCGTACCGTGGTCGGCGGGACGCCGAAGCGCGTGAACGCTTGCACCTCGTGCATCAAGGCCGGCAAGGTCTCGCGCTGACGCTCAGCTGAGCGCGCGGCCACTGCCGGTTCGCTGCACTGAGCCGGTCCACCTGTCAGGTGGGCCGGCTTTTTGCCGTACCCGGACGCCGGGTACCGCGCCCGCCTGCCGGAATCCGGGGAAAGGCCTTCACGCCGCCGGGGGTGGTGCGTCCGCCGCCGGCGGGTGGCGCGGCCGGGGCCGGACGGGCCGGCTGCCCGGCTCTCGCGGGATGGCCCGTTTCTCCGGCCGGCTCACCGGGAGGGCGGCCACCGCGTCCGGGCCGGCGGACTACCCGGCGCCGTGAGGTGTGCGGAACCTCCAGCCGTGGTCCACGGGACCGATCCCGCCGCCGAGCGCGAAGCCGGCCGCGATGGCCCCGGTGACGTACTCCTTGGCGGCCGTCACGGCCTCGGGCACGGACTGGCCCTTGGCGAGCTGCGCGGCGACGGCGGAGGCCAGGGTGCAGCCCGTGCCGTGCGTGTGCCGGTTGTCGTGGCGCGGGGCGCGCAGCCAGTGTTCCTCACGGCCGTCGGTGAGCAGGTCGACGGCGTCTCCCGCGAGGTGGCCGCCCTTGATCAGCACCCAGGCCGGGCCGTACGCCAGGACGGCGTCGGCGGCCTCGCGCAGCTGTTCCTCCGAGGTCACCTCGACGCCGGTGAGCTGGGCGACCTCGTCGAGGTTGGGGGTGGCGACGGTGGCCGTGGGCAGCAGTGCGGTGCGCACCGACTCCAGGGCGGAGGCGGCCAGCAGCGGATCGCCGTGCTTGGAGACGCCGACGGGGTCGACGACCACGGGCGCGTCCGTGCCGGCGAGCAACGCGGCGACCGCCTCGACCAGTTCCGCCGAGGACAGCATGCCGGTCTTGACCGCCTGGACGCCGATGTCGTCGACGACGCTGCGGTACTGGGTCCGGACCGCCTCCACCGGCAGTTCCCAGGCGCCCTGCACGCCCAGGGAGTTCTGTGCGGTGACCGCGGTGAGCACGCTCATGCCGTGCACGCCGAGGGCGAGCATCGTCTTCAGGTCGGCCTGGATGCCGGCGCCGCCGCCGGAGTCGGAACCGGCGACGGTCAGGACGCGCGGGGGTGCGGCGCTCACGACTCGATGTCCCCGAAGTGGTCCCAGCCGCCCTTTTTGGTCCAGGGGGCGCCGTCGACCGTGACCTGGGGCAGGGCCGAGGGGTTGAGCACTTCGCCGATCACCTTCCAGCGGGCCGGCAGTTTCACGTCCGGGGGGAAGGTCGCCACGATCGCGTGGTCCTCCCCTCCGGTCAGCACCCACTGCAGCGGGTCGACGCCGACGGCCTGCCCGATGTCGTTCATCTGCGAGGGGATGTCGATGGCGCCGGAGCGGACGTCGATGCGGACCTTGCTGGCCTCCGCGATGTGCCCGAGGTCGGCGATGAGTCCGTCGCTGACGTCGCACATCGCGGTCGCGCCGAGTCCGGCGGCGGCGGGGCCCGCGTGGTACGGCGGTTCGGGCCTGCGGTGGGCCTCGACGAAGGCGCGGGGGGAGCGGAAGCCGCGGCAGAGCACGGCGTACCCGGCGGCGGACCAGCCCAGCCAGCCGGTGACGGCGACGAGGTCGCCGGGCTGGGCGCCCGCGCGGGTCACCGGTTCGTGGTTGCGCAGGTCGCCGAGGGCGGTGATCGACACCATGATCGTGTCGCCGCGGACCACGTCGCCGCCGACCACGGAAGCTCCGGCGACCTGGCACTCGTCGCGCAGGCCGTCCATCATCTCGGTGGGCCAGGTGACCGGCAGTTCGGCGGGGACGACCAGGCCGAGCAGCAGCGCGGTCGGCACGGCGCCCATGGCGGCGATGTCCGCGAGGTTCTGCGCGGCGGCCTTGCGGCCCACGTCGTACGCCGTGGACCAGTCGCGGCGGAAGTGCCGCCCCTCCAGGAGTATGTCGGTGCTCGCCACGACCCTGCGGTCGGGGGCGGCGACCACCGCGGCGTCGTCGCCGGGGCCGACCCGGACCGCCGGGGTGGTGGTGAGACGGGAGGTGAGCTCCCTGATGAGCCCGAACTCCCCGAGTTCACCAACAGTGCCCTTCATTGCCCTTACGCCCCTTCTGTCCCTGTGCGTTCCCGGTCGGGTTCCCACTCGCGCGTGTGCGCGGGCCTCGTTACGGTCGTGGTGTCCGTCGACTTCAGTCCTACCTGCACCCCGGCGCGCGGGCCACGTCGGTCCCGGGTCTCCCCGTGGCGTGCGGCGACGCGATACCGTGGCGTTCCTTTTCCCCACATGATCCTCGTGGCCGCCCTGGAGGTTCCGTGGTACAGGCGTACATCCTGATCCAGACGGAGGTCGGCAAGGCGTCGACCGTCGCCGAGACGATCAGCAGACTGCCCGGAGTGATCCAGGCCGAGGACGTGACGGGTCCCTACGACGTCATCGTGCGCGCGCAGGCCGACACCGTCGACGACCTGGGTCGCATGGTGGTCGCCAAGGTCCAGCAAGTGGAGGGCATCACCCGCACCCTGACCTGCCCGGTCGTGCATCTGTAGCCCCCGTCTACCCTTGGGCCGGTGAGTTCCTTCCGTCACCGGCTGCTCGGCCTGCCCGTCGCCCTCGCCGCGCTGATCACCGCAGCGGGCTGCTCCTCAAGCGACGACCGTGCCACCGCCGCGGTTCCCAGCCCGGACACGGCGGTCGCGAAGCTGTGCGGGAACCTGGACAGAGCACTGCCGCAGAAAGTGGACGGGCTGAGCCGCAAGGACCCGCGGCCCGGCTCCGCGCTCACCGCGGGCTGGGGAAGCCCGGCGATCATACTGCGCTGCGGTGTCCCCCGGCCCGCCGAGATGGACGACCCGGAGGCCGACGGCGCGGAGGTGGACGGGGTCGGCTGGCTGCTCCAGAAGCAGCCGGACGGATCGTTCCGCTTCACCACCACCCTGCGCAAGGCCTACGTGGAGGTCAGCCTGCCCGCGAGCCGCACCGGGAACGGCGTGGCCCCGCTGGTGTCCCTGGCCCCGGCCGTCAAGAAGGCGATCCCCGAGGGGATCGCCGACTGAGATCTTCGCCGGGGGCGGGGGGCGGGGCGGCGCCGCGGGGCCCGGACCGGCGGCGCCGCGGCCCGCGTCGGTACGCGTGCCGGCACCGCCCCGCGCCCCTTGCGGGGCGCTTTCAGCGCAGGCCGGTCGGCCGGTTCAGCGCCGCCTGGATGAGGCGGTCCACCAGTTCCTCGTAGGAGACGCCGGTGGCCTGCCACATCTTCGGGTACATCGAGATGGGCGTGAAGCCGGGCATGGTGTTGATCTCGTTGATGACGAACTCGCCGTCCTCGTCGAGGAAGAAGTCCGCGCGGACCAGCCCCTCGCAGGACGCGGCCTCGAACGCCTCCACCGCCAGCCGGCGCACCTCGGCGGTCTGCTCCCCGGTGAGCGGGGCGGGCACGATGCCGGGCGTGGAGTCGATGTACTTGGCCTCGAAGTCGTAGTACGCGTGCTGCTGGGGCGGCGGGATCTCGGCCGGCAGGGAGGCACGCGGGCCGTCCTCGAACTCCAGCACCCCGCACTCGATCTCCCGGCCGCGCACCGCGGCCTCCACGAGCACCTTCGGGTCGTGCCGCCGGGCCTCCTCGATCGCCTCGTCCAGGCCGGAGAGGTCGTCGACCTTGGTGATGCCGATCGAGGAGCCCGCGCGCGCGGGCTTCACGAACAGCGGCCAGCCGTGCTCGCCGGCGAAGTCGACGATCTTCTTGCGGGCCGCCGGCCGGTCCCCCGCCCACTCGCGCGGGCGGATCACCACGTACGGGCCGACCTTGAGCCCGAAGGAGGTGAACACCCGCTTCATGTACTCCTTGTCCTGGCCGACGGCCGAGGCGAGCACGCCCGAGCCGACGTAGGGCACGCCGGACAGCTCCAGCAGGCCCTGGAGGGTGCCGTCCTCGCCGTAGGGGCCGTGCAGCACCGGGAAGACGACGTCGACCTCGCCGAGCGCCTTGGGCACCGAGCCCGGCTCGCTGTAGACGACTTCACGGCTGCCCGGGTCGACGGGGAGCACCACGCCGCCCTCGCCGGTCTCGGCGAGGTCGTCGACGCTGGGCGTACGCCGGTCGGTGATCGCCATGCGGTCCGGGTCGTCCGCGGTCAGGGCCCAACGGCCGTCCCGGGTGATGCCGATCGGCAGGACCTCGTACTTGGTCCGGTCGATGGCGCGCAGCACCGCACCCGCGGTGACCACGGAGATCCCGTGTTCGGAGCTGCGGCCGCCGCAGACGACGGCCACGCGCGGCTTGCGAGGCGGCTGCTCGGGGCTCTGGGGGAGGTTCTCGGTGCTCATATCGCGATGAGAGTACCCGGTGGTAGAGCCCCGGGGCAGGCTGGGAAACGCGGGTCGCTCAGCGTCGTTCGGGCTTCGCGCTGCGCGACATCAGCTCCTTGACGGCGTCCTTCGGGGATTTGCCTTCGTGCACGATGCCGACGACCGTCTCGGTCAGGGGCATGTCGACGCCGTGCCGGCGCGCCAGATCCAGCACCGACTCACAGGACTTGACGCCCTCGGCGGTCTGCTTGGTGACCGCGATGGTCTCCTGGAGCGTCATGCCCTTGCCGAGGTTGGTGCCGAAGGTGTGGTTGCGCGAGAGCGGCGAGGAGCAGGTGGCCACCAGGTCGCCGAGGCCCGCCAGGCCGGCGAAGGTCAGCGGGTCGGCGCCCAGGGCCATGCCCAGGCGGGTGGTCTCGGCGAGCCCGCGCGTGATGAGGGACCCCTTCGCGTTGTCGCCGAGCCCCATGCCGTCCGCGATGCCGACGGCGAGGCCGATGACGTTCTTGACGGCGCCGCCCAGTTCGCAGCCGACCACGTCGGTGTTGGTGTACGGCCGGAAGTACGGGGTGTGGCAGGCGGCCTGGAGCCGGCGGGCGACAGCCGCGTCGGTGCAGGCCACCACGGCGGCGGCCGGCATGCGGGCGGCGATCTCGCGGGCGAGGTTGGGTCCGGTGACCACGGCGATGCGCTCGGGTCCGACCTTCAGGACGTCCTCGATGACCTCGCTCATGCGCATGGCCGAGCCGAGTTCGACGCCCTTCATCAGGGAGACGACGACGGTGTCCGGGGCCAGCAGCGGCCGCCATGCGGCCAGGTTGGCGCGCAGGGTCTGGGAGGGCACGGCGAGGACCGTGAAGTCGGCGCCGCGGGCGGCCTCGGCGGGGTCCGTCGTGGCCCGCACGGTGCGCGGGAGTTCGATGCCGGGCAGGTAGTCCGGATTGGTCCGGGTGGAGTTGACCGCCTCGGCCACCTCGGGGCGGCGGGCCCACAGGGTGACCTCGCAGCCGGCGTCGGCGAGGACCACGGCGAAGGCGGTGCCCCACGATCCGGTGCCGAAGACGGCCGCCCTGACCGGCTGGTCCGGCTTGCTCACGTGCCCTGCCCCTCTTCCTGCACCGCTTTCTCCCGCGCTGCCTCGTCCTGTTCCCGCGCGGCCCCGGTCCGGCCCTGGGCCGCCTGGGCCTGGGCCTGGGCCTGGGCCTGGGTCCTGCGGCGCTGTTCGATCCGCTCACGGCGCGGGTCGTACGGCACGGCGGGCGCCTTCTCGCCGCGGATGTGCTCCAGCTGGCGCGTGACGGCGGCCATGATGACCTCGGTGGCCTCCTTCAGCACTTCCGGGGTCATGTCGCGGTCGTAGAAGCGCGAGAGGTCCACCGGCGGGCCGGCCAGCACGTGGTGGGTCTTGCGGGGCAGCAGCCTGGGCTTCTTGGCGTAGGGCGGCAGGAGTTCGTTGGCGCCCCACTGGGCGACCGGGATCACCGGGCACCGGGTCTGCAGCGCGACCCGGGCGGCACCGGTCTTGCCGGTCATCGGCCAGCCGTCGGGGTCGCGGGTGAGGGTGCCCTCGGGGTAGAAGGCGACGCACTCGCCGCGCTCCACGGCGTCGATCGCGGCGCGGAAGGCGCTCAGCGCGTCCGTGCTCTCCCGGTAGACGGGGATCTGCCCGGTGCCGCGCATGGCGGCGCCGACGAATCCCTTCTTGAAAAGCCCGCTCTTGGCGAGGAATCGCGGGACGCGGCCGGTGTTGTACTGAAAGTGGGCGTACGCGAAGGGGTCGATGTGCGAATTGTGGTTCACCGCCGTGATAAATCCACCCTCCGCCGGCATGTTCTCCATTCCACGCCAGTCCCGCTTGATCAGAACCACCAGCGGCGGTTTGCAGATCACCGCTGCGAAGCGGTACCAGAAGCCGATTCTGCGGCGGGGCACACGAACACCTTCCTCTAGGGCTGACCTGTGGGCCGGGGGGCCGCACAAGTGTCGCCCCAGGCCGCCGGTCTGTCGAGGGACACCGTACGCCCCGGCCTGCCCGCGCCCCGATGGGCCAGGGAGAATGTCCGCGACGAGAGAGGGACGAACGCCCGTGCAGTGGACCTTGGTGATCCCCCTGAAGCCCCTGTCGCGGGCCAAGAGCAGACTCTCGGACACCGCCCACGACGGCGTACGCCCGCAGCTGGCGCTCGCCTTCGCCCAGGACACGGTGGCGGCGGCGCTGGACTGCCCCGCGGTCGCGGATGTGGCGGTCGTCACGGACGACCGGCTGGCCGCGCGGGAGCTGGCGGTGCTGGGCGCGCGGATCGTCCCCGACGCCCCGCGGGCCGGCCTGAACGCCGCGCTGGCGCACGGAGCGGCGACCGTCCGGGCGACGGGCGGGGCCCGCCCGGTGGCGGCCCTGAACGCGGACCTGCCCGCATTGCGGCCGGCGGAACTGGCCCGGGTCCTGGACGCCGCGGCGGAATTCCCGCGCGCATTTCTCGCGGACGCGGCACAGATCGGCACCACCCTGCTCGCGGTCGCCCCCGACCAGGAATTGCGGCCGGCTTTCGGCACCGGTTCCCGCGGCCGCCACCGGGAATCCGGGGCGGTGGAACTGCGGCTCGACTCGGTGCCTTCGGTACGCCAGGACGTGGACACCGGCGACGACCTGCGGGCGGCCCTGGCCCTGGGGGTCGGCCCGCGCACGGCGGCCGCGGCGGCACGGCTGCTGACCGCCGGGCATTGAGAACGGGCGGGGAGGGGGGAAGGTGATCCCGGAACACGCGGGGTCCCGGGAAGGGGAGGCCGGGAGGGGCCGGCCGGGCCGGGAAGACCGGAAAGCGGAAGGCCGGGGAAACGGAAGGCGTGGAACTGGGAGGCCGGGATCCGGGAGGCGTGGAACGGAGGCCGGGATCCGGGAGGCCGGGCAGGGGCGGGCGGGCTCCGGAGGGGGGCAGTAGGCTGCCGTCATGCAGGCCACCGCATACACGTACGACGCCGAAAGCCGCAGCGGGCAGGTGCTCCTGGACGACGGCACGCCGGTGCCCTTCGACGCGGGGGCGTTCGACGCGGGGGGTCTGCGGCTGCTGCGCCCGGGCCAGCGGGTGCGGATCGAGACCGAGGGTGAGGGCAGCGGCCTGCGGATCACGCTGGTGACGCTGCAGACCTTCTGACCTCGCCGGACGCGGCCGGACCGTCGTGAGCGGGCGAACGGCCGCCGCACATGCCGCGGGCCGGGCTCCCTCGGGAGTCCGGCCCGGCGCGTGAGTACCCGGTCGCCTACTTGCTGCGGGCGGTCTTCTTGGCGGCGGTCTTGCGGGCGGTCGACTTCTTGGCCGGGGCCTTCTTCGCCGTCGCCTTCTTGGCCGGGGCCTTCTTGGCCGCGGTCTTCTTCGCGGCACCCGCCGCGGTGGTCTTCTTGGCGGCGGGCGTCGCCTTCTTCGCCGCGGCCGTCGTCTTCTTGGCGGTGGTCTTCTTCGCGGCACCCGCCGCCGTGGTCTTCTTGGCGGCGGCCTTCTTCGCGGCGCCCGTGGTCTTCTTGGCGGCGGCCTTCTTGCCGACCGCCTTGGCGATGGTGGCGGGCGGCCCGGACAGGCTGCCCTTGGGGGCCTTCTTCACCGCGATGTCGTTCTTCGGCAGCTTCTTCGAGCCGCTCACCAGGTCCTTGAAGCCCTGACCGGCCCGGAAGCGGGGAACGGAGGTCTTCTTGACCCGCACCCGCTCACCCGTCTGCGGGTTGCGGGCGTAGCGGGCGGGGCGGTCCACCTTCTCGAAGGACCCGAAGCCGGTGACCGAGACCCGGTCTCCCGCGACGACCGCGCGGACGATGGCGTCCAGTACCGCGTCGACGGCGTCGGCGGCCTGCTGCCGGCCACCCATCTTGTCGGCAATCGCTTCTACGAGCTGCGCCTTGTTCACGTCTTCCCCTTCGGAGACCTGGCCGGAACGAAAGTGTTCAAGCTTTTTCGCACGTTAGGCAGATATATACCGCAAATCAAACACGAAACGGGCTAATCACCCTTGTGCCGCAACGGACTCGGCGGTCTCGGGCTGTTCAGCCTTCCCCGCCGGGGATTCGGCCCTCGTCGAGGTCCGCGGTGAACCGCTCCAGACGCCTGGTCGCACCGGCGAGATCGTGCTTGGCCGCGGCCGTAATGACCAGCAGCTTCCGGGTCAGCGCCATCCGTACGCCCTCCGGGACTTGCAGTGCGCGCACCCTTCGGTGCGCTTCCTTGAGTTGGGCCGCGACCGCCGTATAGAGCTCGAGTTGGCCGTCGTTGTCCATGCACAGATTGTGCCATCTGGGGCGAGTTGTCGCCTGCGCAGGGGGCAACTGCCGCCGTCGGCGGGGTTTCCGGCCCGCTCGCCGACCGAGGACACGGACCTCACGTACCCCGGCAACAACCGTCCTAACGTGGGAAGTTGGCGCGCTCCCCGGCGGCGTTCCGAAAGGGGAGGGCCCGGAAACGGCTGTACCCCCGATCGTGGCGATCGGGGGTACAGCGGCGTCCGGCGTGGCCGAAACTCGACGTCCGGGTCAGACCTGGAGGGTCCGCGGCTTGAAGGAGGGACGCTTCGCCTCGTAGGCGGCGATCTCGTCCTCGTTCTGCAGGGTGATCGAGATGTCGTCCAGGCCGTTCAGCAGCCGCCAGCGGGAGTTCTCGTCCAGCTCGAAGGAGGCGGTGATCCCCTCGGCGCGCACCTCACGCGCCTGGAGGTCCACCGTGATCTCGGCCGTCGGGTCCTTCTCGGTCAGCTCCCACAGCGCGTCCACGGTCTGCTGCTCCAGGACCACCGTGAGCAGGCCGTTCTTCAGCGAGTTGCCCCGGAAGATGTCGGCGAAGCGGGAGGAGATCACGGTTTTGAAGCCGTAGTTCTGCAGCGCCCAGACGGCGTGCTCGCGGGAGGACCCGGTGCCGAAGTCCGGGCCGGCGACCAGGACGGTGGCGCCCTGCCGCTCGGGGCGGTTGAGCACGAACTCGGGGTCCTTGCGCCAGGCCTCGAACAGCCCGTCCTCGAACCCGTCGCGGGTGACCTTCTTGAGCCAGTGGGCGGGGATGATCTGGTCGGTGTCGACGTTGCTGCGGCGCAGCGGGACGGCCCGGCCGGTGTGCGTGGTGAATGCTTCCATGGCTGATCAGACTCCAGCGGGCGTGGGGACGTCGGCGTCGGACAGGTCGGCCGGGGAGGCCAGGTGACCGAGGACCGCGGTGGCGGCGGCGACCTGCGGCGACACCAGGTGCGTACGGCCGCCCTTGCCCTGCCTGCCCTCGAAGTTGCGGTTGGAGGTGGAGGCGGAGCGCTCTCCCGGGGCCAGCTGGTCCGGGTTCATGCCCAGGCACATCGAGCAGCCCGCGTGCCGCCACTCGGCGCCGGCCTCCTTGAAGACCACGTCCAGACCCTCGGAGACGGCCTGGAGGCCCACCCGTGCGGAACCCGGCACGACCAGCATCCGTACGCCCTCGGCGACTTTGCGGCCCCGCACGATGCCGGCGGCGGCGCGCAGGTCCTCGATGCGGCCGTTGGTGCAGGAGCCTACGAAGACGGTGTCCACCTTGATGGAGCGCAGCGGCTGACCGGCGTCCAACCCCATGTACTCCAGGGCCTTTTCGGCGGCCAGTCGCTCCGAGGCGTCTTCGTACGAAGCCGGGTCGGGGACCCGCGCGGAAAGCGGTGCGCCCTGGCCGGGGTTGGTGCCCCAGGTGACGAACGGGGACAGCTCGGCGGCGTCGATGACCACCTCGGCGTCGAACTCGGCGTCGTCGTCCGTGCGCAGTGTCTTCCAGTACGCGACCGCCGCGTCCCACTCCTCGCCCTCGGGGGCGTGCGGGCGGCCCTTCAGGTAGGCGAAGGTCGTCTCGTCGGGGGCGATCATGCCGGCGCGGGCGCCGGCCTCGATCGACATGTTGCAGATGGTCATCCGGGCCTCCATCGAGAGCTTCTCGATGGCGGAGCCGCGGTACTCCAGGATGTAGCCCTGGCCGCCGCCGGTGCCGATCTTCGCGATGATCGCCAGGATCAGGTCCTTGGCGGTGACGCCCTCGGGCAGTTCGCCGTCGACGGTGATCGCCATGGTCTTCGGGCGGGCCAGCGGCAGCGTCTGGGTGGCGAGCACGTGCTCCACCTGCGACGTTCCGATGCCGAACGCCAGCGCGCCGAACGCGCCGTGCGTGGAGGTGTGCGAGTCGCCGCAGACGACGGTGGTGCCGGGCTGGGTCAGCCCCAGCTGGGGGCCGACCACGTGCACGACGCCCTGCTCGACGTCGCCCAGCGGGTGCAGACGGACACCGAAGTCGGCGCAGTTCTTGCGCAGGGTCTCCAGCTGGGCGCGGGAGACCGGGTCCGCGATGGGCTTGTCGATGTCGAGGGTGGGGGTGTTGTGGTCCTCGGTGGCGATGGTCAGGTCGAGCCGGCGCACACCGCGCCCGCTCTTGCGGAGGCCGTCGAAGGCCTGGGGGCTGGTCACCTCGTGCAGCAGGTGCAGATCGATGAAGAGGAGGTCGGGCTCGCCCTCGGCGCGCCGGACGACGTGGTCGTCCCAGACCTTCTCCGCGAGTGTCCTACCCATCGCTTTCCCTCCGGCCGGACGCACGGGGCGCCGGCCCAACTAGATCTTGGGGTGGCGGCACCCGCGTCCCCCCTCAAGGGCAGCCGCCGCCGGGCCCGCCGGTCCACGGGCCGCTGTGTCTTCCAGGGTGGCGCGTTCCACGGAAAATTGAACTTGCGTTTCACAGAGTGAGACGCGAGTATCGTTTCATGGACAACAGTAGCGGCGTCGGCGTCCTGGACAAGGCAGCCCTTGTCCTGAGCGCCCTGGAGTCCGGTCCGGCCACCCTCGCGGGTCTGGTCGCGGCGACCGGACTGGCACGACCCACGGCCCACCGGCTGGCCGTGGCCCTGGAGCACCACCGCATGGTCGCGCGCGACATGCAGGGCCGTTTCATTCTCGGCCCCCGCCTCGCGGAACTGGCCGCCGCGGCCGGTGAGGACCGTCTCCTCGCCACGGCCGGTCCGGTGCTCACCCACCTCCGTGACGTCACGGGTGAGAGCGCGCAGCTCTACCGCCGCCAGGGCGACATGCGCATCTGCGTGGCGGCGGCGGAGCGGCTGTCCGGTCTGCGGGACACGGTCCCGGTCGGTTCGACGCTCACCATGAAGGCGGGTTCGTCGGCCCAGGTGCTGATGGCCTGGGAGGAACCGGAGCGGCTGCACCGCGGCCTGCAGGGGGCCCGCTTCACCGCGACCGCCCTGTCGGGCGTGCGGCGCCGGGGCTGGGCCCAGTCGATCGGTGAGCGCGAGCCGGGCGTCGCGTCCGTCTCCGCCCCGGTGCGCGGCCCGTCGAACCGCGTGGTGGCCGCCGTGTCCGTCTCCGGCCCCATCGAGCGCCTGTCGCGCCACCCCGGCCGGATGCACGCCCAGGCCGTCATCGACGCCGCCGCCCGCCTCTCCGAGGCGCTGCGCCGCTCCGGCTGACCCGGGCTCCGGCCAGCCCCACCCCCCGCGTCTGCGCGAAGGACCGGCCTCAACGCCGCGGCAGGCCCTTCTGCGGACGCCGTACGTTCCTTGCCCCGTCCACCCCTCCCGGCCCGAGCCCGGTCTGCCCCCGCCGCCGCCTTCCCGCGGCAGCGGGGGCAGACGTGGCTGTGGTGGCCTGCGTGGCGAGTGTGTCCCGCGTGGTGAGCGGCAGGCGGTGCCCCGGGAGAGCCGCGGCACCGCCCGAACCGTCCCGGCGATGAGGTCCGCCGTGCCGCACCGGTGAGAGCCCCGGCGGCCCCGCCATCGGGGCCGGCCATGACTCCACCCTCACTCCGCGCAGCCGTCGGGACCGGCCACGGCTCCCCCGGCCGAGCGTCACCGTTCCGCCCGGCGCCGCCCCCTCTTCCGGCCCGCCTCACGCCATCCGCAGGCGCTCCCCCGCCCGTTCTCCCTTGCGGCCCACCGGGACGACCTCCGTGGCCCGGGCCAGGCCGTACGGGGGCATGTTGACGTAGACGGCCTCGTGCGAGCCGGCAGGGACGACGTACGTCTCGTGCCAGAAGCCGACCTTGCCCCTGCCCTCGCGCAGCCTGCGGTTGAAGGCGGCCCAGGCGGGACGGTGACTACGGTCGGGGGCGGCGGCGTAGGCGAGGAGCTTCTCCTTCGACTCCCAGTACTGCACCAGGTACGTCTCCCGCGGCCCGGCCAGCAGGGTCTTCACGCCGAGCAGTCCGCTGTCCCCGTCCTCCTTCAGTTCCCGGAGCATCGGAGCCATGGCCCGGGCCACCGGCCACCAACTGCGCACCGCGGTGAAGTCGTTGATCCTCATCCCGATGAGGAAGACCACCACCCCGCTCCCGCTCGCCGCGGTCATCCGCCCCTCGATCGGCTTGTCGCTCATGAGCGATTCCCCTCTCCCCTCGGCCGACCTACTGGATAGCCGCGCTATCCATGATTGGATCGTGCCACTCTCCAACGAACGAGGCAAGCGGGAAAGGCCACGGCAACGGCATGCGACTGGCGGAGCTGAGCACGCGCAGCGGGGTCTCGCGGGCGACGATCAAGTACTACCTGCGGGAAGGGCTGCTGCACCCCGGCCGCCGGGTCACGACCACGGAGGCGGAGTACGACGAGGAGCACCTGCGGCGGCTGCGGCTGGTGCGCGCCCTGATCCAGGTGGGGCGGATCCCCGTGAAGTCGGCGCGTGAGGTGCTCGCCGCGCTGGCGGACGAGGACCTGGACCGCAGCCAGCGCCTCGGCACGGCCGTGTGGGCCCTGCCGCACGGCCCCGCGCCCGACGAGAGGGACCCGGCCACCGAGGCGGCCCGGCGCACCGCGGATGAACTCCTGGAGCGGATCGGCTGGTCGGCGTACGCCGAGACGAGGGGCCGGGCGAACGGCGGGGCGGACGGCGGGGCGGACGGCGGGGCGGACGGCGGGGCGCCGCTCCCGCCGGCGTACGCGATGCTGGTGACCGCGATCACCGCGCTCTCCCGGCTCGGCTATCCCTGTGCCGCCGACGACTTGGAGCCGTACGCGCGCGCGATGGAGCGGATCGCCGCCAGTGACCTGGATCTGGTGGAGCGGTACGGGACGCCCGACGAGCAGGTGGAGGCCGCCGTGGCGCTGACCGTGCTGTACGAGCCGGTGCTGCTCAGCCTGCGCCGGCTGGCGGAGGCCGAGGAGTCGCACCGCCGGTTCGACAGCAGGTGACAGGGAGGGGGGAAGAAGAAAAGGGCCCTCCCGAGGGAGGGCCCTTCTTCTGCGATGTACCCCCGACCGGATTCGAACCGGCGCTACCGCCTTGAGAGGGCGGCGTGCTAGGCCGCTACACAACGGGGGCGTGGACACTGCAGGCGTTCAATACTGCACCGCCGCAGGTCCGAGCTGGTCTACCTGGACTCGAACCAAGACTAACTGAACCAGAATCAGTCGTGCTGCCAATTACACCATAGACCAATGATGGTTTAGACCAGTCAGTACCCCCGACCGGATTCGAACCGGCGCTACCGCCTTGAGAGGGCGGCGTGCTAGGCCGCTACACAACGGGGGCCCTAGCGATCCTGCATCGAGGTCGGCGGGAGCTACCCTGACCGTCCCCGCGGGAAGGATCTGTACCCCCGACCGGATTCGAACCGGCGCTACTGCCTTGAGAGGGCAGCGTGCTAGGCCGCTACACAACGGGGGCTTTGCGGATGAGATCCGCGGGTGCAGACTGAAGCGTCTGCGAGCTGGCCTACCTGGACTCGAACCAAGACTAACTGAACCAGAATCAGTCGTGCTGCCAATTACACCATAGGCCACTGGAACGCAAGCCCCTGCGGGGTTCTTGTTCTAGTACTGCGTCCTCGGGTTTCCGGCCTTCCGGCCCGCTCCCCGCGGCGCAGGAAGAACATTACCTGAAGGTGGACGGGGCTCCAAAACGAGTATCGGCGCGCAGCAGCGCGGGCAGTTCGGAGAGGGAGGCGATGCGGCGCGGCCCGGCGGGCGGGTCCAGCGTCGCGAGGGCACCGCCGCGGTCGATCCACACCGAGAGCAACCCGGCGTCGGCGGCGCCGCGTCCGTCGATCTCCGGGTGGTCGCCGACGTACGCCACCTCGTGCGGGGGCAGGCGCAGGGCCTCGCAGGCCGCGAGGAAGGCGTCGGCCTCGGGCTTGGAGACGCCCAGCTCGGCGGCGCACAGCACGGCCTCGAAACGTTCGCGCACGCCGAGGACGCGCAGTTTGCGGTCCTGGACGAGGAGGCTGGAGTTGGACAGCACCGCGTGCCGGTGGCTGGCGGCCAGGGCGTCGAGGACGGGCAGCACGTCCGGGAAGAGCGCCCAGGCGGCCTCGTAGTGCGCCACGTAGCGGTCGAACCAGGCGTCGGCCTCGGCGTCCGTGAGGTCGCGGCCCAGGAAGACGCGGGTGCGGTCGCGCCGCTGTGTGACGAAGTCCACCTCGCCGGCCGCGAAGCGGGCCCACTGCCGGTCGGTGATCTCCCGCCAGCGCACCAGGGCCTCCTCCGCGGAGCCGTACCCGGCGAGCAGGCCCTCGGCCACCAGGTGGGCGCGCATGCCGGCGCGGTCCGCGCTCGTGTAGTCGAAGAGGGTGTCGTCCACGTCCCAGACCACCGCGCGAATGCTCATGATCCGACCGTAACGCCGGGAGGCCGCCCGCGTCCGCCGGAACGGGGAAGGGCGGCGCACCCGCGTCCGCCGGGACGGCGAAGGGACGGCGCACCCGCGTCCGCCGGGACGGCGAAGGGACGGCGCCCGGAGGTCCGGGTGCCGCCCCTTGTCTGTGCCGTGACCGGCCGGGCAGGGCCTAGGCCGCGAGCCTCGCCAGGGCCGCGTCGATCCTGGCCAGCGTCTTCTCCTGGCCCAGGACCTCCAGGGACTCGAAGAGCGGCAGGCCGACCGTGCGGCCGGTGACGGCGACGCGGACCGGGGCCTGCGCCTTGCCGAGCTTGAGGCCGTGCGCCTCACCGGCGGCCAGGACGGCCTCCTTCAGGGAGTCCGCGGACGTCCAGTCGGCCGCCTGCAGCTTCTCGCGGGCCGTGCGCAGGAGCGCGTCGCTGCCCTCCTTCATCGCCTTCGTCCAGCTCGCCTCGTCGAAGACCGGCTCGGGCAGGAAGAGGAAGTCGACGTTGTCGGTGATCTCGGAGAGCACCTTCAGGCGGGTCTGCGCGTGCGGGGCGATGGCCTGCCACTTGGCCTGGTCGAAGTCCTCCGGCGCCCAGGGGGCGAAGGGGGCGGTCAGCCAGGGCGCGCAGCGCTCGGTGAAGTCCTTCACGTCGAGCAGGCGGATGTGGTCGGCGTTGATCGCCTCGCACTTCTTGAGGTCGAAGCGGGCCGGGTTGGGGTTGACGTCCTTGACGTCGAAGGCCGCGACCATCTCCTCGACCGAGAAGACGTCCTGGTCGGCGGAGAGCGACCAGCCCAGCAGGGAGAGGTAGTTGAGCAGTCCCTCGGGCAGGAAGCCGCGCTCGCGGTACAGGTTGAGCGAGGACTGCGGGTCGCGCTTGGAGAGCTTCTTGTTGCCCTCGCCCATGACGTAGGGCAGGTGGCCGAAGGCGGGGATCTCCTTGGCGATGCCCAGCTCGATCAGCGCCTTGTACAGGGCGATCTGGCGCGGGGTGGAGGAGAGCAGGTCCTCGCCGCGCAGGACGTGGGTGATCTCCATGAGGGCGTCGTCGACCGGGTTGACGAGCGTGTACAGCGGGGCGCCGTTGGCGCGGACGATGCCGTAGTCCGGGACGTTCTCGGGGAGGTAGGTGATCTCGCCGCGCACCAGGTCGTCGAAGGTGATCGTCTCGTCGGGCATGCGGAAGCGGACGATCGGGGCGCGGCCCTCGGCCTCGTACTGCCTGACCTGCTCGGCGCTCAGCTCACGGCAGTGGCCGTCGTAGCCGGACGGCTTGCCGGCGGCGCGGGCGGCCTCGCGGCGGCTGTCCAGCTCCTCCTGGGAGCAGTAGCAGCGGTAGGCGTGGCCGGCGTCCAGGAGCTTCTGGGCGACGTCCTTGTAGAGGTCCATGCGCTGCGACTGGCGGTACGGCGCGTGCGGGCCGCCGACCTCGGGACCCTCGTCCCAGTCGAAGCCCAGCCAGCGCATCGCCTCCAGCAGCTGCTGGTACGACTCCTCGGAGTCGCGGGCCGCGTCGGTGTCCTCGATGCGGAAGACGAGGGTGCCCTGGTGGTGGCGGGCGAACGCCCAGTTGAACAGGGCGGTGCGGACCAGCCCCACGTGGGGGTTACCGGTGGGCGAGGGACAGAAACGGACACGGACTGGTGCGCTAGCCACGCTTGACAACCTTGTTGGTGAGAGTGCCGATGCCTTCGATGGTGACGGCGACCTCGTCGCCGACGCTGAGGGGGCCGACCCCTGCCGGGGTGCCCGTGAGGATCACGTCGCCGGGGAGCAGCGTCATGGCCTCGGAGATGTTGACGATCAGATCCTCGATGGGGTGGATCATCTCGCTGGTGCGGCCCAGTTGCCGCTGCTCGCCGTTGACGGTGAGCTGGATGGTCAGGTCGGCCGCGGCGGCGAGGTCGAGGTCCGTCTCCACCCAGGGGCCGAGCGGGCAGGAGCTGTCGAAGCCCTTGGCCCGGGCCCACTGCTTCTCGCGCCGCTGGACGTCGCGGGCGGTGATGTCGTTGGCGCAGGTGTAGCCGAGGATCACGTCTTGGACGCGGTCGCGCGGGACCTCGCGGCACATGCGGCCGATGACGACGGCCAGCTCGGCCTCGTGGTGCAGTTCCTCGGTGAAGGAGGGGTACTGGATGGGGTCGCCGGGGCCGATGACCGAGGTGGAGGGCTTGAAGAAGGCGAACGGGGCGTCGGGCACCTCGTTGCCGAGTTCGCGGGCGTGCTCGGCGTAGTTGCGGCCGAAGGCGACGACCTTGTTGGGCAGCACCGGCGGCAGCAGCCGCACCTTGCTCAGCGGCACCTTGGTGCCGGAGAGCTCGAAGTCCGCGAACGGGATGCCCTTGATGATGTCGAGGACGAGCTGGTCCGGCTGGTCGCCCTCGACCGCGCCGAAGGCGACGTTCCCGTCGATGGAGAACCTGGCGATGCGCACGGGTTGCTTGGCCCCTTGACTGAGCTGGCTGGAGTCTGACGCTCCAGGCTAACGCGGCGGGCGGCCCGCGCCTCGCGCATCGGGGTGCGGCACGGCAGGTGCGTACATGACGAAGGGGCGCCCCTTCGCGAGGGGGCGCCCCTGTCCCGCTGTGGCTCTCGGGCGGCTGCGCGGCTTCGTCCGGGGGCCGCCCCCCCCCGGGCGGGCGCGGTCTGCGCGGCGGCCGGCCGCGCCGTGGCCGTGAGCGGCTATTCCGCGGCCGTGGCCGCGACCGGGATCTCCATGAGGACGGTGCGCCGGGGGTTGGCGGTCTGGGCGGGCAGGGAGACGGAGTGTTCCGGCAGCTGAGGCGTCTCCAGCGCTTCGGCGTCCTCCAGGTGCGCCAGCGTGGTGCGCCGGGGGTTGGCTATGGTGCGGAACATCATCGTCGTCTTCACGGTGGTAGCAGACCTTGTCGTGTACAGGCGCCTGGAGGGCCTCGGGACCCCCGCGCGGGCGCGGGTGGGCAGTTGCACGCCTTATGTAAAGCGTCAGGCTAAACGTGCAATTCCCGGCCCACGACGTGAAGAGACCGTGATCTCCATGTGAGTTTGCTCACGGCACCCTCGACAATCCGGACAATTCCTGGCCGGGGTTGACCCCGATAAAACGGACATCAACCACCTGAAGCCGTCATTCCGCTCCCGATCATCGCGACTGGGACACCTGTGGCGGCTCATCGGCTCGTAGAGATATGTCCGGTATAGGGGAGGTCACTTTCCACATCTCGTAACCCGCTCCTCACGCGCTGTCACAGAGGTCACGGGCTGGCCCACATGCCTTGTTGGAGATCCTGCACTGTGCTGGAATGCCACGGACCGCCGCGGGATCGAGCCGGCGCGCAGGGGGCGCAACGCAGCGCCGAGTGGGCGGCGAGATAGGGGGAACCAGCGCCGGTCACTCACGACCACCGGGGAGCGTTTTCAGGGCGCTTCCCACGACGCCGACACCGCCTTTCCGCTCGCGTGGAAAGGCGCCTGGTCCAGAGGTTGCGACGCTAGTGCAGGGACGTTTCAAGAGGGATGGCAGCGCTTCGGCGGAGCCGGAGCCGCACGGCGGGACTGGCCCCAAGGCCGTCAGTTCCTCGCCCCAGCACGCCCAGAACCAGGGCCCCGCCCCGTCCGGCGACGGCGCCGCGCGCTCCGGCGGCGCAGCACCTTCGGCCTCGGCGAAGCCGGAGGCCGCCCCCGCGGCCAAGTCCGCCAAGAGCCCGGCCCCCGTCGGCCCCGGCTCCCGCGTGGCCCTGCGCAACTGGCGCATCTCCACCCGCCTGGTGTCCCTGCTCGCGCTCCCCGTGATCGCGGCCACCACCCTCGGTGCGCTGCGCATCAACCAGAACCTGGACGACATCCAGCAGCTCGACAACATGAAGCTGCTGACGGACATGACCAAGCAGGCCACCGAGCTGGCCGCCGCGCTCCAGGAGGAGCGCGACCAGTCCGCCGGCCCGCTGTCGCACCCCTCCAGCGCGAGCGCGATCACCGTCAAGGGCTTCCGGGACAAGACCGACCGGGCCACGGAGAACTTCCTCGCCGCCTCCGAGGAGATCGACAGCGCCAGCAAGGGCGGCAACCTCCAGGGTGTCCGCGAGACGCTCGTCGGCCTCGCCAGCGAGCTGAACCACCTCGGCAGCATCCGCAAGACGGCGTACGCGCACGAGAAGAACTCGACCCAGACCGTCGAGGCCTACCACCGGCTCATCACCGAGCTGCTCAGCCTCTCCCAGGACATGGCCGAGGCGACCAGCAACCCGGAGATGATCCAGCGCACCCGCGCGCTGTCCGCGTTCTCCTCCGCCAAGGAGTACGCCTCCATCCAGCGAGCCGTCATCGCCGCCGCGCTGCCCGCCAACAACACCTCCGCGGCCAACCTCTCCGAGAACGACCGGCTGTACGCGCAGTCGGCGCTCGACAGCCAGACCTCCGAGATCAACAGCTTCCGCAACATCTACGGCGACGGTGCGGAAGAGCTGATCAAGCCCATGGAGGAGGGCAACCCGACCATCCAGTCGGCGGACACCTACGCCAAGCGCGCCCTGGACAGCAGCTCGGGTCTGGACCAGCAGACCAAGCGCTCCTACCGCGACTGGGTGGACGACAGCTCGACGAAGATCGAGCAGATGAAGAAGATCGAGCACACGCTGCTCGAGGAGATGGAACAGAAGGCCCGTGAGCTGCGCAGCGCCACCGAGCGCGACGCCATCATCTCCGGTGCGCTGATCCTCCTCGTCCTCGGTGTGTCGCTGGTCGGCGCCTTCGTCGTGGCCCGCTCCATGATCCGCTCGCTGCGCCGGCTCCAGGACACCGCGACCAAGGTCGCCCAGGACCGTCTGCCCGAGCTGGTCAAGCAGCTGTCCGAGTCCGACCCGCAGGACGTCGACACGTCCGTGGAGTCGGTCGGTGTGCACTCCCGGGACGAGATCGGCCAGGTGGCCGCGGCCTTCGACGAGGTGCACCGCGAGGCGGTCCGCCTCGCCGCCGAGCAGGCCCTGCTGCGGGGCAACGTCAACGCGATGTTCACCAACCTCTCGCGCCGCTCCCAGGGCCTGATCCAGCGCCAGCTCTCGCTCATCTCCGAGCTGGAGTCCCGCGAGGCCGACCCGGACCAGCTGTCCTCGCTGTTCAAGCTCGACCACCTCGCCACCCGTATGCGCCGCAACGGCGAGAACCTCCTCGTCCTCGCGGGCGAGGAGCCGGGCCGGCGCTGGACGCGTCCGGTCCCGCTGGTCGACGTGCTGCGCGCCGCCGCCTCCGAGGTGGAGCAGTACGAGCGCATCGAGCTGGCCTCCGTGCCGACCACCGAGGTCGCCGGCCGCGTCGTCAACGACCTCGTGCACCTGCTCGCCGAGCTGCTGGAGAACGCGACCTCGTTCTCCTCGCCGCAGACCAAGGTCAAGGTCACCGGTCACGCGCTGCCCGACGGCCGCGTCCTGATCGAGATCCACGACACCGGCATCGGCCTCTCCCCCGAGGACCTCGCCGCGATCAACGAGCGGCTCGCCTCGCCGCCCACCGTGGACGTCTCCGTCTCCCGCCGCATGGGCCTCTTCGTGGTCGGCCGGCTCTCCCAGCGGCACGGCATCCGCATCCAGCTGCGTCCGTCGGACTCCGGCGGTACGACGGCGCTCGTCATGCTGCCGGTGGACGTCGCCCAGGGCGGCAAGAAGCCGGCCCCCGGCAAGCCCGGCGGCCCGTCCGCGGGCGGCCCGGCGGCAGCGGCCGCCGCGGCGGGCGCGGCGGCGGCGCGGCGCCAGAACGGCCAGCAGGGCGGTCCGGCCCTCGGCGCGGGCGCGCCTGCGGGCGGCTCGGGCCGGCTCGGCCCGGGTGCCCAGCGTGGTCAGGTCGGGGCCGGCCAGGGTCCGCGGGCCGCGCTGCCCGGTACGGGCGGCCGTCCGGGCGGTCCCGCCGGTCCGGGCGGAGCGCGCGGGCCGCAGGGTCCGGGCCTGCCGCAGCAGGGCCGGCCCCAGCAGGGCCGTCCGGAACCGGCGGGTGCCGGGTCCGGCTTCGGCGGACGCGCACCGGGCGGGCCGCAGGGTCTTCAGGCCGCGGGCCCCGGTGCCCCCCAGGGCTTCGGCGACCAACGGCAGGGCGACGGAC
The DNA here is from genome assembly GCF_040703815.1 of Streptomyces sp. NPDC006743. Classification (NCBI taxonomy): domain Bacteria; kingdom Bacillati; phylum Actinomycetota; class Actinomycetes; order Kitasatosporales; family Streptomycetaceae; genus Streptomyces; species Streptomyces sp. NPDC006743. The sequence continues at coordinate 147,945 of NZ_JBEYJA010000014.1, read as the reverse complement.
GGCAGGCCTTCGGTGAGGGTCAGCAGCCGGGCGGCGGCCGTGCGGGCTCCGGCGGTCCCCAGGGCTTCGGCGACGGACGGCAGGGCGAGGGGCGTCCCGGTTCCGGCGACGGCCGGCGCACCGGCGAACAGCAGCAGCAGGGCTTCGCGGACGGCGGCCGGACGGACGTCTTCGGCGGCGGACGCGGCGGGCTGCCCCCGCGGCGGGCTGAGGGCGGCGAACAGGGCAGGCAGCCGCAGCTGCCGTCGCGCGGTGGTCCGCGCGCGGAGCTGCCGGGCGGCAACCCGCAGCCGCGGACGCCGAGTTGGGGCAACGAGAACACGGCAGGGCCGGCCGCCCTCGACACTCCGCGCGGTCACGACGAGGCGGAGCAGGCGCAGACCTCCCGCATGCCGCGCATCGAGGACCACCAGGGTCCGGGTGCCACGGCGGAGATGCCGGTGCTCCCCGGTCCGGAGGGCCGTCAGGCTCCCGGCGCGGCGGACCCGGCGGGCTTCGCCCGGCCCGGTTTCGACGCGCGGCGCCCGCAGGCGAACGACCCGCAGTCCACCGGGCAGTTCCCGGCACCGACCGGGGACGCCGGGCAGAACACGGGTTCGTTCGTCCGCTCGGACATCTTCGGCCAGGCGGCGCCCACCCCGCAGAACCCGGGGCAGCGCAACGCGCCGGGTGCGGCACCGGGCAACCCGTCGGACACGGGCCAGTTCGCCGCCCCGCAGAGCTACGACAACGGCTCCACCGGCCAGTTCCCCACCGCGCAGGGCTACGACAACGGCACCACGGGCCAGTTCGCCGCCCCCCAGGGCTACGACAACGGCACCACGGGCCAGTTCCCCACCGCGCAGGGCTACGACAACGGCACCACCGGCCAGTTCGCCACCTCGCAGGGCTATGACAACGGCACCACGGGCCAGTTCACCGCCCCGCAGGGCTACGACAACGGCACCACGGGCCAGTTCCCGCAGGCCGGTCAGGACGGTGCGGGCCGGCCTTCGCTGCCGGGCCGTCAGGACCCGTCGGCCACCGGTCAGTTCGAGCGTCCCCAGCCGTCCGGGCCGGCCGACTTCGGCGCCCCGCGCCCGCCGGCCCCGCAGCAGCAGCGGCCCGACGAGCAGCGCGCTCAGGGCGACGGGTGGGCGCTGCCGCCGGCCGCGGGCCCGGGCGACGGCCGCACGCCGCTGTACGACACCCTGGAGACCAACTGGTTCCGCGGCGAACAGCAGCAGGCGGGCTCCCAGCCCCCGCAGCCGCAGGCCCCGCAGGCGCCCGCGGCCCCCCAGGCACCTTCCGCCCCCCAGCGTCCCGCAACCTCCGCCTGGCGCAGCTCGCCGAACGACGAACTCGTCCGGCAGGCAGAACGCGTACGGCAGCCGGCCGCGGGCGGCGTCACCACCTCCGGCCTGCCGCGCCGGGTGCCCAGGGCGAACCTCGTCCCGGGCACGGCTCAGCAGCAACAGCACCAGAACGGTCCGCAGGTCTCGCGTTCGCCCGACGACGTACGCGGCCGGCTGACCAATCTCCGTCGGGGCATCGCACAGGGTCGTCAGGCCGGTACCGGCCAGACGGGCAGCTTCCCGAGCCCCACTCACCAGCAGGAGCGTTAGTTGAGCCCGATGAGCCAGGCGGCACAGAACCTCAACTGGTTGATCACCAACTTCGTGGACAACACCCCGGGGGTGTCCCACACCGTCGTGGTGTCCGCGGACGGACTTCTTCTGGCGATGTCCGAAGGCTTCCCGCGTGACCGCGCCGACCAGCTCGCAGCCGTCGCGTCCGGCCTCACCTCGCTGACCGCCGGGGCGTCCCGGATCTTCGAGGGCGGCAACGTGGCGCAGACGGTCGTGGAGATGGAGCGCGGCTTTCTGTTCCTGATGTCCATCTCGGACGGGTCGTCCCTCGCGGTACTGGCCCACCCGGAGTGCGACATCGGCCTCGTCGGCTACGAGATGGCGCTGCTCGTCGACCGCGCGGGGGCCGTCCTCACGCCCGACCTGCGCGCCGAACTACAGGGCAGTCTGCTCCACTGACCGGCCCCGGCACCACCCGCGTCACCAAATCACCGTCCGGCCGCCACAATCCCCCCACCGGCCCCGTCCGACGGCTTGCCCGACCGACTTGCTGTCCCGCCCGGAGGATTCATGACCCCGCCCACCGCCCATCATGATCCGTACGCCGAGCCGTACGGGGACGAGGGCGACCAGCCGCTGGTTCGTCCGTACGCGATGACCGGCGGCCGGACCCGGCCGCGCTACCAGCTCGCCATCGAGGCGCTGATCAGCACCACGGCCGACCCGGCAGCGCTGATGGGACTGCTCCCGGAGCACCAGCGGATCTGCCATCTGTGCCGCGAGGTGAAATCCGTCGCCGAGGTGTCGGCGCTCCTGGCGATGCCGCTGGGTGTGGCGCGGATCCTCGTCGCGGACCTGGCCGAGGCCGGTCTGGTGGCCATCCACCAGCCGGGCGGCGACGAGAACAACGGCGGCGCACCGGATGTGACGCTGCTCGAAAGGGTGCTCAGTGGACTTCGCAAGCTCTGACGGGGGCCGGGCCACCACCTCCGCGAAGATCGTGGTGGCGGGTGGTTTCGGCGTCGGCAAGACGACCTTCGTCGGTGCCGTCTCGGAGATCAACCCGCTGCGCACCGAGGCCGTGATGACGTCCGCCTCGGCGGGCATCGACGACCTCACGCACACCGGGGACAAGACCACCACCACGGTGGCCATGGACTTCGGCCGCATCACCCTCGACCAGGACCTGATCCTGTACCTGTTCGGCACGCCCGGCCAGGACCGCTTCTGGTTCATGTGGGACGACCTGGTGCGCGGCGCGATCGGCGCGGTGGTGCTCGTGGACACCCGGCGCCTGGCCGACTGCTTCCCCGCGGTCGACTACTTCGAGAACAGCGGGCTGCCGTTCGTCATCGCCCTCAACGGCTTCGACGGCCAGCAGCCGTACACGCCGGACGAGGTCCGCGAGGCGCTGCAGATCGGGCCCGACGCACCGATCATCACCACCGACGCCCGGCACCGCACGGACGCCAAGTCGGCGCTGATCACGCTGGTCGAGCACGCGCTCATGGCCCGGCTGAGGTAACACCGGGACACATTTCGCATAGCGCCCAAGTCGGCAGGGCTGTACGGCAGTTGCCGTAGACGCACCGGAGCCGGCTGTGTCCTTGGACACGGCCGGCCCCGGTGTTCATAACGTTTCGGCAGAGGAATCGGGTGGCACCGCCACGCGTCGCACACATGTGGTCTCGCTGCGCACATGAGCGTCCCGCCATTTGACGCGGCTCGCTCTTTATGACCGTTTTATCTGGGACTTACATCACTTCGAATCGGTGGTTTCCACTGTTTGGAAGAGCGCATGTCGGCGTGCTGGAATGCCTGAACTGCCCCATGGTCGAAGACGTACTCATCGGTACCCCGGTTCCCTCCGGTCCTGATGTCCGTCCGCGCCGGACGGGGCTCTGAGACACTGCGGCACAACAGTTGGGTGCCGGCCGCCGAGAGGTTGTTGGTCGAGTGAGGCGAAGCAAGAACGGCCCCGAGCCGTCGGCACGGGGCAACTTCACCCCGCCGCAGCGCGGCGCGGCGCCGGCACACGTGCCCGGTTCGGAGCCGGCCGACACTCCCCCGCCGAGCGGCGGGCGCCTCTCCCCGCGCAACTGGCGGGTGCCCACCCGGCTGAACGCGATCCTGCTCATACCCGTGCTGGTCGGCCTCGTCATGGGCGGCTTCCAGGTCAAGAGCTCCATCGACACCTGGCAGGACGCCCAGGACGCCGAGAACACCGCACGCCTGGTACGGGCCTCGCTGACCTACGCCAACGCCCTCTACAACGAGCGCGACACCAGCGCCGCTCCCCTGCTCCAGGGCAAGGGTGCGAACGACTCGGCCGTCGCCCAGGCCCGGCACCTCACCGACCAGGCCGCCGACGCCTTCGACAAGGCCGCCGAGAACATGCCGCACAAGGCCGGCCTGGAGCGCCGGCTGAAGCTGTTCCGGGAGACCGAGCCGCAGCTGCGGTCGCTGCGCGCCGCCGCGTACACCTCCAAGCTGAACGGCGTGCAGACCGAGGAGGGCTACGTCCAGGTCGCGCACCCGCTGATGGAGTTCGCCAACGAGCTGGGCCTGGGCACCGGCAACATCACCTCCTACGGCCGCACGGTCTACGCCATCTCCCTGACCAAGGCGGCCCTGTCGCTGGAACGCTCGATCGGCATGCACCTGCTGATCAAGCCGGGTCCGGACGACGGCAACCTGGCCAGCCAGCGCATCGCACTGTCCTCCTACGCCTACCTGGAGAACATCGCCGTCGAGGAGTACCTCGGCGGCGGCACCCAGGCCGACGCGGACAAGCTGGACGCGCAGAAGAAGGACATCCAGACCAGGGCCGCGGAGATGGCGCAGGACGCCAAGGGCAAGGACGCCGGCTACGTGCCCCCGCCGTCCGACCCGCAGAAGATGGTCACGGCGCTCGCCACGCTGAAGGACACCGGTCCCGCCACCCGCCAGGCGCTGGCCGCCAAGGGCGTCACCGCGCAGAACTGGTGGGCCGTCAACACCCTCAAGTTCGACGCCTACCGCAAGATCGAGTCGGACATGGCCGACACCGCGGTGGACGAGGCCGCCGGCATCGCCGACGACGCCAAGCAGTCGACGTTCATCACCGGTGCCGTCGTCGTCGTCGCCCTGCTCGCCGCCTTCCTCCTGGCCGGCCTGGTGGCCCGCCAGATGAGCCGCTCCATGCGCCGGCTGCGCAACGCCGCCTTCGGCATCGCCGAGCAGCGCCTGCCGATGCTGGTCGACCAGCTCTCCCGCACCGACCCCGGCCGGGTCGACACCCGGGTCGCGCCGATCCCGATCACCTCGACCGACGAGATCGGCGAAGTCGCCCGCGCCTTCGACCAGGTGCACCGCGAGGCCGTCCGGCTCGCCGCCGAGCAGGCCCTGCTGCGGGGCAACATCAACGCCATCTTCACCAACCTCTCGCGCCGCAACCAGTCGCTGATCGAGGGCCAGCTGACCCTGATCACCGACCTGGAGAACAACGAGGCCGACCCCGACCAGCTGGAGAACCTCTTCCGCCTGGACCACCTGGCCACCCGTATGCGCCGCAACGGCGAGAACCTCCTGGTCCTCGCGGGCGAGGAGCCCGGCCGCCGCTGGGACCAGCCGGTCCCGCTGGTGGACGTGCTGCGCGCCGCCTCCTCCGAGGTGGAGCAGTACGAGCGCATCGAGCTGTCCGGTGTCCCGGAGGCGGAGATCCACGGCCGGTCCGTCACCGACCTCGTGCACCTGCTGGCCGAGCTGCTGGAGAACGCCACCACGTTCTCCTCGCCGCAGACCAAGGTCCGCGTCACCGCGACCCGGCTGCCGGACGGCCGGGTCATGGTCGAGATCCACGACAAGGGCATCGGCCTGACCGCCGAGGACTTCGCGGACATCAACCACAAGCTGGCCAACCCGCCCACCGTGGACGTCGCGATCTCCCAGCGCATGGGCCTGTTCGTGGTCGGCCGCCTCGCCGACCGGCACGGCATCCGGGTCCAGCTGCGCCCCTCGGGCGAGCAGGCCGGAACCACCTCGCTGGTCATGCTGCCCGACGCCATCACGCACGGCGGCGGCGGCGAACAGGGCGTGGACGGCGGCGAGTTCACCGTGCCGCAGATCATCCCCGAGCAGCAGTTCCAGGGTGAGGGCTTCGGCGGCAGCCAGCTTCCACCGATGCGCACGGCCGCGGAACTCGGCTTCGACGACAGCCGCTACGGCGAGGTGCCCGACGACATCCGGGACCTCGACCCGGTCGGCCGTTCCCTCAAGCGCGAGGAGCGCCGGGCGACCCTGGAGGCCCAGACGCCGGACCAGGCGGCCGCTCCCGGGGCGCCCGCCCACGCCGACGACACCACCGGCCGGCAGCCGGCGTACGACACCGGACAGCAGCAGCCGTACGGCGCCGGGCAGCAGCAGGCGTACGACACGGGACAGCAGCCGTACGACACCGGTGGGACGGTCTTCCCCGCGCAGCAGCCCGGTTACGACCAGCGCACGGCCTACGACGAGCAGCAGCAGACGGCGTACGAGCCGCAGGGGCAGCCGTCGTACGAGCAGACGTACTACGCGCCGGACGGCGGGGTGCCGCGAAACGGCGGGTACGCCACGGACGCCGGCTACCCGGACCCGGCCGCCTACGCGGAGCCGGGGCAGCAGGAGCAGGCGGGCGCCGCCGCCGACCCGTACGCCGGTTTCCAGGCCCAGCCCTACCAGGACGACTGGCCGCAGGCGGACGGCTATCCGAACAACTACGCGGACCAGTACGCTCCGCAAGCGGAATCGGCGCAGGCCACTGACGGGCGGGACGCTCAAGCCGTAGGCTTCGACGGACCGGACCCGGCCTCCCCGGCCGGCCACGAGCTGACCGACGCCGGCCTGCCGCGCCGCGGCTCCCCGGCCGGCGGTGCGAACGGCACGGGGCCCGCGCCCCGTCAGACGCCGGACCCGGCCGCCGGCGGCAACGACGGCAGCGGCGGCAGCGGCTGGCGTTCGGCCAACGACGAGCGGTGGCAGCAGGCCTCGCAGCTCAAGAAGCCCAAGGCGGGCGGGGTCACCTCCTCCGGCCTGCCGCGCCGGGTGCCCAAGGCCAACCTGGTCGAGGGCACCGCGGAATCGACCCCGCAGGGCGGCCCACAGGTCTCCCGCGCCCCCGAGGACGTCCGGGGCAGGTTGAGCAACCTGCGCCAGGGCGTACAGCGGGGACGCAGCGCAGGAAGTGAAAAGAACGGCCAGGCCACAAGGAATGAACACAGTGGTCCTGACAGCACCTACAACCAGGAGCGTTAGTGTGAGCCCGATGAGCCAGGCGGCACAGAACCTGAACTGGTTGATCACCAACTTCGTGGACAACACCCCCGGGGTGTCCCACACGGTGGTGGTCTCCGCCGACGGACTCCTTCTGGCGATGTCCGAAGGCTTCCCCCGCGACCGTGCCGACCAGCTCGCGGCCGTCGCCTCCGGTCTGACGTCGCTGACCGCGGGTGCCTCGCGCATCTTCGAGGGCGGCAGCGTGAACCAGACGGTTGTGGAGATGGAGCGGGGATTCCTCTTCATCATGTCCATCTCCGACGGTTCGTCCCTCGCCGTACTTGCCCACCCTGAAGCGGACATCGGTCTCATCGGGTACGAAATGGCCCTTCTGGTGGATCGCGCGGGCACGGTCCTGACCCCGGACCTGCGCGCCGAACTCCAGGGAAGCCTTCTCAACTGAAAGACAGACGGTGCGTCGCGGTGTCCCGGGGCCGTAAGGTTTCGGGACGCGGCTTCCACTCGGTTGGGTGCCCGGCGCAGTCGGAGGAGGAGTAAGAGTGGCAACACACCCAGGCGGTTCGTCCTCGGGCAACTGGTCGTACGGCCCCGCGCAGGGCCACGGCGACGGCCAGGCGAACCCGTACGCCTACCCCTCCCCCTACCACCAGCAGCCGTACGCCCCGCAGGGTCCCGGCCCTTCGCCGTACGACCAGCCGCCGGCACCGCGCATCCAGCCGGTGCAGCCGCAGCGACGCACCCCTGAGCCGGCGCCCGCGGCGTCGAACAACCCGCTGGTCCGCCCGTACGCCATGACGGGCGGCCGCACCAGGCCCCGGTACCAGCTCGCCATCGAGGCCCTGGTGCACACCACCGCGCAACCGCACCAGATGCAGGGCCAGTTGCCCGAACATCAGCGGATCTGCCATCTGTGCCGCGAGATCAAGTCGGTGGCCGAGATCTCGGCCCTGCTGACGATTCCTCTCGGCGTGGCCAGGATCCTCGTCGCCGACTTGGCGGAGGCGGGCCTGGTCGCCATCCATCAGCCCGGCGGCGACGAGAACGCCGGCGGCCAGCCAGACGTGACACTGCTCGAAAGGGTGCTCAGTGGACTTCGCAAGCTCTAGCGGAGGGCCGGTTTCTCAGAGTCGCTCCACCACCTCCGCGAAGATCGTGGTGGCGGGCGGCTTCGGCGTGGGCAAGACCACGTTCGTCGGCGCCGTCTCGGAGATCAACCCGCTGCGCACAGAGGCCGTCATGACGTCTGCGTCGGCGGGCATCGACGACCTCACCCACACCGGGGACAAGACCACCACCACGGTGGCCATGGACTTCGGCCGCATCACCCTCGACCAGGACCTGATCCTCTACCTGTTCGGCACGCCCGGCCAGGACCGCTTCTGGTTCATGTGGGACGACCTGGTGCGCGGCGCGATCGGCGCCGTCGTGCTGGTCGACACGAGGAGGCTCGCCGACTGCTTCCCCGCCGTCGACTACTTCGAGAACAGCGGGCTGCCGTTCGTCATCGCCCTCAACGGATTCGACGGCAACCAGCCCTACGGTCCCGACGAGGTCCGCGAGGCCCTGCAGATCGGCCCGGACACCCCGATCATCACCACCGACGCCCGCCACCGCGCGGACGCCAAGTCGACGCTGATCACGCTGGTCGAGCACGCACTCATGGCCCGGCTGCGGTAGCCGCACGGCGCGAGACGACGACGAAGGGTCCCTCTCCCGGGAGAGGGACCCTTCGTCGTCGTGCGGGTCAGTGCCAGCTGTGCGGGGCGCGGAAGCCGTTCTCGCGCTCCAGGCGGCGCCAGCGGGCCCGGGGGCGGCCGTGGTGGGCCGGGGCGGTCTCGGCGGGGCGGGCCGCCGCGCGGGCCAGGAGTATGGCCGTCAGGGCGGCGACTTCCTCGGGCTCGGCGTGGCCCTTCTCGACGCGGATGTCAGGCATGTCCATGGGTGTGGTCTCCGTGGCTGAGGGGTCCGCGGGACGACCGCGGCACGGCCGCCGGGTGAGGGCGGCCGTCGCGGTCACTGCGGCGGGTTGCCGTGCTTGCGGGAGGGCAGGTCGGCGTGTTTGGTGTGCAGCATCGCCAGCGAGCGGATGAGGACCTCCCGGGTCTCGGACGGGTCGATGACGTCGTCCACGAGACCGCGCTCGGCGGCGTAGTAGGGGTGCATCAGCTCGGCCTTGTACTCCTTGACCATCTTCTGCCGCATGGCCTCGGGGTCGGGAGCGTCGGCGATCTGACGGCGGAAGATGACGTTGGCCGCGCCCTCCGCGCCCATCACCGCGATCTCGTTGGTCGGCCAGGCGTACGTCAGGTCCGCGCCGATCGACTGGGAGTCCATCACGATGTACGCACCTCCGTACGCCTTGCGCAGGATCAGCGAGATCCGCGGCACCGTGGCGTTGCAGTACGCGTACAACAGCTTCGCGCCGTGCCGGATGATCCCGCCGTGCTCCTGGTCGACACCGGGGAGGAACCCCGGCACGTCCAGCAGAGTGACGATCGGAATGTTAAAAGCGTCACACATCTGGACAAAGCGCGCAGCTTTTTCGCTCGCCTCGATGTCGAGGACACCGGCGAGGACCTGCGGCTGGTTGGCGATGAGGCCGACGACCTGGCCGTCCATCCGGGCCAGCGCGCAGACGATGTTGCGCGCCCAGCGCTCGTGGACCTCCAGGTACTCGCCGTCGTCGACGATCTCCTCGATCACCTTGGTCATGTCGTACGGCCGGTTGCCGTCGGCCGGGACCAGGTCGAGGAGCACGTCGGAGCGGCGGTCGGCGGGGTCGGAGCACTCCACGCGGGGCGGGTTCTCGCGGTTGTTCTGCGGGAGCAGGGAGAGGAGGTAGCGGACCTCGGCGATGCAGGTCTCCTCGTCGTCGTAGGCGAAGTGGCACACGCCCGACGTCTCGGCGTGCACGTCCGCGCCGCCCAGCCCGTTCTGCGTGATCTCCTCGCCCGTGACGGCCTTGACCACGTCCGGACCGGTGATGAACATCTGCGAGGTCTCACGGACCATGAACACGAAGTCCGTCAGCGCCGGGCTGTAGGCCGCACCGCCCGCGCACGGGCCGAGCATCACGCTGATCTGCGGGATGACGCCGGACGCCTTCGTGTTGCGCTGGAAGATGCCGCCGTACCCGGCCAGCGCCGAGACGCCTTCCTGGATGCGGGCGCCCGCGCCGTCGTTCAGCGACACCAGCGGCGCACCCGCCGCGATCGCCATGTCCATGATCTTGTGGATCTTCGTCGCGTGCGCCTCGCCCAGCGCGCCGCCGAAGATCCGGAAGTCGTGGGCGTACACGAAGACCGTACGGCCCTCCACCGTGCCCCAGCCGGTGACCACACCGTCGGTGTACGGCTTCTTGGACTCCAGGCCGAAGCCGGACGCCCGGTGCCGGCGCAGCTGCTCGACCTCCTGGAAGGACCCCGCGTCCAGGAGCAGCTCGATCCGCTCCCGCGCCGTCAGCTTGCCCTTCGCGTGCTGCGCCGCGGTCGCCTTCTCGCTCGGCCCCGCCACCGCCTGCGCACGGATCCCGTGCAGCTCGGCGACCCGGCCGCGCGCGTCAGCCGGCTCGCCGGTGGGCTCACCCGTCGTCTCTTCCAAAACGGTCATGTAGCGACCTTACGAAGGACACCAAGGAAAGCGAGCCGTCGACTCCGTACAGTCTCCGGCCCGTTTTCCTGGTACCACTGAACAGAACCTGGGCGCCGTGCAGCCTTTCCGACTGCTCAGAGGGGATCGGCGTTGTAGAGGTCACACAAAGTCAGGGTGCGAGAGCCACCTCACATTCGTGGGTGGCACATGCCTTCCCCGGAGTGACACGCAGACCCAGATGGGTGCCTCGCCGGACCACCTCGACGGTGTCGTCGGCCCGCAGCACGCGGTGCGCCGGACGGCCCCGGGTGTCCCAGACGATCTCCAGCGGCTCGCCGGTGCGCGGCGGCTCGCTCACGCAGAGCGTAGCGGTACGGCCCTGACGGCGGACCAGCACACTGGCGCCCGCCGACGCGGTGAGGGGTCCTACCGTACCGGCCTGCCAGAAGGTGGCGGCGAGCAGGCCGAGCGAGGGCACGGAGATCCCCTGGCCGCCGGCGTCGTTGGCGAGGACTGTCGTCCAGTGCCGGTCGGCGGCGCGCGCGGCGACGGCCCGCCGGGAGGCGCCGGGCATGAGGACGTACGCGCAGGAGGCGTCGGCCGGGTCGGTGCCGTGGTCGATCCAGAGGGTCTGCCAGCGCCGGGTGCGGCGCTCGGGCGAGCTGGTGGTGTTGATGTCGGACCAGGCGCCCGTGCGGTCCTCGCGCAGCGCCTTCAGCTCCGGGCGGCCGGCCCGGGGGCCGTGGCCGGTGGCGGGGAGCACCCAGCCGCCGTGCCCCTCCAGATGGGCCCAGCCGTCCCCGCGGACGAAGGCCTGGGTGCCGCCCTCCCCCAGGTTGCGGTTGTCGACGACGGTCTCGACCGGCACGCCGTCGGCGCAGGTGATCCCGGCGGTCAGGCAGATGACGGCGTCGTCGGTGAAGAACCAGGACTTGCGCGCTTCCAGTGTGGAGCCGAGCCCTTTGACGTGCTGTCCGATCGCCGCGTACGTGCCGTCGGTGGTGCCGCCGACCCAGCGGACGCCGGGGCGGGAGGCGCCCCACTCGCCGCCCGCGCGGTCGGCGAGGCGCTTGGTGGAGACGGTGGTGCCGGGCAGCCGGTACCAGTCGACGGTCGGCCAGAACCAGTCCGTGTACTGGTCGGTGGGCTCGCCCGCCGCCCACCACAGGAGCATGCCGGCGCCGGTGTGCCAGCCGCGCGGGTTCTCGCCGTTGCCGCACTCGTAGTAGGTGATGCGGTCGCTGGCCATGGAGAGGCCGGCGGTGAAGCGGGGGCGACGGTGGACGGCGCGGTCCATGGCCGGGAACAGGCGGTGGCCCAGTGGTTCGGGGGCGGCGGCGACGGGCGAGTCGGCGACCGCGTGCAGCCGGGCGAGGTCGGCTACGTCGAACTGGGGGGCGGTGAGGAGGGGAGTGCCGGTGTCCCGTTCGATCCAGCCCTTCACGCGCGCGTGCCAGCGCTCGCGTTCGGCCGGGCTCGCGCCCTCGGCGAGCAGGGCGATGGCGGCGATCAGTCCCTGCCCGTGGAAGTGGTCGCTGCGCAGGACGTGCCGGTCGTCGCCGGTGAGGTGACCCCGGCTGATCGCGCGGCCGTTGACGCTGTCCATCACGAGTCCGTCGTGGATGAGCGGGGCGTAGGCGTGCTCGACGCTGTCGAGGATGTTCTGCCGGTTCGGGTCGGTGACCTCCCAGGGGGACCCGGCCAGCAGCGCGAAGAGCCGGCCGAGCCCGTCGAGCATGACCTGGCCGTACGTTCCCGAGTAGGCGACGTCGGTGTGCTGGACGAACGACCCGTCGGCGTAGAGCCCGTCGCCGGTGGTGACGTACGGGAAGACGGGCGAGAGGGCGTCCCGAGCAAGCGCGATCTTCTCCGGCGACCGGCCGAGGACCCCGCGCAGGGCGACGCTGCGGCACAGGTCGACGCGGTTGGCGCCGGTGGAGGTGCCGGAGTAGTCGCGCAGCACCGCGTCCGGGACGAAGTGGTCGACGGCGGCGCAGGCGGCGGCGAGCCGGGCGGCGCTCAGGTGGTCGTGGAGGGCGGCCGTGATGTCCATGAGCAGGCGCGGGCTGCCGATCTGCCACTCCCACCAGTTGCCGTAGGGCGTGGTGCCGGGGTGGTAGACGGTGGCGGAGAGGTGGTCGAGGCCGCGCAGCACGTCCGCGAGGAGGGCGGGGTCGCCGGTGGAGCCGGTGCCGGGCTGGACGTGGGCCCGGGCCATGGTCCACAGCCTGCCGTAGGAGGCCGTGACGCCGGAGGGCGGATCGAAGGGGAGGCCGGGCCACAGGGAGGCGGGGGCCGGGGCCATGGCGGCCTGGAAGCCGCGGGCCAGCCGGCCGGTCTCGGCGAGCCGGGAGGCGTAGGGCTCGGCGGCGGGGTCGTAGCCGCTGCCGAGGGCGATGGCGAGCCAGCGGGCGCGCAGGGCGTCGAAGGGGTCGTCGGTCGCGCCGGGGGCGCCCTGCGTGCCGAGCGCCGCGGCGGGGGCGGTGCCGGCCGCGAGGAGGGCGGCGGTGAGCAGGAGCGTGCGGCGGGTGGGTCGTACGAAGGCTCCGGGGGCGGGGGTCCCTTGCTGATGCTTCGTCATGGGGACTGGTTAGTCGCGGGCCGGGCGTCCGTCAACGGTGCCGGGCCCCGCGGACGGTGGCGGCGCGGTGCCGCCGCCGCCCGCGGGACGGGCACGGCCTGCCGGGTCAGCAGCCGCCGCAGTTGTAGTAGAGGACGTCCCAGTGGTTGCCCTCGTCGGCGTAGATGTTGCCGGAGCCGGACTTGTACTGCGGGGCTCCGTCGCCGCGCAGGCCGATGTAGGTGAAGGCGTTCTTGATGTAGCTGGTCACGCAGGTGTTCTTGCCGTAGTCGAGCTTGTACCCGTTCCAGTGGGAGTAGGTGCCCGAGGCGTGGCCGGTCTCGGTGCCGCCCGTGATGTTCAGGGCGCAGCCGCTGGCGCTCTTGAGGGTCTGGGCGCCCTGGGCGGTGGGGAGGTTGAGCTGGTCGAAGGACGTACAGGTCGGGTTGTTGCGGTCCGAGCAGTTGCCGGAGGAGGACCAGGTGATGCCCGACTGGCGGAACATCCCGGTCGCGGTGGCGTGGCTGATCTTGGTGACGGCGAAGGCGTCGGTCGCGGTGCCGACGACGGCGACGCCGGGGGCGACGACGAGGGCGAGAGCGGTGACGACGGCACGGGCCTTGGCGGCCTTCATGGGAACCCCTTCCTGCGGTGGGCCGGGCTTGCTGTGCGACGGCTGTGCAGGTGGTGCACGCCGATGGTGCCCGAGGTCTACGCGCGTTCGCCAGAGGGCGTCCGGCGTGACCGTGCGTGAGCCGGAAAACACGCCGCGAATGATGTTGAAAGTTGAACGGAATGGGGCTACTGTCGTCCCTGTTGGCTCTAGTTGAACATTCAACGTCCTCGGCGTTCCCCCTTGACGCCGAGCGCACCCCGTCCCCAAGGAGCACGCCATGGGCATCTTCGGCCGCAAGAACGACACCGAGACCACCGCCACCGCGTCCGTCCCGGCCCCCGCCGCGGCGCCCGAGACGGCCGCGCTGACCGGCGAGTACACGATCGACCCCGCGCACTCCACGCTCGGGTTCGTCGCGCGGCACGCCATGGTCACCAACGTCAAGGGCGCCTTCACGGACTTCACGGGCACCCTGCACCTGGACGGCACCGACCCGTCGAAGTCCACGGCCACGCTCGACATCACGATGGACAGCATCGACACCGGCAACGCGGACCGCGACGGGCACCTCAAGAGCGCGGACTTCTTCAAGACCGACGAGTTCCCGACGATGACCTTCCGCTCCACCGCGGCCGAGTCCCTGGGCGGCGACGACTACCGCATCACCGGCGACCTCTCCATCCTCGGCGTCACCAAGCCGATCAGCATCGACCTGGAGTTCAACGGCGCGGCCAAGGACCCCTTCGGCAACGAGCGCGTCGGCTTCGAGGGCAAGGCCGAGATCCTGCGCTCCGAGTGGGGCCTGACCTGGAACGCGGCGCTGGAGACGGGCGGCGTCCTGGTCTCCGACAAGATCAAGCTCAACTTCGACATCTCGGCGATCAAGCAGGGCTGAGCGCTCCCCGGGAACCGTCTCGCGGGCCACCGCGGAGGGTCCCGGGCAGGTGACGAAAACTGACGGGAACTTTCCGGCGGGGAACTGTTATCCGGTTCCCCTCCCCCGGTCTCCCAGGCATCGGACATCATCGACCGACGCCGAGGGACAGGGAATTTCTCGTATGAGCACACCGCACCCGGTGGACCCGGCCGCCCTGGTGACCCTGGTGACCGCCGCCCGCGAGGGCGACCCGGCGGCCCAGGACACCCTGGTCGGCGCGTATCTGCCGCTGGTCTACAACGTCGTGGGCCGGGCGCTGAACGGCTCCGTGGACGTCGACGACGTCGTGCAGGACACCATGCTGCGGGCCCTGGACGGGCTGGACTCACTGCGGGACCCCGCGAGTTTCCGCTCCTGGCTGGTGGCGATCGCGATGAACCGGGTCCGGGCGCACTGGCAGGACCGGCAGGCCGCCCCGCACGCCGTGGAGGACGCCGGCGAGGTCGCCGACCCGGGGGGCGACTTCGTCGACCTGACCATGGTCCGGCTGCAACTGTCCGGCCAGCGGCAGGAGACGGCGCGGGCCACCCGCTGGCTGGAGCCCGACGACCGGGCGCTGCTGTCGCTGTGGTGGCTGGAGTGCGCGGGTGAACTGACCCGCGCGGAGGTCGCCGCGGCGCTGCGGCTGTCCCCGCAGCACACGGCGGTGCGCGTCCAGCGGATGAAGGCGCAGCTGGAAGCCGCCCGGGTGGTCGTCCGGGCGCTCGACTCCCGGCCGCGCTGCGCGGAGCTGAGCGGCGTCCTGGCGGCGGGCTGGGACGGCCGTCCGTCCGCCCTGTGGCGCAAGCGCATAGCCCGGCACGCGCGCGCGTGCGTGCACTGCGCGGGCCTGTGGAGCGGCCTGATGCCCGCCGAAGGACTGCTGGCGGGGCTCGCGCTGGTCCCGGTGCCGGTGGCGCTGCTGTCGCACCTACGCCCCGGTTTCGACGGTGCGCCCGCCGGCTACGCGCCCCCGGCCACGTCCGCGTCCGGCCCGGCAGCGTCCCCCGCCTCCGCCTCCGCCCGGTCCGGCGGCCGGGCCGCCGCCCGCAGCGCGGCCCGCCGTCGTCGCGGCCGGCGACGGGCGGCGGGCGCGGCGGCCGTGGCCGCCTGTGTGGCGGGCGCCGGCCTCTGGTACTTCGGCGGCGGTCCGGGCACGGCGGCCCAGGACGCCGGCGACACGGCGGTACGCACCCCGGTCACGCCGGTCACCGGCCTGGCCGCACCGGCGACCCACCCCGCCACGACCGCGCCGACGTCACCGTCCGCCTCCCCCTCCCCCACCGCCTCCGCCTCGCCGTCGAAGAGCCCGAGCGCGTCCAACAGCCCCCGCAGGCACCGGAGTACGCCCTCGCCCACGTCGAAGCAGCCGCACCGGCCGACCCGTACCGCCCCCGCCACGCACCCGGCGCCGCCCGCCCCGGCGGGCACCGTGGCCCAGGTCGTCGCCCTGGTCAACAAGGAGCGGGCGAAGGCGGGTTGCGGTCCCCTCACCGAGGACCCGCAGCTCGACGCGGCCGCCCAGGGCCTCTCCGACGACATGGCCGCGCGCGACTTCTTCGACCACACCGACCCCGACGGCAAGGACCCGGGCCGGCGCATCACCGCCGCCGGTTACCGCTGGTCCGCCTACGGCGAGAACATCGCCCGCGGCCAGCAGACCCCGGCGTCGGTGATGGACTCCTGGATGCACAGCCCAGGCCACCGCGCCAACATCCTCAACTGCTCCTTCAAGAACATCGGCGTCGGCGTCCACAAGGGCTCCGGCGGACCGTGGTGGACGCAGGACTTCGGCGCGAAGATGTAGGCGCTCAGGCGGGGCGCGGGCCCCCGAACTCGCACCACACGGTCTTGCCGGGCACCCGCCCCTCCACACCCCACTTGTCGGCCAGCGCGGCCACCAGCAGCAGTCCCCTGCCGTGCTCCGACTCCGCCGACGCCTCCGGCTCCCGCACCTGGCCGCCCCCGCTGTCGTGCACCTCGACCCGCAGGACGCCGCCCGCGTGCAGCGTGAGGAGCACGGCGAAACCGCGCCCTGGCGGTACGCCGTGCAGCAGCGCGTTGGTGGCCAGCTCGCTCACGCAGAGCAGTACGTCCTCGCCGCGCGCCGTCAGCTCCCAGTCGGCCAGCGCGGCGCGTACGAACTCGCGTGCGATCCGCACCGACCTGCGGTCCCTCCGGAAGAACGCCGCGCGCGTGAGGGGGTGTTGGACTTCCACGTTCATGAGACGAGTGTCACTGTGCGTCACTACAGTGGACCAACGAGTGAGATCGTACTCCTCATCGCTACGACTCCAGTCGGCTCACTTCGCACGCCCACGGGGGAAAGGACCGGCCATGCACTCGGGGAAGAAGAACAGGAAAGTCGGGACCTGGCAGGCCGTCGGTTCACTGGTCGCCCACTACCGCAGGCGGGCCCGGATGACCCAGGAGCAGTTCGCCGAGGCGGCCAGCGTCCATGTCGACACCGTGGGCTCGATCGAGCAGGGCCGGCTGGCCCTCCAGCCGGACCGGGCCGAGCAGTTCGACGAACTGCTGGAGACGGGCGGGGCGTTGGCGGTACTGGTGGCGCGCCTGCCGGTACGGGACCGGGTGGTGCAGTTCGCGCAGGGGCTGGTGGAGCACGAGCAGGAAGCGGTGGGCATCTTGACCTACGAGACGCAAATGGTGCCTGGACTTCTTCAGACCAGGGAATACTGTCTCGCCGCCTTCGACTCCCGCTATCCGTCGCTAGGAAGCGAAACAGCAGAGCAATGGGTGACCGCCCGCATGGATCGGCAGTTGCTCTGGCGACGCGAACACCCCCCGGTGGGGCACTTCATCATCGAAGAGAGCGTACTGAAGCGTCAGGTAGGCGGGCCGGATGTCATGCGGAAGCAGTTCCGTCAGATCCTGGAGTACACCAAGCCCGTCCACATGAGCTTCCAGATCATGCCCATGGACCAAATGCCACACGCCGGGCTAGCGGGTCCAATGACACTGCTGGAGACACCGGAACATGAGCGTCTCGCCTACCTGGAAGTACAGCGGGCCAGTTTCCTTGTCGATGACCCGGACGAGGTCTGCGACTACCACCACAAGTATGGAATGCTGCGGTCACAGGCCCTCTCACCTGACAAAAGTGTGCGCCTCTTGCACGGACTGCTAGGAGAGTCATGAAGACCGCATGGTTCAAGTCCAGTTACAGCGGCAGCGAGGGCGGCGACTGCCTCGAAGTCTCCTACGCCTGGCGCAAGTCCAGCTACAGCAGCAACGAGGGCGGTAACTGCGTAGAGGTCGCCGCTCACCCCGCCGCCGTCCACATCCGTGACTCCAAAGCCGCCCCCGTCGGCCCCGTTCTCACCGTCTCCCCCGCAGCCTGGAGTGAGTTCCTTGACCGAGTCGCCGGCTGACTGGGTTCACCTCGCCTCGTACCCGAACCTGCCGGGGCGGCCCGGCGCGGGGCCCTTCCTGCTCGGTTGACTGCGGGAGCGCGGCATCGACTGGATGCCGTTCGAGGAGCACGAGATCAGGATCGACCTCATGTGCCGCAGGGACGAGGACGGGCACTGGCACGGCACGGTCGCGGTGAACGTGGAGGCCCGCGCCCTGCGGCGGCTCGGCCTCCATCCCGATCAGCCGTCCTCGGTGGTGGACGGACCGTCCCCGCCCCGCTGGTGGCATGCCGCCGGTGCGCGGTACGCGGCACGGGGGTCCGTACGGCGCCGTCACGACGAGCGGTGAGAGCGGGCTCAGAACCCGCCCCCGAAGTCCCCGCCCCCTCCCCCGCCGCCTCCGCCGAAGTCCCCGCCACCGCCGAAGCCGCCTCCGTCGCCGAAGCCGCCGCCGAAGTCGCCGGGGTCGAAGTCGGCGCCCGAGACGTCGCCGCCGTCGTAGCCGCCGAAGCCGTCACCGCCGAAGTCGCCGTAGCCGGTGCCGTAGTCGGCTGCGTAGGCCGGGCCGGCCATCATGCTGCCCAGGACGGTGCCGACGAGGAGGCCGGGGAGGATGCCGCCGCCGAAGTATCCGCCGGCCCAGGGGCCGTAGGCGGGGCCCGCGTCCCAGTAGGGGCGGCGGCCCTCGGCGGTGTCGACCTCGCGGATCACCGGGTCGTGGCCGTCGGCCAGCCGGGTGGCGTCGGCGGCGCAGACCGGGACCCGGCGGGGCGCGCCGCCCGGCGGGGTCCAGTCGGCGTCGCTGACCGAGGGACCGTGACGGGGGTCGAAGAAGCAGGGCGGGCGGCGCTCGGGCAGCGGGCGGCCCTCGCGGCGGGCGGCGAGCAGGGCGAGGGAGAAGCGGCCGTCCTCCAGGGCCTGGGTGACCGCGCGGACGTCCTCGGGCCGCCGGGCGGCGGCCATGGACTGCTTGGCCTGCTCGTAGGCGTCCAGCGCGCGTTCGTAGTCCGCGCGCATGGCGTCGTCCGCGCCGGGCTCGGCCGGGTGGAAGTCCAGGCGGTCCAGCTCCTCGCCGAAGGCGGTGATGTCCTCGTCGACGACGACCCGCAGCTTCTCCAGCGCGGCCCGCTGGTCCGCCTCCCGGCGCCGGGAGGAGCGCCGGACCAGGGCGTACGCGCCGACGCCGGCCGCCACCAGGACCGCGGCGCCGGTGATCAGGGCGGTGCCCGACATACCGGTGGAGCGGCCCGAGGTGCCCCAGGTGGAGGGCGCCGAGCCGTGCATGTTCGCCAGGGCCCGGTCGGTGAAGTCCTTGAGCTGGGTGGCGGCGCTCTCGCCCTGGACGCTGGTCACCAGGTTCTGCACGGCGGTGCGCGGCAGCACCCGGGCATCGGCGCGGGCGTCGAAGCGGTCGCCGAGGCGGACGGCGTAGGCGCCGGTGATGCCGGTGGCCGTGCGCAGGTCGGTGAAGAGGTTCTGGGTGGGGTAGCCGGCCGGGAGGACGGCGATGAACAGGGGTTTGTCGGCGTCCTTGATCGTGCGCGCCAGCGCGTCGGCGTCGGCGGGCGGCAACTGGGCGGACGCGGCCGGGTCGACGTAGACGGGGCTCTTGCGCAGGGCCTGGGCGATGGTCGAGACGCCGGTCGCCGCCTCGGCGCGCGGGACGCCGGCCAGCAGGAGGGACAGGGCGGCCAGGACGGCCACGGTCAGTGCTGCCAGCAGTCTGACGGGGGCCCGGGGCGGGGCGACGGCCTTCATATCTCGAAGCTACCTGAAATGAGACAAGGAGGGTGTCCCCGCCGGTGGGGGGCGCCCGTCGCAGCGGGTGCCCCCCACCGTGTTCTCATGCCGCCCGGTAGGCCGCCGTCAGCCGTTCCACCGCCGCGCCGTAGCGGCCGGTGAGCAGCAGGTGGTCGGCGTCGGCGAAGGGCTTCGCCACCGCCGCGCTCATGCCACGCCCGGCCGCCCTCTGCTGGACGATCAGCCGCGCCCGGGTGACGAGGGCGCGGCCCGCCTGCGCGGCGTGGGCGCGTTCGGCCGCCGCCGCGGCCACGCCGAGCGCCCGCAGGGCCGTCGTGCCGCCCGTGGGCACGTGCGTCAGCGTCGTCAGCCCCCAGCCGTAGGGGAACTGCGGGTCGTAGGAGGCGTCACCGACGTTGACCGGCAGCTGCCCCTCCGACTTCGGCCAGGTCACCGGGAGCTGACCCGTGAAGGCTCGCTTGCCGTAGAGGACGTCCGCGACGCCGTCGCCCTCGGTGCCGGGCAGCCAGGAGGCGACGAGCGCGTCGATCGCGCCGAGCCGGTCACCGATCAGCTCGGGCCGGCCCGAGACGATCAGCACCGCGCACCGCATCGCGGCGCACACCTTGTCCACCGCCGCCTTGTCGGCGGCCGAGAGCTGGAGGTCGTGGCCGTTGCCGACGTCCCCGACGCCCTCGGCGTACGGGGTCTCGCCGACGACGACCACCCCGGCGTCGTAGCCGCTCGTCGGCGCGGAGGCGTCCTTGGAGTAGGTGACGTTCCCGCCGGCGTTCCGCATGCCCTGGAGGATGGTCGTGCCCTGGGTGTGGGTGCCGGAGGCGCCCTGCCAGGTGATGGTCCAGCCGCCCGTCTGGTTGCCGAGGTCGTCGGCGTTGGATCCGGCGACGTAGACCTTCTGGTCCTTCCTGAGCGGGAGGACGCCGCCGCTGTTCTTCAGCAGGACCTGGGACTCGGCCGCCGCCTGCCGGGCCACCGCCCGGTGCGCCGCGGAGCCGATCCGGGCGGCGCCCGAGGTGTCGGCGTAGGGGTGCTCGAACAGGCCCAGCCGGAACTTCTGCGTGAGGATGCGGGAGACCGCGTCGTCGACGCGCCGCTCGCTGATCCGGCCCGCCCTCACCTCGTCGGCCAGGGTGGTGCTGAACTCCTTGTAGGTGTAGGGGACCATCATCATGTCGAGGCCCGCCTCGACCGAGGTGCGCACGTGGGAGGCGTAGTCGCCGGGGAGCTGGTCGATGGCGTTCCAGTCGCTGATGACGAAGCCGTCGAAGCCCATCCGGCCCTTGAGCACGCCGTCGATCATGTCGGCGCGGGCGTGCATCTTCACCGGGCCCCGTCCGTCGCCGGCGATGTCGAGCGAGGAGTAGGAGGGCATGACGGTGCCGATGCCCCGGTCCACGGCCCTGGCGAAGGGCGCGAGGTGGACGGCCTCCAGCTCCTGGCGGGTGACCTTGGTGACGCCCTGGTCGACGGTGTACGTGCCGGTGGTCGAGGATCCGTACTCGGTGCCGCCGTCGCCGAGGAAGTGCTTGGCGGTGGCCAGCACCTTGTCGGCGCGGTCCAGGTCCCGGCCGTCGGCCCGGCCCTGGAGGCCCTGGACGACCGTCTCCATGGACTCCACCAGGGCCGGGTCCTCACCGAAGGACTCGTAGGAGCGGCCCCAGCGCTCGTCGCGTGTGACGCACACGCAGGGCGCGAAGTCCCACTGCACGCCGGTGGCGCGCACCTCGGCCGCCGTGACCGCGCCGGTCTTCTCGGCGAGTGCCGGATCGCGGGTGGCGCCGATGCCGATGTTGTGCGGCATGACCGTGGCCCCGGCCAGGTTGTTGTGGCCGTGCACCGCGTCCACGCCGTAGATCAGCGGGATCTGGAAGCGGGTGGCCCGCGCGCGCAGCTGGAAGCCGTCGATCATCCTCGCCCAGGCCTCGGGCGTGTTGGGTTCGGGGACCGAGCCGCCGCCGGAGAGCAGCGAGCCGAGGGCGTAGGAGGCGATGTCTCCGGGCGCGGACATCGCGCCGCGCTCGGCCTGGGTCATCTGTCCGGCCTTCTCCGCGAGGGACATCCTGGAGACCAGGTCGGCGACCCGCTTCTTCACGGGCAGGCGGCTGTCCAGGTAGGGCAGTCCGTGGGCGTCCACGACGACCTGGGGGGTCTCGGCGGGGGCCTTGGCGCCGGTGACGGTGAGCTTCAGCGGAATCGTCTCGGCCGGTTCGGCCGACCGGTCCTTCAGGGTGGGGACGCGGACCGTGCGGGAGGTGCCGGAGGCGGTGCCCGCGGGGAAGGTGAGGGTGCCGAAGACGGGGGTGTAGTCCTCGCCCGGCCGCGCGGTGCCGCCCGTGGTCGTGTAGGCGACGGTGACCGGCTCGTCGAGGGGCGCGGAGCCGGTGGTGGCGACGGTGACGCGGACGGCCGCGGCGGTGCCCTCCGGCACCGGGTACACGGCCGCGTCCGTGGTGACGGAGGCGCGCAGGGACTGGTCCGCCCGGCCGTACAGCTCCACGTCGTCCAGGGCGAACTCGCCCTTGACGCCGGTGGGCAGCGTCAGGGCGTAGCCCCACATTTGGGTGAGGCCCAGGACGTGGTCGATGCCGCCGACGGGCTGGTAGTCCGTCCGGTAGGTGAAGTCGGTGAAGGGCAGTTCGATCTGTTTCCAGCCGGTGAAGTCGTCGGTGAAGGACGTCATCCACAGCTCGGACGCCTCGCCGTCGGCGCCGCCGTCCTTGATCTCGAAGGGGATCTTCCTGCCGGTGGCGCGGCCCTCCCACCACAGGCGGACGCCCCGGTGGGCGGACCAGTCGTGGGCGGGCCGGCCGGCGGCGAAGTCGTGGGTGAAGCCGCCGTAGCCGCTGATGTCGTAGGTGCCGGCCAGGACCTTGGTGCCCTCGGGGGCGTCGGGGCGCTCCGCCAGCCGGAGCGCGGGCGCGTCGTCGCCGTCACCGCCCCAGGTGAAGATGCCGTCGGCGGGCTGGTTCGCGAAGGGCACCTCGCCCTCGAAGCGGTCGACGGGCACGGGGGCGGGGTCGTCCGCACCGGCGGCGGCACCGGCCGCGCCGAGCGGCAGCAGGGCGGTGAGCAGGGCGGCGGAGGCGAGCAGGGCGGTTCTTCGCATGGACCTTCCCTCGGTATCCGGATTGTTCCGACACGTCGCTGAACGCTCAACTCAGGGCTTAGTTCACAGCGTGAGTCAAAGGGGACCACCTCACGGCGTCAAGGCTTCACGCCACAACCGGTACACAGGCAACGCCCGTACGGGGAACGAGCGTTGTCCCTTCGGGTTCTGAACGCGCGGCCCCTCGACGCGGGCCGCGCGCCGTCATTGCCTCACCGCTTCCACGGTGAACACCCCCGCCGGCGAGTGCCCGGACGTCACCGGCGACTCCGCCGCCGACGGCGCCCGCGCGCCGATCCGGTCGTGCACGGGGGCGGCGAACCGGAAGTGGCACCTGGGGTGACGTATCGTCGGGCCACCGTCGTGTCCGACCTGTCACCGGGAGCCCGGCATGAGCACAGCCCGCGATCTGCTCTTCGTCACCCTGGACGTGCCCGGTGACCATCCGGTCGAACAGGGGGACCTCTCGCTCGCCCTGGCCGGCGCCGAGCTCGTCGACCTGCTGGCGAGCGGGGCGGCCCTGCTCATCGGGGACCGGCTGCGGCCGGGTCCGCGCACCCTGGCGGGCGACCCGCTCCTGGACGAGGCGGCGGCCGCCGTGGTGGGCCGGGAGCCGTACGAGAGCGTCGAGGACTGGCTGTGGCGGCGCGGGCGCGGGCTGGCGGCGCACTACACGGCCGCGCTGGAGGCGGAGGGGCAGCTCGGCACCGTCCGGCGCCACCGCTGGCTGCCCAGCCGCCCGGTGGACCGGGTGGTGCCGGCCGACGGGGCACCGGACCGGCGGTCCTCCGCCGACCGCTGGGCCGCCCGCGAACCGGTCCTCGCCGCCCTGGCCGCCGCGCTGGGCGTGGCCCCGGACCCGGCCGGCGCCGAGCGGGCCGCCGAGCCCGAGGACGAGAGCGCGGTGACCGTGCTGGCCGCCGTCGGCGACGCCGTCACCGAACTGGAGGGCGTGCGCCAGCGGCGGCGCGTGGAGAACGCCGCCTTCGACAACATCTGGCGGGGGCCCTGACCGGGCGGGGGCGGGGCGTCGGCGGCCCCGCCCCGATCCGGACGAGCGTTCCTACGCCGCCGGGTCCACCCCGGCGCGCAGCAGGCCGTAGGTGTACGCGTCCTCCAGGGCCTGCCAGGAGGCGGCGATGACGTTGTCGGCGACGCCGACCGTGGCCCACTCGCCCTTGCCGTCCGAGGTGGAGATGAGGACCCGGGTGGTGGAGGAGGTACCGTGCCGGCCCTCCAGGATGCGGACCTTGTAGTCCACCAGCTCCAGGGAGCCCAGCTGGGGGTAGATCTTCTCCAGGGCGACGCGCAGGGCGCGGTCGAGGGCGTTGACCGGTCCGTTGCCCTCGGCGGTGGCGACGATGCGCTCCTTCTTGGCCCACAGCTTGACGGTGGCCTCGTTGGCGTGGGTTCCGTCGGGGCGGTCCTCGACGATGGCCCGCCAGGACTCGACGTCGAAGTACTTCAGCGGCCGGCCCTCGGCCTCCGCGCGCAGCAGGAGTTCGAAGCTGGCGTCGGCGGCCTCGTAGGTGTAGCCCTTGAGTTCGCGCTCCTTGACGCGCTCGACGACCCGGCCGACCAGCTCGCGGTCGCCGCCGAGGTCGATGCCGAGTTCCCTGCCCTTCAGCTCGATGGAGGCGCGGCCGGCCATGTCGGAGACCAGCATCCGCATGGTGTTGCCGACCTGCTCGGGGTCGATGTGCTGGTACAGGTCGGGGTCGACCTTGATGGCGGAGGCGTGCAGGCCCGCCTTGTGGGCGAAGGCGGACAGGCCGACGTAGGGCTGGTGGGTGGAGGGCGTGAGGTTGACGACCTCGGCGATGGCGTGCGAGATCCGGGTCATGTCGCGCAGCCGGCCCTCGGGGAGCACCTGCTTGCCGTACTTGAGTTCCAGCGCGGCGACGACCGGGAAGAGGTTGGCGTTGCCGACGCGTTCGCCGTACCCGTTGGCCGTGCACTGCACGTGGGTGGCGCCGGCGTCGACGGCGGCCAGGGTGTTGGCGACCGCGCAGCCGGTGTCGTCCTGGGCGTGGATGCCGAGCCGGGCGCCGGTGTCGGCCAGCACGGTGGCGACGACCGCGTGGACCTGGGCGGGGAGCATGCCGCCGTTGGTGTCGCAGAGGATGACGACGTCGGCGCCGGCCTCGGAGGCGGCCCGGACGACGGACTTGGCGTACTCGGGATCGGCGCGGTAGCCGTCGAAGAAGTGCTCGCAGTCGACGAAGACGCGGCGGCCCTGGGAGCGCAGGTGGGAGACGGTGTCGCGGACCATCTCCAGGTTCTCCTCCAGCGTGGTGCGCAGCGCCAGCTCCACGTGCCGGTCGTGGGACTTGGCGACCAGCGTGATCACCTCGGCGCCGGAGTCCAGGAGCGCCTTGACCTGGGGGTCGTCCGCGGCCTTGGCGCCGGCCCGGCGGGTGGCGCCGAAGGCGACCAGCTGGGCGTGGCGGAAGGCGATCTCGTCCTTGGCGCGGGCGAAGAACTCGGTGTCCCGCGGGTTGGCGCCGGGCCAGCCGCCCTCGATGAACCCCACGCCGAAGTCGTCCAGATGGCGGGCGATGGCCAGCTTGTCGGCGACGGTGAGGTTGATGCCCTCCCGCTGGGCGCCGTCGCGCAGGGTGGTGTCGAAGACGTGGAACGAATCGTCCAGCCGGCTGGTTTCGGACATGTCTCAAGGCTCCTGATGTGGGATCTCGGTCGTACCGGAATAACCGGCTCCACCGTCCCCCCAATCCTCCCGCGCGCCCCGTCCCCGGCTGAAGGTGGGCCGGGAAAACGAAAGACCCCTCGCGGGTGCGAGAGGTCTGCGCGCGGGTCGAGGACGACGGTGGCCGCCCGTACCTGGTCGTACGTGACGGTCACTGCGGACCGGCGCGCCTGCTGCCAATAATCATGGCGAACGAGAGCACGGGAGCAGTCTGGCACAGTCCTGCCCCCGTCCTCATCGATGTCTCAGGATGCGGGCGTCAGTGTGGACGCCCCGGTGTTCTTCACCCGGGTCAGGTCCAGGTCGCGGGTCTCCCGCATGGTGAGGTACACCACCAGGGAGACGGCCGCGCACGCCGCCACGTACCAGAAGAACCCGGACTCGGCCCCGGCCTTCTTGAACCACAGGGCGACGTACTCGGCGGTGCCCCCGAACAGCGCGTTGGCCAAGGCGTACGGCAGGGCGACGCCGAGCGCGCGCACGCCGGTCGGGAACAGCTCGGCCTTCACGCAGGCGTTGATGGAGGTGTAGCCGGTGACCACGACCAGCGCGAGCAGGGACAGGCCGAGCGCCGGCCAGAAGCTGCCCGCGTGCCGCAGCAGCGTCATGATCGGCACGGTCAGGAAGGTCGAGCCGACCGCGAAGGTGATCAGCAGCGGGCGGCGGCCGATCCGGTCGGACAGGCGTCCGGCGAGCGGCTGGAGGCAGGCGAAGACGATCAGCGCGGTGAAGGAGACCAGCGTCGCGGTCCGCTTGGGCAGGCCCGCCGAGTTGGACAGGTACTTGGTGAGGTAGGTGGTGTACGTGTAGTACGCCACCGTGCCGCCCATGGTCAGCGCCATCACCAGCAGCGCCTCCCGCTTGTGCGCCCACAGCGCGCGCAGCGTGCCGCGCTCCTCACCGCTGTCGTCGGCCTCGTACACCTCGGTCTCCAGCATGCTGCGCCGCAGGTAGAAGATGACGGCGGCGCCGAGCGCGCCCACCACGAACGGGATGCGCCAGCCGTAGCTGTGCAGCGCGTCGTCGGACATGGTCCGCTGGAGCAGGATCTGCAGGCCGAGGCCCACGATCTGGCCGGCGGTCATCGACACGTACTGGAAGCTGGAGGCGAAGCCGCGCCGGCGCGGGTCGGAGGCCTCGGTGAGGTAGGTGGCGCTCGCCGCGTACTCGCCGCCGACCGACAGCCCCTGGAGCAGCCGGGCCAGGAGCAGCACCAGCGCGCCCCCGTACCCGGCGACCCCGTAGGTCGGTGCGACGGCGATGAGGACGGCGGAGGCGGACATCAGGGTGACGGTGAGGGTCAGCGCCGCCTTGCGGCCCCGGCGGTCGCCGACCCGGCCGAGCAGCCAGCCGCCCACCGGCCGCATGAAGAACCCGACCGCGAAGATGCCCGCGGTGTTCATCATCTGGGCGGTCGGGTTCCCGTGCGGGAAGAACGCCCCGGCGAAGTAGGTGGCGAAACTGGCGTAGACGAACCAGTCGTACCACTCCACCATGTTGCCGGCCGAACCGACCCAGATCTTCTTCCACTGCTCTCGTCCCATGAGCCCTCATTGCCCCGCCGGGACACGGCCGACGCATCGGGCGGAGCCGGCCGGCGCACGGCGACGGGAAGCGGCTGGGGCCGCGGCGGGAGCCGGCGGGGGTGGCGGGAGCGGGTCCAGCGGTCCGGCGACGCGGTGCGCGAGCGGGTCTAGCGGTTCAGCGACGCGTCCAGGAATTCGCGCACGTGGCCGAGCACCCGTTCCCGGCCGGTGCCGCGCAGGCCGATCGCCACGTGGATGGCGAAGCCGTCGAGGAGGGCGCGCAGCCGGGTGGCGAAGCGGTCGGCGTCGACGGGGCGGAACTCGCCGCGCGAGACGCCCTCGGCCACGAGCGCGGCCAGGTCGCGGTGCCAGGCGCCCTCGATGGCGGCCTGCCGCTCGCGGGCGTCGTCGTCGGCGGTCAGCGAGCGGTTCCAGACCTCCAGCCACAGCGTCCAGTGCGGGTCGCGGTGGCCGTCGGGGAGGTAGAGGCCGACGTAGGCGTCCAGGCGTTCGCGGGCGGAGCAGGCCCGGGTGAGCAGCCGTCCGCGTTCGGCACCGAGGCGGCTCTCGCTCCACTCCAGCGTGCGCAGCAGCAGCTCGTCCTTGGAGCCGAAGTAGTAGAGCAGATGGCCGCTGCTCATGCCGACCTCGCGGCCGAGCGCCGCCATGGTGAGTTTCTCCAGACCGCGCTCGGCGATCATCTCCATGGCGGCGGCGAGGACCTCCTCGCGGGGCGGCGCGTTCCTGCGGGCCCGTGCCGCACCGGCCATCTGCTGCTCCTGTACCTGTCAGACCTTCGGCTGCTGCTGGGTGATGCAGTGGATACCGCCGTAGTTCGAACCACTAAGGCGATGACCTGCACAGATGGCGATTCTCCCACACCCGATGGGAGAGGAATGGGAGTTAGCCTCGGGCGAGCAACCTGACAAGGTGCTCACCGCTTGCCCGCCTCCTGCTCGCCGGCCCCTGCAGTCCCTCGCCGCCGTCGCCTCGGTCGGCGTCCTGGTCCTCGGACTGTACGAGGCCCTCGGCCGCTGAGCCCCCGACCACCGCGGCCCCGTCCCCCTTCTCTGGAGATGACGAGGCCGCTTTCGTCGTGCCCCGATACGCTCACGCCATGATTCGCGCTGTGATCTTCGACGTCGGCGAGTGCCTCGTAGACGAGACCACCGAGTACGGCACTTGGGCCGACTGGCTCGGCGTGCGCCGCCACACCTTCCATGCAATGTTCGGCGCCGTCATCGCCCAGGGCCGCGACTACCGCGAGACGTTCCAGGAGTTCCGGCCCGGCTTCGACCTGTACGCCGAACGCGAAGCCCGGGCTGCCGCTGGCCGGCCGGAGCACTTCGGCGAGGAGGACCTGTACCCGGACGTCCGCGACGCGCTCGCCACGCTGCGGGCCGACGGCCTGTGGCTGGGCATCGCCGGCAACCAGACGACCCGGGCCGGGAAGATCCTGCGCGAGTTGTTCGCCACCGACGTCGACCTGATCGGCACCTCGGACGACTGGGGCGCCGGCAAGCCGGACCGCGCGTTCTTCGATCGTGTCGCCGAGGTCGTCCCCGCCGAGCCCGACGAGATGCTGTACGTCGGCGACCGCGTCGACAACGACATCACCCCCGCCCGCGCGGCCGGAATGCACACCGCGCTCGTCCGGCGCGGCCCGTGGGCGACGATCCAGTGGCGCAGCGAGCAGGCACAGAAATTGCCGACGTTCCGCATCGAGACGCTGCTGGAACTGTCTCCGCTGATCAAGCAGTTCAACGAGCGAGCGCGCTGACCGTCGTCGACCAGCCGTAGAGCCGGTCGTCCAGTTCCCGCACGCACGTCTCGTGCTGGTGCGGCGCCAGCGCCCGCCGCACCTCACGCACCCGGTCCATCCCCATCGCGTACCAGGTGCGCTCCAACTGGTCGAGCGCGCGCAGCGCATACGCGCAGGCCTCGTCCGGGCGGCCTGCCGCAGCCTCGACGGCGGCGAGGTCACCGAGGACAACTGTCCGCTGCTTCTCCTCGGTCGCATCCAGCGCATCGAGGACGCCGAGCAGGGTGGTCCGGGCCTGTGGCAGGTGCCCGGCCTTCAGCTGCGTGTTGCCCTTGAACGCCGCGAGACGCACGGCGCTGAACCAGTCGAGCCACTCCGGGCTGCCGTGGTCGCTGCCCGCGGCGAGCAGACCCTCGCCGTGACCGATCAGGTGCAGCGCCGTCCGGGGATTGCCGCATCGGGTCTCGCACTCGGCTTCCACCGCGTCCAGCCATGCGAGCAGTTCGGCGGACGCAGGGCCCCGCCGGGCGTAGGTCCGCGCGGCCACCATCCGCTCGACGGCCGCATCGCGGTCGCCCGCCCATGCAGGGATGAACGCGCTGTGTGCGAGGACTGCGCTGCCCATGAGCGGATCGTCTGCCTCGCCCGCGGCCTGAAGCGCGCGGAGCAGGGTCTGCTGGGCCCGACCCGCGTCACGCATGTCGAAGAACTCGATCCGCGCAGCGAGCAACCACGTCTCGGCCAGCGCAGCGGCCGTCCGCTGCCGGGTCTGGCCGGCCGTCTCCGGCAGCAGGGCGCAGCCCAGGGTGGCGTGCGCGAGGGCGGCAGGGTGCAGGGTTGCCGGCGCGACCGACCAGTACAGGCGTCGGTGCGAGCGGGTCACGGCCTCGTAGTCGTCGGCCGCTGTCGCGGGCTGCATGGCCACGGCCTGGGTGGGGACCGCGGCGAGGCCGACGGCGGCCGCCGTGGCGGCGAGCACTGTGCGCCGACTTTGGGCGGCAGTGCTGCCACCCGGTGGGGTGAACCCGAGCGCTTCCAGTTCCTGGCCGAGGAGTCGTGTGAGAGCTCGGCCCACCTCGGGCTGAGGCCAGGGGGGCGCATCGGACTCCCAGCGGCGGACCTGCCGCACCCCCACCTGCAGTGCATCCGCGAGGGCCTGCTGAGAGTGGTAACCGGCGGCCAACCGGGCAGCCTTGAGCCGAGCGTTGCCTGTGGGACGTGGCACTGCTGCACCTCCATCGTCGTGCACTGCGCCAAGTATCCTGTCAGGCCCTCCCGTTGACCAGTCGTCACCCTGACGACTCAGCGAAAGTCCCCTTTACGGCCACTGAAAGACCTCTAGAAGTCCTCGGAATAGGGCACCGCGAGGACCAGTCTTGGGCACACCAGATCCACCTGGTCCGGAGGAGCCCCCGATGCCCACACCTCCAGCACCGCCACCCGCCGAGACGAACGGGACGCCGCCCGCGTCCCGTCGCGGCGAGGTCTCGCCGCCCTGACGATCCTCGGCGCGCGCCGGCGCTGTCGTGGAGGACCCGCAGAAGCGGGTGACGTACTACTTCATCCCGGCCGGGCCGCCGCCGGGTGGGACGTACCTGACACGGCTGCACTCCCGCACGGCATCAGCGTGCCGATCCCGTCGAGGCGCCGCACGGGCGGCCCGCCGCCGGCGCGCACCAGCGGGCCGAGCTGGAGGTCGCCGACGCCTCCGCTGATCTCAGGCCCGCACGCTGAGCCCTCACCGCAGCCCCATTCACAAGGGAGTGAAATGACTGCCACACTCGTCTCACCGAACACCGTCCTGGCCAACGCTCTCCACCACGCCGAGGACGTGCTCGCGCCTCGCATTCGTACGGAGTCGCCCCAGCGCATCGTGTTCGTGGTCGGTACCCAGATCAACGGCGTGCCCCACCTGGGTACCTCGCTGGTCCAGTCTCTGGCGTTCGCGGCAGCCGCCCGCGCACGACAGCGTTTCGGTATCCCTGCCGAGGTCGCGTTCGGCGCCCTCGACAACGCGCCGCACGAGGTCGTCATCGACCCGGCCACCGGGCACAGCTACCAGCGCGCGTACGCCCAAGCGCTTGGCGAGGACGTCCTCGCCAAGCAGGTCGACGAGCTGTACCGGCCGCTGTTCGATGCGCTGTCGGAACAGTTGTCGATCCCCTACTCCGTTGAGATGTACTCCCGGCAGCAGCAGACCGAGCAGTACCGGCGCACCTGGTTACGGGTGCACCGCCGCATCGACGCCGCCCGCTGGTGGCTCGACCCGGCTCACGGGGTACCTCACGTGCGCATCCCCTGCCCGGCCCCGGGCTGCGGGTGGGCCGAGAAGTACGCCGAACGGACCCGCATCCTGCTCGACGCCGACCACGCCGAAGTGCACGCCGTGTGCATGCACCACGGGCCGTACGAGGTCGTCATCGCTCCCGACAGCGGCGGGTACCTGGACCTCGCCACGCTGTACCGCAACCTCGTCAAGGAGACAGCCGCGACCGTCGACCGCGAGCGCCTGAGCGTGATGGTGAAGGGCGGCGACTGGGTGTTCGGATCGACCCTCGTCGACAACGCCCTGACCGCGATCGGACTCACCGGGGCCCAACTCCCCACCCGCCTGTTCTGCCCGCAGGTCCTCACAGACACCGGAGCCAAGCTGTCGAAAAGCCTCATCCGGGACGGTAAGGCGCCGTTGCCTGACGGGTCCGCGCCGTGGATGCTCGACACGCGGATGTGGCCCGGCTCGGTGTCCGAATACGCCGAGCGACTGCTCACCATGGCCGGCGTGCTGCTCGCCACACCGAGGCACTTCTTCCGCTCGTACTCGGCCGGCGAACTCGGCCGGCTGATGTCCCACCCGACGAGGAGCGTCACACCTCTATGAGCACCACCAGGGCCGCCCGCAGGCACGAGCTGAACCTGTACCGCCGGTACTTCGATCTGGTGGCCGCCGGCCGCAAATCGATCGAGGTCCGGGTGCGGTATCCGCATCTCGCCGACATGGCCGCCGGTGACCAGATCCGGTTCCGGGTCAAGGGCACTGCCGAGACGTGCGACGTACGCGTGCTGCGGGTGACCCCCTACCCCGACTTCGAGACGCTGCTCGACGGCGAGGGGCCGGCGAACGTCAACCCCACAGCGAGCCGCGAGCAGCAACTCGCGAACATCCGCAGCATCTATCCGGCTGAGAAGGAGTCACTGGGCGCGCTCGCGATCGAGATGGAACTCGTCTTCGGTTGAGGCGAGCCAGCGCTCCCCCCTGGTCTCCCGCTCCTGGTCATGCGCCCGGGCGGAAAGGTGGCCGCCCTTGTGCCCCCTGTGAGGGCAGCCACCACGCGTCGGCAGCGGCACGTAGATCTTCCCCTCAGCGAGCAGTCCGCCTTCTGGCCGACCGGCTGGGTGGACTGTGACACGGCCCTCCCCCAGCCCCAAACCGTCACCGTTGGGGGCTGTCCGCTTCTCCCATGGGAGATGAATGGGAGAATGATCTTGCTCATGGGAGCCGACTAGAGCTAACTAAGGCTAACTAGAGCTAGCTGTCGTTCGACATATCCGCTGGTCAGCTCACTGACCTGCGCGCTTCGGCTGCTGCTGGGTGATGCAGTGGATGCCACCGCCACCGGAGAAGATCGTACGGGCGTCGACGAGGGTCACCGTCCGCTCCGGGAAGAGGCGGCGGAAGATGTCCGCGGCCGTCTCGTCGCGCGGGTCGTCGAAGCCGCACAGCACGACACCGTCGTTGCAGAGGTAGTGGTTGATGTAGGAGTAGTCGGCCCAGCGGCCGTCGGCCTCCAGGACGGTGGGCGCGGGCACCTCGACGACCTCCAGGGGACGGCCGTGCGCGTCGGTGGCCGACCGGAGAAGGCCGATGACCTCCTGGGTGACCTCGTGGTCGGGGTGGGCCGGGTCGGGCTGGTGGTGGGCGACGACGACGCCCGGGCGGGCGAAGGCGGCGACGATGTCGACGTGGCCGAGGGTGCCGTAGCCGTGCGGGGGGTAGTCGCCGGTGAGGCCGCGCGGCAGCCAGATCGCCTTCTCGGTGCCGAGGTGGGCGTGGATCTCCGCCTCGACCTGCTCCCTGGTCCAGTGCGGGTTGCGCTCCGGGCCGAGCTGGACGGTCTCGGTCAGCAGGACGGTGCCCTCGCCGTCGACGTGGATCGCACCGCCCTCGTTCACCAGCTTCGAGGCGTACGTCTTCGCGCCGGCGAGGTCCGCGACGTACGCGCCGATCTTCGCGTCGTGCTCCCAGCGGGCCCAGTCCTGCGCGCCCCAGCCGTTGAACGTCCAGTCCACGGCGGCGAGTGAGCCCTTGCCGTCGGTGAGGAAGGTGGGGCCGATGTCGCGCATCCAGGCGTCGTCGAGGTCACGCTCGACGGTGTCGATCCCGTCGCCGAGCAGGGTGCGGGCGTCGGCCGACTGGCCGGGGCCGCACACCACGGTGACCGGTTCGAAGCGGCGGACCGCCCGGGCGACCGAGGCCCAGGCGGCGCGGGAGGCGGCCAGCTCCTCGGGGGTGTCGAAGGTCGGGTTGGCGCCCGGCCAGGCCATCCAGGTGCGCTCGTGCGGCGCCCACTCGGCGGGCATGCGGAAGCCGTCGGCGGCGGGGGTGGTCATCTCGCGGATCCTTAGAGGAAGTACAGGCGGTTGAGGGAGACGGAGTCGGCGGGCTCGGAGCGCAGCGGGTCGCCGTCGAGGGTGACCAGGCCGGTGCGCTGGTCGACGTCGACCGCTCCGGTACGGGAGTTGAGCCGCAGGTCTGCGGGGCCGATGCCGCGGGTGCCGCGGACGGCGACCCGGCGCCTGCGGGTGGGCATCGTGTCGTTGCCCTGGTCGAGTGCGGACCGCGCGACGAACGCCACCGAGATGTCGGCCGGGGTGGCGCCGTGCGCGCCGAACTGCGGGCCCAGGACGAGGGGTTCGCAGGTGTCGGTGGCGGCGTTGGGGTCGCCGGTCACGCCGTACGCCGGGAAGCCGGACTTGAGCACGAGCTGCGGTTTGGCGCCGAAGTACTCCGGGCGCCACAGCACGATGTCGGCCAGCTTGCCCGCCTCGATCGAGCCGACCTCGTGCGAGAGCCCGTGCGCGATGGCGGGGTTGACGGTCAGCTTGGCGATGTAGCGCAGCACGCGGCCGTTGTCGTCGTCGGGGCCGTCCCCCTCGACCGGGCCCAGCTCGGCCTTCATCTTCCCGGCCATCGCGAACGTGCGGCGTACGGTCTCGCCCGCGCGGCCCATGCCCTGCGCGTCGGAGGAGGTGATACCGATCGCGCCCAGGTCGTGCAGCACGTCCTCGGCGCCCATGGTGCCGGCGCGGATGCGGTCGCGGGCCATGGCGGCGTCGCCGGGCAGGTCGGTCTTCAGGTCGTGGACGGAGACGATCATGCCGTAGTGCTCGGCGACCGCGTCCCGGCCGAAGGGCAGGGTGGGGTTGGTGGAGGAGCCGATGACGTTGGGCACGCCGGCCATCTTCAGCACGTTGGGGACGTGCCCGCCGCCGCAGCCCTCGATGTGGAAGGCGTGGATGGTGCGTCCCTCCAGGACGCGGAGGGTGTCCTCCACCGACAGGCACTCGTTGAGGCCGTCGCTGTGCAGGGCGACCTGGACGTCGTGCTCCTCGGCTACGCGCAGGGCGGTGTCCAGGGCGCGGGTGTGGGCGCCCATGTCCTCGTGCACCTTGAACCCGCAGGCGCCGCCCTCGGCCAGCGCCTCGACCAGGGGCGCCTGGTGCGAGGACGAACCCCGGCCCAGGAAGCCGATGTTGACCGGCCAGGCGTCGAAGGCGTCGAAGGCGTGCCTGAGCGCCCAGGGCGAGTTGACACCGACGCCCCACACCGGCCCGAACTCCTGGCCGATGATCGTGGTCACGCCGGAGGCGAGCGAGGCCTCCATGATGCGCGGTGACAGCAGGTGGACATGGGTGTCGACGGCACCGGCGGTGGCGATCAGGCCCTCGCCGGAGACGATGGTGGTCCCGGTGCCGACGACGACATCGACGCCGTCGAGGGTGTCGGGGTTCCCGGCCCGTCCGACCGCGCTGATGCGGCCCTCGCGGATGCCGATGGACACCTTGCGGATGCCCTGCACCGCGTCGATCACGACGACGTTGCTGATCACCACGTCGCAGGTCTCGCGGACGGCGGCGGCCTTGAGGTGCAGGCCGTCGCGGGCGGTCTTGCCGAACCCGGCGAGGAACTCGTCGCCGTACTTCTGGGCGTCGGACTCCACGCGGACGACGAGACCGGAGTCGCCGAGGCGGATGCGGTCGCCGGCGCGCGGGCCGTGGGTGGCGGCGTAGGCGTGCGGGTCGACGTGGATCGCCCGGCTCACCTCGCGTCCCTTCGAGCGGCTCATCGGACGTCTCCTTCCGGTGTGTCCACAGCGGTGACTCCGAGGTAGCCGCAGGCGGCGGCCCTGCGCAGCGCCTCCTGCTTCGCGCCCGGCGCGTCCAGCGGCCCGTCGACGAGCCCGGCGAAGCCGATCGCGATCCGTTCGCCGCCGATCGGCACGAGACCGACCTCGGCGCTCTCCCCCGGCCCGAACCGCACCGACGAGCCGGCGGGCACCGCCAGGTGCGTGCCGTAGGCGGCGGCCCGGTCGAAGTCGAGACGCGGGTTGGCCTCGAAGAAGTGGAAGTGGGAGGTGACGGAGACGGGGACGGCCGCCGTGTTGGTGACCGTGAGCCGCAGGGCGGGCTCCGGGTCGGCGTGCCGCGGACCGGGCAGCAGCGCGCCCGGTCCGTCCTCGCCGAGGGAGCCGCCGGCGAGGGGGTCGGTGACGATCGCGAGCCGTGACCCGTCGTCGAAGACGGCCTCCACGTGGACCTCGGTGACCACGTCGGCGACGCCCGGCAGGACGTCGTCCGGGCCGAGCACCGTGCGGGCGCGCTCGATCGCCTCGGCGAGCCGGGCCCCGTCGCGGGCCGCCTCGCACACCGTGTCGGCGATCAGCGCGGTGGCCTCCGGCACGTTGAGCCGCAGACCGCGGGACCTGCGGGCGCGGGCCAGCTCGGCGGCGCTGAAGAGCAGCAGCCGGTCACGCTCGGTGGGGGTCAGTCTCACGCGGCGGCACCTCCTTGGCTTCCAGAGTTTAGAACGACACTCTAAACAGTGGAGACAAAGGAGCGATAGACATGGGTGCGCGCTACCGCGTCACATTTGGAGCAACGCTCAAATCGGAACGCGCGGGCGCGCGAGGAGCACAGGAGGAACGGCGGAAGGAACCCGTCGGGAACGCACGGAGGCCGCCGTGGACGCGGTGTCCACGGCGGCCTCCGGTGGGCGCGGGTGCGCCGGGCCCCGTCCGGCGGACCGGACCCGGACGCGGGGGGCCGGCCGGGCGCCGTGACTTCCCTGCGCCCTGACCGGCCGGACGGGTCCTAGCCGAGCCGGTGCATCCAGCCGTGCTTGTCCTCGGTGACGCCCCGCTGGATGTCGAGCAGGGCCTGGCGCAGCCGCATGGTGACCTCGCCGGGCTCGCCGCCCGACTGCTGCCACTGGGCGTTCGCGCGCTTGACCGTGCCCACGGGGGTGATCACGGCGGCCGTGCCGCAGGCGAAGACCTCGGTCAGCGTGCCGTTCTCGGAGTCGCGCTGCCACTGGTCGACGGAGACCCGCGCCTCCTCGGCCCGGTAGCCGAGGTCACGGGCGACGGTGAGGAGCGAGTCGCGGGTGACGCCCTCCAGGATCGAGCCGCTGAGGGTGGGCGTGAC
The DNA here is from genome assembly GCF_040703815.1 of Streptomyces sp. NPDC006743. Taxonomy (NCBI): domain Bacteria; kingdom Bacillati; phylum Actinomycetota; class Actinomycetes; order Kitasatosporales; family Streptomycetaceae; genus Streptomyces; species Streptomyces sp. NPDC006743. The sequence goes on along the minus strand of NZ_JBEYJA010000014.1, from coordinate 111,501 downwards.
GATCTTGTCGCCGTACACGAAGTACAGGTTCATGCCGCCCAGTTCCTCGACCCACTTGTGCTCGACGGCGTCGAGGTAGCAGACCTGGTCGCAGCCCTCGGCGGCGGCCTCGGCCTGGGCGAGCAGGGAGGCCGCGTAGTTGCCGCCGGTCTTGGCGTCGCCCATGCCGCCGGGGACGGCACGGACGCGGTCCTCGGAGGCCCAGATGGAGACGGGCTTGACCCCGCCGGGGAAGTACGCCCCCGCCGGGGAGGCGATCACGAGGAACAGGTACTCGTTGGCCGGCTTGACGCCGAGACCGACCTCGGTGGCGATCATGAACGGGCGCAGGTACAGGGACTCCTCGCCGCCGTGCGCCGGCACCCAGTCCTTGTCCTGCCGGACCAGCACGTCGCAGGCCTCGATGAAGGTCTCGACGGGCAGCTCGGGCATGGCGAGCCGGCGCGCGGAGGCCTGGAAGCGCCGGGCGTTCTTCTCCGGGCGGAAGGTGGCGACCGAGCCGTCGGGCTGGCGGTACGCCTTCAGGCCCTCGAAGATCTCCTGGGCGTAGTGCAGGACGGTCGTGGCCGGGTCCATGGGGATCGGCGCGTACGGAACGAGCTGACCGTCGTGCCAGCCCCGGCCCTCGGTCCACCTGATCGTCACCATGTGGTCGGTGAAGTGGCGGCCGAATCCCGGGTTGGCCAGGAGCGCGTCGCGCTCGGCGGCGGAGAGCGGGTTGGCCGAGGGCTTGAGCTCGATCGTGGGCGTCGTCATGAGTGAGTGTCCTTCACCGGGTTGTCGTGACGGGCCGCGCTCACGCCCGCACGGCCCGTGGCCGGTGCTAGGACGTCCGAGCATTCCCTCATGTCGCGGCTCCGCGTTCGATTATCGCGCGGGGTCCACGGCGGCAGGAAACGGGGTGAACGCGGTCCGGGTCCCTCTGACGGCGCTCCTTGTCCCGCGGAGATCCGTCAGAGGGGCCCTAGGGTTCGATGGTGGCACCCGGCGGCGGACAGGGGGAAGCCGCCGGGCGCGGTGTGCGACCCGACGGCTTCGAAGTGGTTCGAGTGGCCTGGGGGTCCCACCCAGGTCCTTCAGGCACTGGGAAAGGTCAGCCGGCTACTCGTACGGCGAGCGCGTCGCCGATCTGGGCGGTGGTGCGCCCGGGCTGCGTGCCGCGCTCCGCGAGGTCGGCGGAGACGGCGTCCTCGATCCGGGTCGCCTCGGCGTCGTAGCCGAGGTGGCGCAGGAGCAGGGCGACGGAGAGCACCGTGGCGGTGGGGTCCGCCTTGCCCTGGCCGGCGATGTCCGGGGCCGAGCCGTGCACCGGCTCGAACATGGACGGGAACTCGCGGCTCGGGTTGATGTTGCCCGAGGCCGCGACGCCGATGCCGCCGGAGACGGCCGCGGCGAGGTCGGTGATGATGTCGCCGAAGAGGTTGTCGGTGACGATGACGTCGAACCGCTCGGGCTGGGTGACCAGGTAGATGGTCGCCGCGTCGACGTGGATGTACTCGGTGGTGACCTCGGGGTACTCCTCGGCCACCTGGTTGAAGATGTTCGTCCACAGGTGACCGGCGAAGGTCAGCACGTTGTTCTTGTGGACGAGCGTGAGCTTCTTGCGGGGGCGGGCCTGAGCGCGGGCGAAGGCGTCACGGACGACGCGCTCGACACCGTAGGCCGTGTTGACGGAGACCTCGGTGGCGACCTCGTGCGCGGTGCCCTTGCGGATCGTGCCGCCGTTGCCGGTGTACGGGCCTTCGGTGCCCTCGCGGACGACGACGAAGTCGATCCGCGGCTCGCCCGCGAGGGGGGTGGCGACACCCGGGAGCAGCTTGCTCGGGCGCAGGTTGACGTGGTGGTCGAAGGCGAAGCGGAGCTTGAGCAGGAAGCCGCGCTCCAGGACACCGGAGGGCACCGACGGGTCACCGATCGCACCCAGCAGGATCGCGTCGTGGCCCTTGAGGGCGTCGAGATCGGCGTCGGTGAGGGTCTCACCGGTGGCGTGGTAGCGCCGGGCGCCGAAGTCGTACTCCTTGGTCTCCAGCTTCACATCCTGCGGGAGGGCGGCGGCCAGGACCTTCAGCCCCTCGGCCACCACTTCCTGGCCGATGCCGTCACCGGGGATCACTGCGAGATCGATGCTGCGAGACATGTCGGCACCCTACCCCTCGTCCCGAGAGATGACATGGAGTGTCCGGTATCTGGACACGGGCGGGTGGCTCAGTGGCCGGTCTCGCCGCCGTTGTCCCGGCGGTCCAGGGCGCGCTGGAGCGCCGCGGCGGCGTTCTTGCGGTCGGACTCGGTCGTACGGGAGGCGTGGCGGACTCGGCGGCGGACGGTGGTCTCGGCCATGGGGATCGACTCCTTCGTGACACACGGCAGCGGCGCACGGATGCGGCGCACCGGCAGAGGGATACGAGAGGCCGGAGTGGGCGGGGAGCGGGCCGCAGGGGTGTCCTGCCAGGGGCCCGGCTCACGGCCGCCATTCGCTGGATCAGCGAGACGTTCGGCTCCTACAAAACTAGGCCAGGACCGCGCCGCTGTCTGCACAATTACTCGGACTTCCTACTATCTGAGACGGCGGCCTCGGCCGTACGGCTGACGCGGACCTTGCCGCACGCCCGTGACCTGGGGAGATTCCCGCCGGGCCGCGCGAGATCGCCACGGCGCCTTCAGGTGATGTCGCCGTCCCGCCAGTCGAAGACCAGTTCGGCACCAGGGTCGGCCGCGGCGGCGCGGGGCCAGACGTAGGTGGACCCCTCCTCGCCGGGCAGCCGGACCACGCCGTCCGGTCCGAGGGCGCACACGGGTCCGGGCCAGGCCCGCCAGCCCCGGGCCGCGTAGAGCCGGGCGCCGGCCTCGCTCGCCGAGAGGGCGCCGAAGTCGTAGGCGCGGGCGAGGACCTGCTCCAGGGCGTCCATGACGAGCGTCCCGAGGCCGGTGCGCCGGACGTCCCCGCGGACGGCGACGGCCTCCACGTACCCGGTGCGCAGCCAGCGTCCGCGCAGCCGGACCCGCCGCATGACGACCGAGCCGTGCGCGGCCAGGCCGTGCTCGTCGTGCACCAGGGCGTGCAGGCCGCCCAGGGAATGGTCCCAGTCGTGGTCGCTGAAGTCGCCGTCGAAGGCGTCGTCCAGGAGGGTGCGGACGGCGCGGAGTTCGGCGGGGGTGAGCCCGGCGGTGTGGATGGTGCGGATCGCGTCTGTCATCGGGCCAGTGTCCCGGACCCCGGCGGGCGGCGGGCCGGAATCGCGGTCCGCGGCGGGAACCGGGCCGGAACCGCGGTCCGCGGCGGGAGCCGGCCGGCATTGCGGTCCGCGGCGGGAGGCGATCGGGGCGCGGATCGCCCACACGGCTGATCGTCCGCGCGGCAGGCGGCATCGGGACGCGGCGGGGGGAACGGTGAGGTCATGAACGACACGGCCAAGGCACTGCTGGAGGGCGGCCCGCAGGACCTGCCCGAGAGGATCGTCCCGATCACCGCACCCGGGGAGGACGTGAAGATCGAGCTGCGGGGCGGCTACGAGCACTTCCGGCCGACCTCGCGCCACGCGGACACCCCGGAGGGCAGGCTCCCGGTGTACGAGTGGTGGGAGCGGACGGAACTGCCCGGCTAGTGCCGCGGCCGACCGGCCGGCGGGCCGGGCCGGCCGGCGCGGTGGCGGGCATGCGAACGGGCCGGGTCCTCGGCGGACCCGGCCCGTCGCGCGCGGGCGTCAGCCCATGTGCGGGTAGGTGTAGTCGGTCGGCGCGACCAGGGCCTCCTTGATGGCGCGGGTCAGCGTCCAGCGCATCAGGTTCTGCGGGGCACCGGCCTTGTCGTTGGTGCCGGAGGCACGACCGCCGCCGAAGGGCTGCTGGCCGACCACGGCACCGGTCGACTTGTCGTTGATGTAGAAGTTGCCGGCCGCGTAGCGCAGCTTCTCCATGGTGTACGCCGCCGCCGCGCGGTCGCCCGCGATGACCGAGCCGGTCAGGGCGTAGTCGGAGACCGACTCCATCTGGGTCAGCATCTCGTCGTACTTGTCGTCCTCGTAGACGTGCACGGCGAGGATCGGGCCGAAGTACTCGGTGGTGAACACCTCGTTCTCCGGGTCGGTGCACTCGATGACGGTGGGACGCACGAAGTAGCCGACCGAGTCGTCGTAGGAGCCGCCCGCCACGATCGTGCAGCTCGGGTCCGCCTCGGCCCGGTCGATGGCGGCCTTGTTCTTGGCGAAGGACCGCTCGTCGATGACCGCGCCGATGAAGTTCGACAGGTCGGTGACGTCACCCATGGTGATGCCGTCGACCTCCGCCGCGAACTCCTCCTTGAAGCCGTCGTTCCAGATCGACGCCGGGATGTACGCGCGGGAGGTGGCCGAGCACTTCTGGCCCTGGTACTCGAAGGCACCGCGGGTCAGGGCGGTCTTCAGCACCGCGCGGTCGGCGCTCGGGTGGGCGACGACGAAGTCCTTGCCGCCGGTCTCGCCGACCAGGCGCGGGTAGGAGCGGTACTTCTCGATGTTGTTGCCGACCGTCTTCCACAGGTGCTGGAAGGTCTTGGTCGAGCCGGTGAAGTGGATGCCGGCCAGGTCGCGGTGGTTCAGGGCCACCTCGGAGACTTCCAGGCCGTCACCGGTGAGGAGGTTGATGACGCCCTTGGGCAGGCCCGCCTCCTCCAGCAGCTTCATGAGCAGGACGGCGGCGTGCGTCTGGGTCGGGGACGGCTTCCAGATCACCACGTTGCCCATGAGGGCCGGCGCGGTGGGCAGGTTGGCCGCGATCGCCGAGAAGTTGAACGGCGTGATCGCGTAGACGAAGCCCTCCAGCGGGCGGTGGTCCAGGCGGTTCCACACGCCCGGCGCGTTGGCCGGGGGCTGCTCGGCCAGGATCTGGCGGGCGTAGTGGACGTTGAAGCGCCAGAAGTCGACCAGCTCGCAGGGACTGTCGATCTCGGCCTGCTGCGCGGTCTTGGACTGGCCGAGCATGGTGGAGGCGGCGATGGTCTCGCGCCAGGGGCCGGCCAGCAGCTCGGCGGCGCGCAGGATGATCGCCGCGCGGTCGTCGAAGGACATCGCGCGCCAGGCGGGGGCGGCGGCCAGGGCGGCGTCGATCGCGTCCTGGGCGTCCTGCCGGGTGGCGTTGCGGTACGTGCCGAGGACGGCCTTGTGGTTGTGCGGCTGCACGACCTCGAAGGCGTCGCCGCCGCCCATCCGCTTCTCGCCGCCGATGGTGCACGGCAGGTCGACCGGGTTCTCGGCCAGCTCCTTGAGCCTGGCCTCCAGACGGGCCCGCTCGGGCGAACCGGGGGCGTAGCCGTGCACCGGCTCGTTGACGGGGGTGGGGACCTGGGTCACAGCGTCCATGGGTTCCGTAACTCCTTGACTTGAGCGGTGTTTCGAGCTGTGGAGCGGGCTCGCTCAGCCCTTGCTGACCATCGAGCGGACGAAGAAGCGCAGGTTGGCCGGCTTCTCGGCAAGACGGCGCATGAAGTAGCCGTACCAGTCGGTGCCGTAGGCGGTGTAGACGCGCATGCGGTGGCCCTCGGCGGCCAGCCGCAGGTGCTCGTCGCTGCGGATGCCGTACAGCATCTGGAACTCGTACTCGTCGAGCTTGCGGCCGGCCGTGCGGGCCAGCTCCTGCGCGATGGAGATGAGGCGCGGGTCGTGGGACCCGATCATCGGGTAGCCCTCGCCCTCCATCAGGGTGCGCAGGATCCGCACGTACGCCTTGTCGATCTCGTGCTTGTCCTGGTAGGCGACTTCGGCGGGCTCCTTGTAGGCGCCCTTCACCAACCGTACGCGAGAGCCGCTCGCGGCGAGGCGGCGCGCGTCGGCCTCGGTGCGGAAGAGGTACGCCTGGATGACGCAGCCGGTCTGCGGGAAGTCCTTCCGCAGCTCCTCGTGGATGGCGAACATCGAGTCGAGGGTGGTGTGGTCCTCGGCGTCCAGGGTGACCGTGGTGCCGATGGCGGCGGCGGCCTCGACGACCGGGCGGACGTTGGCGAGGGCCAGCTCGTGGCCGCCGGACAGCGCCTGGCCGAACATGGACAGCTTGACCGACATCTCGACCTTCGGACCCAGCTCCAGGTCCTTGATGTGGTCGATCAGCGCCAGGTAGGCGTCCCGGGCGGCGGTGGCCTGCTCGGGGGTGGTGATGTCCTCGCCGACCACGTCCATGGTCAGCTCCAGGCCCTTGCCGGTCAGGTCCGCGATGATGGGGACGATGTCGTCCACGGTCTCGCCCGGGATGAAGCGGTCCACGACCTGCTTGGTCACCGGGGCCGCCGAGATCAGACGTCGCATCCGGTCGCTGCGCGACGCGGCAAGAATCACGGGACCCAGCACGGGGCACCTCCACAACAGTGAGCACAAGGCCGCCACCCGACCGATCGGGAACGGCACGGAGAACCACCGTGAAAGTTAGGGATCCGTGCGATCGTCTGCCATCGACAGCTGTCACGCATCCGTGGATCCGATCTCAGACAGATGTATGAAGGCTCCCCGGAAATGCGGGAGAATGCCCGGGTGACGGCGGATTACAAGGGCGACTACCAGGAGCTGGTCGACGAGATCTCGGAGCTGCTGGGCGCTCCGGCCACCCTGGAGAACCGGAACTTCGAGCTGATCGCCTTCGGCGCCTACGACAGCGAGGGCGACCTGGACCCCTCGGCGCTGGACCCGGTGCGCACCCGCTCGATCCTCACCCGCCGCTCCACGGCCGCGGTCCGCCGCTGGTTCGAGGGGTTCGGCATCACCCGGGCCACCGGACCGGTCCGGATCCCGCCCACCCCCGAGGCCGGCGTCTACCGGGGACGGATCTGCCTGCCGGTACGCCACCGGGGGGTGGTCCTCGGCTACGTCTGGCTGCTGGTCGACGAGCCGGGTCCCGACGAACCCCGGCTGGCGGCGGCCATGCGGGTGACCGCGCGGATCGGCGCGCTCCTCGCGGACGAGGCGCAGCACGGCGCCGACCTCACCCGTGAGCTGCGCGCGGTGCTGACCGCCGAACGGGGCTGGCCGCAGGACATGGCGGTGGCCGAGCTGCGCACGGCGCTGGGGGCGCGCGCGCAGGGGCCGCACACGATGGTGTGCGTGGCCCCCTGGCCCTCGGCCGACCCGGACGACGCGCCGTCGGTGCGGACCCTGCCGGGCGCGACGGCGTTGTGCACCGTGCCGTGGGGGACGGCGGACCAGTGCCTGGCGCTGCTGGTGCGGTTGCGCTCGGCGGACACGCTGACCCCGGCGGTGTCGGCCGCGACCCGGCTGCTGGAGCGCGCGGCGGCGGGGCACGCCACGGCGGGCACGGCGGCGGGCGCGGCCCGGCCCGGGGTGGCCGCCGGTGTGGCCGCCGGGCGGTCGGGGCCGGCCGAACTGGGGACGGCCTGGACCCAGGCCGTCGCGGCGGCCCGCGCCGCACTCGCCGAGCCCCGGCTCGGCCCGGTCGCGCAGTGGGCCCGCCTCGGCCCGTACCGTCTGCTGACCTCGCTGTCCCCCGAGGCGCGGCACGACGCGGCCGTGAGCCCGCTCCTGTCCCCCGCCCACCAGGAGCTGGCACGCACCGCCGAGGTCTACCTGGACTGCGCGGGCCAGGCCGGCCGCACCGCCGCCGAGCTGGGCGTGCACCGCCAGACCCTGTACTACCGGCTGTCCCGGGTGGAACAGCTGACGGGCCTGGACCTGGACGACGGCGAGGACCGGCTGCTGCTGCACATGGCGCTGAAGGCGGCGCGGCTGTAGCCGGCCGCCTCCCCGCTCAGGCGCTCGGCGCGGCGCCCGCGACGACCCGGCGCAGGCCCTCCGTGAGCTGGTCGGCGCGGGTCGCGGTGCCGGGGTCGAAGAGCCACTGCACCATGAGGCCCTGGAGCAGGGTCTGGTAGAGGCGGCCCTCAGTGTCGACGGTCTCCTTGTCGAGGTCGGTCTCCGGGATGTCGGTGAAGAGCGGGAGCATTCCGGAGCGGCCCTCCTCCTGGGCCTGCGCGAGCAGCTTGCGCACCTCGGGCAGGCGGTCTCCCCGGAGGACCAGTTCCAGGCTCAGCAGCCAGATCGGGCGGGACGCGGGCACCGAGCGGATGATGCTCTCCCAGACCTCCTGGAAGCGCTCCAGCGACCCGGCGGGCGTCCGGGCCGCCCCGCCCTCCGGCCAGGCGGGCCCGAAGCTGTCCCCCATGTCCTCGATCAGGGAGACGTAGGCCTTCACCAGCAGCGCGTCCTTGGAGCCGTAGTGGTAGCCGATGGAGGCCAGGTTGGTCCCGGACTCCTTGACGATGTCGCGCGCGGTCGTGCGCACGAACCCCTTCTCCAGCAGGCAGCGCTTGGCGCCGTCGAGCAGATCTTCGCGGTGTCCCATGCCCTCCAGCCTACCCGCGGATCCATACGACCGTCCCAAACGACCGTCTTACACGATCGATCTATACGCCCGTACTAGACAGTTGTTTAGGACGCTTGTACATTCATGGCCATGACGAACTCGACGAGCACCACCACGACCGCGGCCGGTCTCGCCGGCCGCCGCGAATGGACCGCCCTCGGCGTGCTGATGCTGCCGCTGCTGCTGGTCTCGATGGACGTCTCGGTCCTCTACTTCGCCATCCCGGCGATCAGCGCGGACCTGGAGCCGACCGGCACCCAGCAGCTGTGGATCTTCGACATCTACGCGTTCGTCCTGGCCGGTCTGCTGATGACCATGGGCTCCCTGGGCGACCGCATCGGCCGCCGCCGGCTGCTCCTGGCCGGGGCCGCCGCCTTCGGCGCCGCCTCCCTGGTGGCCGCGTACGCCCACAGCGCCGAGACGCTGATCGCCGCCCGCGCGGTGCTCGGCATCGGCGGCGCGACCCTGATGCCCTCGACCATGGCGCTGGTGCGCACGATGTTCACCGACCCGGGCCAGCGGGCCAGGGCGATCGGCATCTGGTCCGGTGTGATGACCGCCGGCATCGCGCTCGGCTCGGTGCTCAGCGGCCTCCTGGTGCAGTACTTCTGGTGGGGCTCGGTCTTCCTGGTGAACCTGCCCGCGATGGCCCTGCTGCTGGTGCTCGGCCCCCTCCTGCTGCCCGAGTCGAAGAACCCCGCCCCCGGCCGCTTCGACCTGGTCAGCGTGGTGCTGTCGATGGCCGCGGTGCTCCCCGTGGTCTACGGCCTCAAGGAGATCCCCTCCGAGGGCGTGCACCCGCTCTACGTCGCCTCGATCGCCACCGGTCTGCTCTTCGCCGCCGTCTTCGTCCGGCGCCAGCGCACCGCGGCCTCCCCGATGATCTCGCCGGCCCTCTTCCGCGGCCGGGGCTTCGCCCCCGCGGTGGTCCTGAACCTCGTCTCCTCGTTCGCCATGATGGGTTCGGCCTTCTTCACCACCCAGTACCTGCAGTCGGTGCTCGGCAGGAGCGCGATGGAGGCGGCCCTGTGGGCGCTGCTGCCCTCGCTGCCGATCGGCATGGCGGCCCCGGTCGCCACCCAGCTGGTGCAGAAGGGCGTCAACCGGGCCCACGTCGTCACCACCGGCTTCGCGATCGGCGCGGCGGGCTACGGGATGCTGGTCCTGGCCGGGACGGACTCCCTCTGGCTGGTCCTGGCGGCCTGTGCCGTCCTGTCCTGCGGCATCGTGATGGTCATCTCCCAGATGACCGACCTGGCACTGGGCGCGGCCCCGGCGGAGCAGGCGGGCGCGGCCTCCTCCCTCCTGGAGACCGGCTCGGAGTTCGGCGGCGCGCTCGGCATGGCGGTGCTCGGCTCCGTCGGCACCGCGGTCTACCGTCACCGGATCCCCTCCGGCGCCCCCGCCGAGGCCCACGAGACCCTCGGCGGCGCCCTCGCGGTCGCGGGCCGGCTGCCGGACCGGGCCGGGCAGGCCCTGGCGACGGCGGCCCGGGAGGCGTTCACCAGCGGGATGCACGGCGCGGCCCTCGCGGGAGCGGCGCTGCTGGTGCTCGCCGGTGTCGCGGCGGCGGCCACCCTGCGCCGGGTGAACGTCCGCGAAGAGCCCCGGCCGGCCGCGCGGGCCGAGGAGGTCACGCAGGCCCGGGAGGTCACGCAGGCCGGGCGGGCCGGGACGGTGAAGGCGCCGGCCTGATCCCCGCGGCGCACGCGAAAGGCGCCGGGTGAGCCGGGAACCTCCGGCTCACCCGGCGCCTTCGGCTGCCGGAAGGGGGCGACGGCCTCAGACGAGATTCACCGAGCGGGCGGACGTCGCCCCGATCTCGGCGGCGACCTCCGCGAGCACCCCGGCGGGCACCGTGTCGTCCACGGTCAGCACGGCCAGCGCCTCGCCGCCCACCGTCGCACGGGCGACCTGCATGCCGGCGATGTTGATACCGGCCTCGCCGATGACCCGGCCCACCGTGCCGACGACACCGGGACGGTCCTCGTAGCGCAGGACGACCATGTGCTCGGCGAGCGCCAGGTCGACGTCGTACTCGCCGACGGCGACGATCTTCTGCACGTGCTTGGGGCCGGCCAGGGTGCCGGAGACCGACACCTCCTGGCCGTCGGCGAGGGTGCCGCGCACGGTGACCACGTTGCGGTGGTCCGCCGACTCGCTGCTGGTGGTCAGCCGGACCTCCACGCCGCGCTCCTGGGCGAACAGCGGAGCGTTGACGTAGGAGACGGTCTCGTCGACGACGTCCTCGAAGACGCCCTTGAGCGCGGAGAGCTCCAGCACCTTCACGTCGTGCTGGGTGATCTCGCCGTACACCTCGACGTCGAGGCGGACGGCGACCTCGCCGGCCAGCGCGGTGAAGATCCGGCCCAGGCGCTCGGCGAGCGGCAGGCCCGGCTTGACGTCCTCGGCGATGACGCCGCCCTGGACGTTGACCGCGTCCGGGACCAGTTCACCGGCGAGGGCGAGACGCACCGACTTGGCGACGGCGATGCCCGCCTTCTCCTGCGCCTCGTCCGTGGAGGCGCCCAGGTGCGGGGTGCACACGACCTGGTCGAACTCGAACAGCGGGGAGTCGGTGCACGGTTCCTTGGCGTACACGTCCAGGCCGGCGCCCGCGACGCGGCCCTCCTTGAGCGCCGAGTACAGCGCCTCCTCGTCGACGATGCCGCCGCGCGCGGCGTTGACGATGCGCACGCTCGGCTTGACCTTGCGCAGCGCGTCCTCGCCGATCAGGCCGAGGGTCTCGGGGGTCTTGGGGAGGTGGACGGTGATGAAGTCGGACACCTCCAGCAGCTCGTCCAGGGTCAGCACCTTGACGCCCATCTGCGCGGCGCGCGCGGGCTGCACGTAGGGGTCGTAGGCGACGACCTTCATGCCGAAGGCGGACATGCGCTGGGCGACCAGGGCGCCGATGCGGCCGAGGCCGACGACACCGAGGGTCTTCTCGGCCAGCTCGACACCGGTGTACTTGCTGCGCTTCCACTCGCCGTTCTTCAGCGCGGCGTTGGCCTGCGGGATGTTGCGGGCGGTGGCGAGGAGGAGACCGCAGGCCAGTTCGGCGGCGGTCACGATGTTGGAGGTCGGGGCGTTGACGACCATCACGCCGGCCTTGGTGGCGGCGGAGACGTCGACGTTGTCCAGGCCGACACCGGCGCGGGCGACGACCTTGAGCTTCTTCGCGGCGGCGATCGCCTCGGCGTCGACCTTGGTGGCCGAGCGGATCAGGATCGCGTCGACGTCGGCGATGGCCGGCAGCAGTTCGCCCCGGTCGGCGCCGTTGCAGTGCCGGATCTCGAAGTCCGGACCGAGTGCGTCGACGGTCGCGGGCGACAGCTCTTCAGCGATGAGTACGACAGGTTTCGAGCTCACGTGAGTCCTCACAAGTCCAATGCGTGCGGACGGCCGTCCCGACGGCCGCAGGCGGTGGAGTGGGCGGGGTGCTAGCCGCGTGGAAGACGCACGACGCTGTGGGCCTGACGCGTTGTTGTGCAGCAGTGTAGTGGCGTCGCGTGCGTCGTATTACGCCGCTGCGGAAGGATCACCCGTCCGTGGCTGGACGGGGTGGACAACGCCGCGAGCCGGCCACGGCTTCGACGTTACTCCCGGTTCGTCACAAGGGGCCGGAGCACAGGCTCCGGCCCCCGGGGCTGGCGTCGCTCTCCCGTCAGCCCCTCGACCCGAAGGAGGCTCAGGCCTCCTCGTCGACCCAGCTCATGAGCTTGCGCAGCTCCTTGCCGGTGGTCTCCAGGAGGTGCTCGGAGTCCTGCTTCTTGTACTCGTTGTACTTCTTCAGACCGCCGTGGTACTCGTCCATCCAGTTCTTGGCGAAGGTGCCGTCCTGGATCTCGGCGAGGACCTTCTTCATCTCGGCCTTGGTGGCGTCGGTGATGATCCGCGGGCCGGTGACGTAGTCGCCCCACTCGGCGGTCTCGGAGATCGACCAGCGCATCTTCTCCAGGCCGCCCTCGTACATGAGGTCGACGATCAGCTTCAGCTCGTGCAGGCACTCGAAGTAGGCGATCTCCGGCTGGTAGCCCGCCTCGACCAGCGTCTCGAAACCGGCCTTCACCAGGGCGGCGGTGCCACCGCACAGGACGGCCTGCTCACCGAACAGGTCGGTCTCGGTCTCCTCGGTGAAGGTGGTCTTGATGACGCCGGCGCGGGTGCCGCCGATGCCCTTGGCGTACGACAGCGCCAGCGCGAACGCGCCTTCGGAGGCGTCCTGCTCGACGGCCACGATGCACGGGACGCCGCGGCCCTCCTCGTACTGACGGCGCACCAGGTGGCCCGGGCCCTTGGGGGCGACCATGCAGACGTCCACGCCGGCCGGGGGCTTGATGAAGCCGTAGCGGATGTTCAGGCCGTGACCGAAGAACAGCGCGTCGCCGTCCTTCAGGTTGTCCTTGATGTGCTTCTCGTAGACCTCGGCCTGGATCGGGTCCGGCACCAGGATCATGATGACGTCGGCCTCGGCGGCGGCCTCGGACGGGCTCACCACGCGCAGGCCCTGCTCCTCGGCCTTGGCCCTGGACTTGGATCCCTCGTGCAGACCGACACGCACGTCGACACCCGAGTCGCGCAGCGACAGGGCGTGGGCGTGACCCTGGCTGCCGTAGCCGATGACCGCGACCTTGCGGCCCTGGATGATGGACAGGTCGGCGTCGGCGTCGTAGAACAGCTCGGCCACTGGGTTCTCTCCTTGGTGTGCAGGTTGTGCGTCCCACCGTATGCCGGTGGGCGGACGGGAGGTTTCGGGGTCTCGGCATACGGGCGGACGGTGTCACCCGAGCGCCCGCATGCGTCGTCCGGTGTCGTTACGCCGACCGGTCGAGGGCGCGCAGCGACCGGTCCGTGATCGAACGGGCACCGCGGCCGATCGCGATGGTGCCGGACTGCACCAGCTCCTTGATGCCGTACTGCTCCAGCATCTTGAGCATCGCGGTCAGCTTGTCGCTGGAGCCGGTGGCCTCGATGGTGACGGCCTCCGGGGAGACGTCGACCGTCTTGGCGCGGAAGAGCTGGACGATCTCGGTGATCTGGGAGCGCGTCTCGTTGTCGGCGCGCACCTTCACCAGGACCAGTTCGCGCTGCACGGCCGAGCCGGGTTCCAGTTCGACGATCTTCAGCACGTTGACGAGCTTGTTGAGCTGCTTGGTCACCTGTTCCAGCGGCAGGTCCTCGACACCGACCACGATGGTGATGCGGGAGATGTCGGGGTGCTCGGTGACGCCGACCGCGAGCGAGTCGATGTTGAAGCCGCGGCGGGAGAAGAGGGCGGCGATCCGGGCGAGGATGCCGGGGGTGTTCTCGACCAGGACCGAGAGCGTGTGCTTGGTGGACATGACGGTCGTACCTTCCTGAAGTCCTCGGACGGCTCTCAGTCGTCGGCGCCGTCGCCGAAGTCGGGACGGACGTCCCGCGCGGCCATGATCTCGTCGTTGGAGGTGCCGGCGGCGACCATCGGCCAGACCATCGCGTCCTCGTGGACGATGAAGTCGATGACGACCGGCCGGTCGTTGACCGCGTTCGCCTCCTCGATGACCTTGTCCAGGTCCTCCGGGCGCTCGCAGCGGATGGCGTGGCAGCCCATGGCCTCCGACAGCTTCACGAAGTCGGGGACGCGGGTGCCGCGGGCGTCGGGGTTGACGTCGTCCGGGCCGGAGTGCAGGACCGTGTTGGAGTAGCGCTGGTTGTAGAACAGGGTCTGCCACTGGCGGACCATCCCGAGGGCGCCGTTGTTGATGACGGCGACCTTGATCGGGATGTTGTTCAGGGCGCAGGTGGTCAGTTCCTGGTTGGTCATCTGGAAGCAGCCGTCGCCGTCGATCGCCCAGACGGTCCGCTCCGGCATGCCGGCCTTGGCGCCCATGGCGGCCGGGACGGCGTAGCCCATGGTTCCGGCGCCGCCGGAGTTCAGCCAGGTGGCGGGCTGCTCGTACCGGACGAAGTGCGCGGCCCACATCTGGTGCTGGCCGACGCCCGCCGCGAAGATCGTGCCCTCGGGGGCGAGCTGTCCGATCCGCTCGATGACGTGCTGCGGGGACAGCGAGCCGTCCCCGGGCTCGTCGTAGCCGAGCGGGTAGGTGTCGCGCCAGCGGCTGAGGTCCTTCCACCAGGCGCTGTAGTCGCCCCGGTGGCCCTCGGCGTGCTCCTTCTGGACGGCCTGGACCAGGTCGGCGATGACCTCGCGGGCGTCACCGACGATCGGCACGTCGGCCTCGCGGTTCTTGCCGATCTCGGCGGGGTCGATGTCGGCGTGGACGATCTTGGCGTACGGGGCGAAGCTGTCCAGCTTGCCGGTGACGCGGTCGTCGAAGCGGGCTCCGAGGGCGACGATCAGGTCGGCCTTCTGCAGCGCGGTGACGGCGGTGACCGCACCGTGCATGCCCGGCATTCCCACGTGCAGCGGGTGGCTGTCGGGGAACGCGCCGAGCGCCATCAGGGTGGTGGTGACGGGCGCTCCGGTGAGTTCGGCCAGCACCTTCAGCTCGGCGGTGGCCTTGGCCTTCAGGACGCCGCCGCCGACGTAGAGGACCGGGCGCCTGGCGGCGGTGATGAGCTTGGCGGCCTCGCGGATCTGCTTGGCGTGCGGCTTGGTGACGGGCCGGTAGCCGGGCAGGTCCATGACGGGCGGCCAGGAGAAGGTGGTCTTCTTCTGGAGGATGTCCTTGGGGATGTCGACCAGGACCGGGCCGGGGCGGCCGGTGGAGGCGATGTGGAACGCCTCCGCGATCACCCGCGGGATGTCCTCCCCCTTGGTGACCAGGAAGCTGTGCTTGGTGATCGGCATGGTGATGCCGACGATGTCCGCCTCCTGGAAGGCGTCCGTGCCGATCGCGGAGGACACCACCTGCCCGGTGATCGCGACCAGCGGCACGGAGTCCATGTTGGCGTCGGCGATCGGGGTGACCAGGTTGGTGGCGCCCGGGCCCGAGGTGGCCATGCAGACGCCCACCTTGCCGGTGGCCTGCGCGTAGCCGGTGGCGGCGTGGCCGGCGCCCTGCTCGTGCCGGACCAGGACGTGCCGCACCCGGGTGGAGTCCATCAGCGGGTCGTACGCCGGCAGGATCGTGCCGCCCGGAATGCCGAATACCGTGTCCGCGCCGACCTCCTCGAGGGAGCGGATGAGGGACTGCGCACCCGTGACGTGCTCGGGAGCGGACTGCTGTCCTCCGGAACGGGGCCGCGGCTGCGGATGGTGGGCCCCGGTGGCCTGCTCGGTCATCGGCATTCTCTTCTCGATGCTGAGGTTCTGCGAGTATTCGGGTGTCGGCTTTCGCCAGGTTCGCACGGTGCGGGACCGCGGTACGGCGGGTGCCCGTGCAACAAAAAACCCCTCGTGCCGTGAGGCAAGCGAGGGGAGCGCGCCGGTGAGGGTCGCTGGGGATTCCGGATCGTCCTCCGGTGGGTCCCAGCTCAGCCGACGCGCTGTCCAAGTACGAGAATTCGGGTGCGCATGGCACTGACCCTCCCCCCGGCGCGCATCCACTGTCAAGTGGGTGGGACGGGAGTCTCATTATGTGGGCGCAGTGCCGTCCCGCCGCCGAAGACGGCCGGCACCTGCCCGGTGTACACGCCGGCGCCGCCGCCCCCGGCGAACGCGGGCTCGGCCGGGCCGTGCGGCACCGGGTAGTGGCCGCAGGCGAGCGCCCGGCGCAGCCGGTGCTCGTCGAGCGGGCCGGAGAACGCCATGCCCTGCCCGTGCGTGCAGCCCATCGCGCGCAGGGCCTCGGCCTGCTCGGGCAGGTCCACGCCGTCGGCCACCGACTGCAGTCCGAGGTCGCCCGCGATCCGCAGCAGTCCGCTGGTGATCTTGTGCAGGCGGGCGGACTCCACGACGCCCTCGACCAGGGAGCGGTCGAGTCTGAGGACGTCGACGGGGAGCCTGCGGAGCGCCGTGAGGGCTCCGTGGCCGCTGCCGAAGCCGTCCAGGGCGATCCGTACGCCGAGCCGGCTGAGGGCGGACAGGCGGCGCTCCAGCTCGTCCGGCGAGACCCGCGGGTCGGTGTCGGCCAGCTCGATCACCAGGGACCCGGAGGGCAGTCCGTGCCGCGTCAGAAGGGCCTCGACGGTGCCCGGCGGCATCGAGCGGTCCACCAGGCGGCGCGCGCCCAGGCGGACCACGACGGACACGCTCAGCCCGCTCCGGGCCCGCTCGGCGGCCTGCTCGACGGCCTCCTCCAGCATCCAGCGGCCCAGTTCGGCCGTCTTGTCGCTGTCCTCCGAGACCCGCAGGAACTCGGCGGGGGTGAACAGCACGCCCTGCGAGGAGCGCCAGCGGGCCTGGGCGGCGACCGACGTGATCCGGCCGGTCGCCAGGCAGACCACCGGCTGGTGCAGCAGCGTGAACTCGCCGTCGTGCAGGGCGGACCGCAGCCGGGTCGCCAGCTCCGCCTTGCGGACGACGTCCTGCTGCATCTGCGGCTTGTACAGCTCGACGCGGCCCTTTCCGGCCGCCTTGGCGCGGTACATGGCGAGATCGGCGTTGCGCAGCAGCTCCCCCGCGCCCAGGCCCGGCTCGGCGAAGGCGACGCCGATGGACGCGGCGACCCGGACATCGTTGCCGTCGATGAGGTAGGGCTGGGAGAGGGTCACCCTGAGCCGGTCGGCCAGCTCCAGGATGTGCCCCTCGCGGGCGGTGCTGTCGCGGGTGCCGTCCCCGACGATGAGCGCGGCGAACTCGTCGCCGCCGAGCCGGGAGGCGGTGTCCCCGTACCGGACGGCGTCCTGGAGTCTGCGGGCGGCCTGGACGAGCAGCTCGTCCCCGGCCTGGTGGCCGATGGTGTCGTTGACGGCCTTGAAGCCGTCCAGGTCGATGAAGAGAACGGCGGTGCCGCGGTCGGTGGAACGGCGGCCGGACAGCGCCTGCTGCACGCGCTTGGTGAACAGCGCGCGGTTGGGCAGGTCGGTGAGCGGGTCGTGCTCGGCGTTGTGCTGGAGCTGCGCCTGCAGGCGCACGCGCTCGGTGACGTCCCGGCTGTTGAAGATGAGGCCGCCGTGGTGGCGGTTGATGGTCGACTCCACGTTGAGCCAGCCGCCCCCGCTCTCGCCCTCGCCCTCGCTCGAGCGGGAGGTGCCCCCGCCTCCGGACCGGAAGCGGCACTCGATGCGCGTAGTGGGTTCTTCCAGCGGGCTGGCGGCGAGGAACCGGCGCACCTCGTGCACCACGCAGCCCAGGTCCTCCGGGTGGATGAGGCCGGCCAGCTCGGTGCCGACCAGTTCCTCGGCGGGCCGGCCGTAGACCCCGGCCGCGGCAGGCGAGACGTAGCGCAGGATCCCGTTGGGCGCGGCGATCATGATGACGTCGCTGGAGCCCTGCACCAGGGAGCGGAAGTGGTTCTCCTTCTGCGCGAGTTCCTGGGTGAGGGCGATGTTGTCGAGCAGCATGATGCCCTGGCGCACGACGAGGGCGAGCACCACCGCACCGGCGGTGATCAGCACCACCCGGTCGACGCTGTGGCCGTTGAGCACGTTGTACAGGACTCCCAGCGTGCACACGGCGGCGGCGAGGTAGGGCGTGAGGGCGGCGAGGGAACCGGCGATGGGCCGGGCCGCCGGATACCGGTCGTGGTCCGCTTCCGGTGCGGCGGGCAAAGGGGCGTACGCGCCGCGCGGGGCCCGGCGCTGGCCGGGCACGCGCTCATGCGGCACGCGCGCGTGCCCGTCGGGCTCGGGGGCGTCGCCCGCGGGGGCGTGGCCGTCGGCCTCGGGAGGGTGCCCGTCGGCCACGCGCGCGCGGGTGTGCGGGCGGGCGTGGGCGCTGAGCGGGTGCGCGCCGGCCGCTTCGGCGGCGGCGCGACGGACGGTGCCGTCGCGGTCCGAGTCGTGACGGACGGTGCCGTCGCGGTCCGAGTCGTGACGGACGGTGCCGTCGTGGCCCGAGTCGTGACGGACGGTGCCGTCGTGGCGGGTGCCGTCGCGGGCGGGCCGGTCGAGGCCGGACCGGTCGTGGCCGGTTCCGTGACGGGCGGGGCCGCCCTGGGGGGCTCCGCGGCCGTCGTGTGCCGTCGCGCGGCCGTCGTGGGGGCGGGTGTCCCGGGTGGGACGGCCGGTTCCGGGCGCGGGAGCGCACGAGGAGCCGACCCAGGGGGCGTACGCCAGGATCAGCGACCCGGCGAACCAGCCCGCGTCCAGGAGCTGCCCCGAGCGGTAGCTGTGGTGCATCAGCGGCGAGGTGAACAGGGCGTCGCTCAGCACGGTGAGGGCGAGCCCGCCGATCGCGGTGTTCACCGCGGTGCGGTTGAGCGGGGAACGCCGGAAGTGCAGCGCGAGCACCATGCTGACCAGGGCGATGTCCAGCAGCGGGTACGCCAGCGAGAGCGCGGTGTGCGCGACGCTCGGCCCGTCGAACCTGGCCGCCTGCGCCAGTGCCAGGCTCCAGGAGAGCGTGAGCAGCGAACCGCCGATCAGCCAGGCGTCCAGCGCCAGGCAGACCCAGCCGGCCTTCGTCACCGGACGCTTGGCGAGCACCAGCAGTCCGACGATCGCCGGCGGCGCGAAGCACAGGAAGAACAGGTCCGCGTAGCTGGGACTGGGCACGGGCTCGCCGAGCACGACCTCGTACCAGCCCCAGACGCCGTTGCCCAGGGCGGCCATGGCCGAGGAGAGGGCGAACAGCAGCCACGCGGACCGGAAGCGGACCCGGTGCCTGCGGGCGTACAGAGCGCACGACACGGCTGCCGTGCCCGCCGCGGCGGCCAGTCCGAAGTCACCCATGATCAGGGCGAGTTCCCGTGAACCCCAGTCGCACGCCGACCCGACGGCATATCCCGCGCACACCAGGGCGAGCAGGAGCTGCGAGGCCAGTCTGCCGAACCCGCCTGCCGGGACGGGCGGCCGCTCGGGGCGCGCACCCGGCGAGGGCGGGGTGGGGCGCGCCTCGTCGAGCGCGGTCACGGTGGCGGTGGGCGGGCTCACCTGGACCTCCCGGTCCGGGCCGCCGTGTTGCTCGTGCTCCGGTGCGTGTGCGTCGCGTGGCCACCGGGCCCCCGGTGACGGCACCGGTGACAGCCGCGGCGGTCGTGGTGGCCGGGCCGGTCGCCGTACCGGTCCCCGCTGCCGCGAGCGGCCGTGTGCCAGGGCCTCCGGCGGCTTCGCCGCGTCGGATCGTTCGTCCATAGGCCGTGCATCGCCCGTCGCCCCCCTCGCAGTCCGACATGTCCATCCCCGGCGCCGAACGGTGCCCGGCGCAGCCCCTGCCGGGGACGATACACCAGTCTCGTCACTCAGGGACATAGTTGCTCTACGCTCCGTGACGACCAGCGCATATGCTGATACGCACCGCGTCCGGGGGGTCGCGGACGGTGCGCGGACCGGGGCTATCCGCGGCCCGCGCCCGTCGTCAGGACCACGTTCGCGAGCGGCTCGTGGTTCACAAACCGGTGCAACTGGCCCGTCAGCAGACGCTCGGCGCGCGGCCGGAACGCCGACGTGGGGCCGCCGACGTGGGGAGTGATCAGCACGCCGGGCGCCTGCCACAGCGGATGGTCCTCGGGCAGCGGCTCGGGATCGGTGACGTCGAGGGCGGCGGTGAGCCGTCCCCTCTCCAGCTCGGCCAGCAGCGCCTTGGTGTCCACCACCCCTCCGCGCGCGACGTTCACCAGCAGCGCGCCGTCCTTCATCCGGGCGAGGAAGCCCTCGTCGACCAGGCCGCGGGTGGCCTTCGTCAGGGGCGTGGACAGGATGACGACGTCGGCGTCGGGGAGCAGGGCGGGCAGCTCGGTGAAGGGGTGCACCGGACCGCGCGCCGTGGTGCGCGCGGAGCGCGCCACGCGCGCCACCCGCGCGACCTCGAAGGGCACGAGCCGGTCCTCGATGGCGGCCCCGATGGCTCCGTACCCCACGATGAGGACGTTCTTGTCGGCGAGCGCGGGGTGGAAACCGCCGTTCCACCGCCGGCGGTCCTGGTCCCGCACGAAGCCGGGGACGCCGCGCAGGGAGGCCAGGACGAGCGTCAGGGTCAGCTCGGCCGTGCTCGCCTCGTGCACCCCGCGCGCGTTGCACAGCGTCACACCGGGCGGGAGGTGCTTCAGGCCGGGCTCCACGTTGTCGGTCCCGGCGGACAGCGTCTGCACGACCCGCACCGAGCGCATGCGCTCCAGCGGGCGCACGACGAGACCGGCGGGCCTCATGTAGGGCACGACGTAGAAGGCGCAGTCGGCCGGATCGCCGGGAAAGGCCTGCTCACCGTCGTCACCTCCGTCCCAGAACAGGTAGTTCGGCCCCGCGGGGAGCCCTTCGATCTCCTCCGGCGGAATGGGCAGCCACACGTCAGCACTCATGGCCAGGAGGCTATGCCAGGCGCGTGCGGACGCAGAGGTTAGGTTGGTGAACCGAGGCGAGGGAGGGTTACGGCGAGGTGGAGCGCAGGACGATCGGCGCGGCGGCACTCGCGGTGGGGGCCGTAGGACTTGGCTGCATGCCGATGAGCTGGGCCTACAGCGCGTCCCGGCGGCGCGGTGAGGAGTCGTTGCGTGCCGTGCACCGGGCGCTCGACCTGGGCTCGACGCTGCTGGACACCGCCGACATGTACGGCCCGTTCACCAACGAACTGCTGCTGGGGCGGGTGCTGAAGGAGCGGCGTAGCGACGCGTTCGTCTCCACCAAGGTCGGCCTGCTGGCGGGCGACCAGCACATCGTGGCCAACGGCCGTCCGGGGTACGTGCGGCGGGCCTGCGACGCGTCGCTGCGGCGGCTGCAGACGGACGTGATCGACCTCTACCAGTTGCACCGGGCCGACCCCGAGGTGCCGGTGGAGGAGACCTGGGGGGCGATGGCGGATCTGGTGCGGGCCGGGAAGGTGCGGGCGCTCGGCCTGTGCGCCGTGGGGGTGCGCGGCGGACGCCGGTCCCGGGGCCCGCTGTACGACGGAACGATCCGCCAACTGGAGCGGGTGCAGCAGGTCTTCCCGGTGAGCGCCGTGCAGGCCGAACTGTCCGTGTGGTCGCCGCAGGCCCTGGAGTCCCTGCTGCCGTGGTGCGTGTCCCGGGGGGTGGGCCTGCTGGCCGCGATGCCGCTGGGCAACGGCTTCCTGACGGGCACGCTGACCCCGGGCGAGGGGTTCGAACCGGACGACCTGCGGGCCCGCCATCCCCGCTTCACCGCCGAGATGATGGCCGCCAACCAGCCGATCGTCGCCGGTCTGCGGCGGGTCGCGGCCCGGCACGGCGACGGCGTCACCCCGGCCCAGGTCGCCCTGGCCTGGGTGCTCGCCCAGGGGCCGCACGTGATACCGGTGCCGGGCACCAAGCGGGAAGGCTGGGTCACCGAGAACGCGGCCGCCGCCGGGCTGCGGCTGACGGCGCGCGACCTGACGGAGCTGGGACGGCTTCCGGCGGCGCGGGGGTCGTGGGACTGACCGCGGGGCGGTGAGCACGGGCGGGGCGGGAGCGGTACGGCGCCGGCTGGACCGGCCGGGGTGACGGGCGCCGCGCCGGGGCCGCCGCGTGGGGCGCCGGTGACGGTGACGGACGCCGGCGGTGGCGGGTGCGGGTCGCGGGCGGCGGTGGGCGGCGCGGGCTGCGGTGGCGGGTGCGGGCCGGATCCGGATCCGCGTGGGGTGCGGGTGACCGGGAACCTGGGAGGCGCGGGCGGCGTATGAGAAGGAGCGACCGCCGCGTCGAGAGGACATGATCGTGCAGGCTCAGGCTCGGGCTGTGACCGGCATGCTGGCCGCCGCCGCACTGCTGCTGACCGCCGGGTGCTCCTCCGGGGAGCCGCCGCCCGGCGCCCGGAGCGCCCCGCCCGGTCCGGCGGTGGCGTCCACCTCCCCCGCACGGCCCCCCGGGGAGAGCACGCCACGGGCCGAGGGCTCCGTGAAAGTGCTGCGCACGGTCACCGAGGGCCTCGACTCCCCGTGGGGCCTGGCCGCGCTTCCGGGCGGTGGTCTCCTCGTCTCCTCCCGTGACCGGGCGACGCTCACCCGCGTGGACGAGGAGACGGGGCGGAAGACGGAGCTGGGCACGGTCTCCGGAGTGGCGCCGCAGGGCGAGGGCGGCCTCCTCGGCATCGCCCTCTCCCCGCACTACGCCTCCGACCACATGGTCTACGCCTACTTCACCTCGGCCTCGGACAACCGCATCGTCCGGATGCTGTACGACGAGAAGAAACCCCCCGGAGAACAACTGGGGGCGCCCGACACGGTCTTCAAGGGCATCCCCAAGGGCCACGTCCACAACGGCGGCCGGATCGCCTTCGGCCCCGACGGCATGCTGTACGCGGGGACGGGCGAGAGCGGCGAGCGCGGCCTGGCCCAGGACAGGAAGTCCCTGGGCGGCAAGATCCTGCGCCTGACCCCGGAGGGCGAACCGGCACCGGGCAACCCCTTCCCCGGCTCCCCGGTGTACTCCTACGGCCACCGCAACGTGCAGGGCCTCGCCTGGGACGGCAGACAGCGGCTGTTCGCCTCGGAGTTCGGCCAGGACACCTGGGACGAGCTGAACGCGATCGCCCCCGGCGGCAACTACGGCTGGCCCGACGCGGAGGGCAGGTCCGGTGACGCGCGGTACCGCGACCCCGTCGCCCAGTGGCACACCGGCCAGGCCTCCCCCAGCGGCATCGCCTACGCCGGCGGCTCGGTGTGGATGGCGGGTCTGCGGGGTGAGCGCCTGTGGCGGACACCCCTGAAGGGGACGGCGGCCTCGGCCCCGCCCCAGGCCTTCCTCACCGGCCGGTTCGGCCGCCTGCGCACGGTCGCCCCGGCGGGCGGCCACAGGCTCTGGCTGGTCACGAGCAACACCGACGGCCGGGGCTCACCGAAGAAGGGCGACGACCGGATCCTGGAACTGGAGGTGAGGTGAGCGGCGGCGCTCACTCCTCGTCGGGCCCGGCCCCGGACCCGGGGCCGGGGTCCGCCCCGGACGCCTTCTCACGCCCCGGCGGCCGTACGACGACCTTGCCCGAGGCCAGATCGATCGGCCCCCGCCCGGGATCGCCGTCCCCGACGTCCTCACGGGTCAGTTCCAGCCGCTTCTGCTCGTCACGGGTGTGCTTGCGTCCTGGGGCGAACAGTTCCTCGAAGACGTCGAACACGGCCCCTCCCCTCCCGGTCCCGCTTCCACCGTACGACTCAGCCGGCCGCCGGGGCGGCGAGCGTGTCGCCGGGGAACAGTTCCAGCCGGTGCGCCACCGCCGCCGCCTCGCCCCGGCCGGAGACGCCGAGCTTGGCGAGGATGTTGGAGACGTGGACGCTGGCCGTCTTGGGCGAGATGAACAGTTCCTCGGCTATCTGGCGGTTGGTGCGGCCCAGGGAGACCAGACGCAGCACGTCGCGTTCCCGGCTGGTGAGGCCGAGGGACTCGGCGGGGTCCTCGGGGGCCGTGCACGGCTGGGCGGGCGGGGCCAGGGAGAGACGGGCACGCTGGGCGAGCAGGGCGACGGAGTCGGCGAGCGGGCGAGCGCGGAGGTGGCCGGCGACCGCGTGGGCCAGCCGGAGCAGTTCCGTGGCGCCCTCCCGCCGGTCCTCGCCGGCCAGGAGCAGTGCCTCGGCCAGTCGCAGCCGCACACGGGCGAGATCGTAGGGGCGCTCCAGGGTCTCGAAGGCGGCGACGATCCGGGCCCAGTCGTCGGGGCGGACGTGCCCCTCGGCGCGCAGCAGTTCGGCGCGTACCCAGTGTTCGTACGCCTCCCAGACGGGCACGTTGACGGTCAGTGACTTGGCGGCCGCGCGGATGCGTGCGAGGGCGTCGGGGCGGCCCGGGCCGGCGGCGGGCAGTGGGGCCGTGCGGGCCTCGACGGTGGCGGCGGTGAGCAGCAGGGGCCAGCCGTAGCGCTGGGTGCCGGGCGGGAAGCCGTCCGCCAGGGCGCGGTCGAGTTCGGCGCGGGCGTCCAGCAGGCGGCCCTCCCCCGCCGCGACGCCGATCGCGATGCGGACCAGGGGCAGGGTGTGCTGCGGCGCGCAGTCGTGCGTGCCGAAGTGGGAGCGTCCGTCGGCGAGTTGTGCGGCGGCCTCGGTCAGCTCGCCGCGGGCGAGCGCGAGTTCGGCGCGGATGCGGGCGTGGAAGGCGCGCGGCTTGGCGCTCTGCCCGACGCGCCGCGACCGGGAGGCGGCCTCGGCCGCCTCCTCCCAGCGGCCCAGGGTGAACAGGGACTCGGCGAGGTTGCCCCAGACCCAGGCCTCGTGGTCGAGCAGGCCGTAGCGCTGGGTGAAGGCGATGCCCTTCTCCAGCAGCGGGACGGCCTCGCGGGAGCGGCCCACGGACTCCAGTTCGGAGGGGAGGTTGACGTAGGAGCGGCCGGCGACGGCGGCGATGCCGTCCTCCACCGTGCGCCGGTTGACCTCGTGCATCTCAGCGAGTCCCGCCTCGACGTCGCCCGCCTGGACCATGAGACCGCCCAGGGTCAGCCGGGCGGTCATCTCGATCTCGCGGGCGCCGACCATGCGCGCGTACTCCACGGCCCGCTCGGCGGCCGAGAAGGCCTCGGGACCGGGCTCGTGGACCATCGACCAGTTGGCGACGTTGGCCAGGACCTCGGCGTGCACCTCGGACGGCGGCAGACCGCGCACCAGGTCCTGGGCGCGGGCCAGCTCCCGCCAACCGTTGCCCTGGGCCTTCGCCTGGACCAGGCGGGAGCGCTGGACCCAGAACCAGGCGGCCCGCAGGGGGTCGTGCTCCTCGTCCAGCAGGCGCAGCGCCCGCTTGATGATCTTCATGGCGCGGTCCCGCTCCCCGCAGAAGCGGCCCGCCACGGCGGCCTCGGCCATGAGGTCGAGGTAGCACAGGGACGTGGTGGCGGGATCGCTGCCGCACGGCGGGCAGACCTCGGTGTAGTCCACGGGCCGCAGCCGCTCCCGTACGTCCTCGGGGGTGACGTCCCACAGTTCCATCGCCCGTTCCAGGAGGCCGAGTTGCTCGCTGTAGGCGTGCCGGGCGCGAGCGGTGACGGAGGCTTCCAGGACGGCGGGCAGGGCCTTGGCCGGGTCGTGGGCGTGGTACCAGTAGCTGGCCAGCCGCATGACGCGCTGGTCGGCGGCGACGAGCGAGGGATCGTCCTCCAGCGCCTGGGCGTAGCGGCGGTTGAGGCGGGAGCGTTCACCGGGCAGCAGGTCGTCGCCGACGGCCTCTCGGACCAGGGCGTGCCGGAAGCGGTAGCCGTCGCCGGTGGGGGCGGCGGTGAGGATGTTGGCGTTCACGGCGGCCCGCAGGGCCTCGATGAGGTCGTCCTCGCCGAGCCGGGCGACGGCGGCGAGCAGCCGGTACTCGACGGTGGATCCGCCCTCCGCGGCAATCCGGACGACCCCCTGGGCGGCCTCCGGCAGGGCTTCGACACGGACCAGGAGCACATCGCGCAGGGAGTCGCTGAGGTCGTCGGCGCAGCCCTCGTGGGCGCAGACGGCGAGTTCCTCGACGAAGAAGGCGTTGCCGTCGGAGCGTTCGAAGATGCGGTCGACCTGGGCGGGGTCCGGTTCGGCGGCGAGGATGCCGGCGATCTGGCGGCACACCTCGGAGCGGGTGAAGCGGTCCAGTTCGAGACGGCGGACGGTGCGCAGCCGGTCGAGTTCGGCGAGCAGGGGGCGCAGCGGGTGGCGGCGGTGGATGTCGTCGGAGCGGTAGGTGGCCAGCACGACCAGCCGGCCGGTGCGCAGGGTGCGGAACAGGTAGGTGAGCAGGTGCCGGGTGGAGGCGTCGGCCCAGTGCAGGTCCTCCAGGACGAGGACCACGGTGTGTTCGGCGCCCATGTGCTCCAGCAGGCGGGCGGTGAGTTCGAAGAGGCGGGCCATGCCCTCCTCGTCGTGCCGGCCGGCGCCGTGCGGTGCGGGGTGCTCGCCGAGTTCGGGCAGCAGCCGGGCCAGTTCCTCCTGCTGGCCGCGGGTCGCCGCCTCGAACGCCTCGGGCAGTTCGCGGCGCAGGGCGCGCAGCGCGGTGGAGAACGGGGCGAAGGGCAGTCCGTCGGCGCCCATCTCCACACAGCCGCCGACCGCGACGACCGCGCCCCGGCGGGTGGCGGCGGCGGCGAACTCCTCGGTCAGCCGCGTCTTGCCGACGCCGGCTTCGCCGCCGATCAGCAGGGTCCGCGGCTCGCCCGCGTCGGCGCTGGTGAGTGCGTCGTGCAGCGTGTCCAGCTCGTTCGAGCGGCCCACGAACACCGGACTGACAGACCTGGTCTCCACGGGCCCGAGCATCGCACGGAGGTACGACAGTGCGGGACGGGTTTTCGTGTCGTCGCCCGGCGGGAGGCGCCGGCCCTGTTCCTGGGGGCCGGACGCCTTCCGCGGCTGTGTCCTCACGCGGCCCTGGTGAACCGGTGCCGGCGTGGGCCGTCGCTATGCGCCTCGGCCTCGGGTGCCTCCTGGGAGGCTGTGCGGCGGGCGGCACGGCGGTGGCGGAGCACCGACCGGGCCAGCCGCTCCTGTTCGGCCTGGCGGCGCAGCTCGCTGGAGCGCAGCTCGTGGAACTCGTACGTGAACATGGTGTCCCCCTGGTGAGGTGGTGTCCGGCCACGCTTCTCGCGGTGCCGGACACCACCTTCGCCACCCAGGCGGGCGGCCCGCATCGGGCGAGTTCCGCATCTTCGGGGGGCCTGGGGCCTTAGAACCGCGGACGAAAGGGGAGTCCGACCAGGTCGCGGCGTCCGGTGCGTGCGATCGCAAGGCGCCGGAAGGTCCGTTGTGGCGGAGCTGTCAGGGCCTTTCGGCGACGCCGCGAGGGTGCGTGCCGGGCGTCGCGAGCCGGGCGCCCCCTTCTGCACGCAGCTCTCAGTCGCGCACGGGGGCCTCGGAGCCGCCTCTGAGGTCCTTATGACGTTCATGAGATCGCGGGGTCATGAGATCCCGCGTGGCACGGCCGGGGCAGGGGGTGGCCGGACTCAGGCGGAGGGGAGCCCGAGCAGGACGTCGGTGTACTTCAGGACGGCCAGCAGCAGGCCGACGGCACCGAGGGCGACGCCCGCCCAGGCGACCGACCTGGTCCAGGGTGCCTGCGGCCTGCCCGGGGCTCCGAACGCCGGCCGGGCCAGCACCGCGGCACCGACGATCAGAGCGAGCAGCGCGAACAGGCCGCCCCACAGGGCGGTGGTGTGCCAGGCGTCGCCGTAGACCTCCTTGATCTGCGTGGCGACGCTCGCGGAGGTGGAGGTCCGCAACTGGCCGGTCAACTGCTCGCGGGCACCGGCGACGGTGCCGAGCCAGCTGCCGCTGAGCGAGACGAGGCCCAGGGCGGCGGACACGACGGCACCGGCGCCCTGCCCCACGCCCGAGCGGGCCGCCTCGGCCCCGGCCTCCTCGGCACCGGCTTCCTCGGCGCCGGCCTCGGCTTCCTCCGTACCGGCTCCGGCTTCTTCGGTACCGGCTTCGGGACCGGCGTGGCCGGGCTCGCCGGTCGCGGTACCGGACTCGGCAGCGGTCGCACCGGCTTCCCCGGGCTCACCGGCTTCCCGGTCCCGGTCCTCCCCTGCCGCGCCGGCGCCAGCCGTCACCCCGGTCTCCGCATCTTTGGCCTCGTCGGCGTCGTGCGCCTCGTCGGCCTCGTTCGTCTGGTCCGGCGCGGTCGCCCGGCCGGCCGCCGCCGGCTGCTCCGTCTCCTGCTGCGCCCGGTTCCGCGCCTGCGTCTCGCGCTTCGCCTCCGTCTCGTCCGTCGCCTCGGTGCCGGTGGTGGCTCGGGCCTCGTCTGCGGTCCTGGTTCCCATGCGGGCACCGTACGGACGCAGTCTGAGAGGGCTCTTAACGGTCGCCGTCGCCGCCATGCGCGCGGGACGCCCGCCACTCAGGGGCGAGGACGGCCCAGATCTCGGTGTCCTGGCGTACGCCCCGGTAGGGGTAGTGCTCGCGGAGCACGCCCTCGCGGGTCAGGCCCAGGCGCCGCGCGACGTTGATGCTCGCCTCGTTGGCCGACGACACGTGCCACTCCGCGCGGTGCATGCCACGCTCGTCGAACGCCCAGTCGAGCAGGACCCGGGCCCCACGGGTGACCAGCCCCCGGCCGGTGCCCTCCGGTTCCAGCCAGCAGCCGATCTCGCACGTGCCGGTCGTCGCGTCGAAGGCGGGGAACAGCAGCCCGCCGACCAGGGTCCCCTCCAGCCACAGGCCGTGCAGGAAGCCGCGGTCGGCGGCGCGCTTGTCGGCGTACGACTGGAGGACGGCGCGGGCGGAGTCCACGTCGGTGGCGTGCGCCGCGAAGGGGACGTGCCGGTTGATGAACGCGCGCCCGCGGTCGAGGTGGGCGAGGAAGTCCTGGGCGTGCCAGGGTTCCAGCGGCCGCAGTTCGGCGCCGTCATCCAGGGATATCGCGTACATCCGTTTCCTGCTCCTTCGCCAGTTCCGCCATGACGTCGCCGAGCCTCTCATGGGCGGCGCGGCACTCGGGCGGCTCGATGCTGATGCGCGGCAGGACGCGGTCCAGGCGGCGCGGCAGCCACCAGTTGGCACGGCCGAGCAGGTGCATGAGCGCGGGCACGAGCAGGGTGCGCAGGACGAAGGCGTCCAGGGCGACGGCGGCGGCGAGCGCGATGCCGAACATGGCGATCACCCGGTCGCCGCCGAGCACGAAGGCGAGGAAGACGGAGATCATGATGACCGCGGCGGAGTTGATCACCCGGCTCGTCTCGGCCAGGCCGACCCGGACGGCGCGCCGGTTGTCACCGGTCTCCAGCCACTCCTCGTACATCCGGCTGACCAGGAAGACCTGGTAGTCCATGGAGAGTCCGAAGAGGACCGAGACCATGATCACGGGCAGGAAGGGTTCGATGGGCCCGGCGCGGCCGAGGCCGAGGAACTCGCTTCCCCAGCCCCACTGGAAGATCGTGACGACGACGCCGAAGGAGGCGGCGACGGCCGCGACGTTCATGACGGCGGCCTTGAGGGGGATGCCCACCGAGCGGAAGGCGAGCAGCAGCAGGACGCAGCCGAGGCCCACGACGACACCGACGAACAGCGGCAGCCGGGCGACGATGACGCCGGCGAAGTCGTCGTACCCGGCGGTCACGCCGCCGACGTGCACGTCGAGCGAGGTGCCGGTCTCGGCGCGCGGCAGCACCTTCTCGCGCAGCCGGTCGACGAGGTCGCTGGTGCGCTGCGACTGGGGCGCGGAGTCGGGGACGACGTTCAGGTAGGCGGTGGTGCCGCCGGTGTTGTAGGTCACCGGGGTGACCGCGGCGACGCCGTCGGTGGCGCGCAGGGTGGTGCCGAGGTTGTCCAGGGCGAGCCGGTCCCCGGCCCCGTCGATACGGGTCACCAGTGTGAGCGGGCCGTTGACGCCGGGCCCGAAGCCGTCGGCGAGGAGGTCGTACGCCCGCCGGGTGGTCGAGGACGCGGGGTCGTTGCCCTGGTCGGAGGTGCCCAGGTGGAGGAAGAGCGTGGGCAGGGCGAGCACGGTGACGACGGCGAGGGCGAGGGAGCCGAGGAGCTTGGGGTGGCGTTCCACGAAGGCCGACCAGCGGGCGGCGAACCCGGTGGGCACCTCCGGCCCGGGGCCGTGCTCGGCCAGGCGCCGCCGCTCGCGGCGGCTGAGGGCACGCGGGCCGATCCAGGACAGCAGGGCGGGCAGCAGGGTCACCGAGGCGGCGACGGTGAGGACGACGGTGGACGCGGCGGCGACCGCGACGCCGTTGAGGAAGCCGAGACGCAGGATCAGCATGCCCAGCAGGGCGATGCAGACGGTCGCGCCCGCGAAGACCACGGCGCGTCCGGTGGTGGCGACGGCGTTCGTGGCCGCCTCGGTGACCGGGAGACCGCGCTTGAGCCCCCTGCGGTGGCGGGTGACGATGAACAGCGCGTAGTCGATGCCCACGCCGAGCCCGATGAGCATGCCCAGCATCGGGGCGAAGTCGGCGACCGTCATGGCGTGGCCGAGCAGCCCTATGGCCGCGTGGGCGGTGCCGACGCTCACCAGCGCCGTGGCGATGGGCAGCAGGGACGCGGCGAGCGAACCGAACGCCACCAGGAGCACCACGGCGGCCACGGCGACGCCCAGGATCTCGGCGAGGTGCCCGCCGGAGGACTGGGTGGCTCCGACGGCGCTCCCGCCCAGTTCCACCTGGAGCCCGTCGCTCTGGGCCTCCTTGGCGGCCCGGACGACGGCCTCCGCCTGGGCCTTGGTGATGTCCTGGGCGGGGCGGGCGAAGGTGACCGTCGCGTACGCGGTGTGGCCGTCACGGCTGATCCGGTCCGTGACCTGGGTGGCCTGGCCCTTGTAGGGGCTGGTCACGGAGGCCACGGCGGGCAGGGACTCGATGCGGTCCAGGGCGCGGGTCATGGTCTGCTCGACGTCGGCGGCCCGGACGGTGCCGGAGGCGGTGTGCCAGACGACGGTGTCGCTGTCCCCTCCGAGGCCCGGGAAACCCTGTTGCAGCAACTGGGTGGCACGGCCCGACTCGGTGCCGGGGACCTCGTAGTCGTTGGAGTACGCGGGGCCTGCGACGGCGGCGGCGACCGTGACCCCGCCGAGGGCGAGGAGCCAGAGCAGAACGGTGACGAGGCGGTGCCGGACGCACCAGCGCGCGAGGGCTGCCACGAAACGTGCTCCCAGTGTCTTTTTGTGGATCTTTGACCAGGAACAGTCGTCCCTGAACGGAACAGCCCGCAAAGAACGCATGAGCAAGGTGAAAACACTCTTGCAGGCGAATGTGATCGTTTACCGCATTCGTGGCCTTACTCACACCATTGCGACGCGATTCACCGGGGAAGTCACAGGCTCCTGGGAGAGCCGGGGGCGAGGGGCCGTCAGGCGGGCTCGTCGCCGAGGGCCATCACCATCACCCCGGCGATGAGGAGCCACAGTGCCCGCCGGGTACGGCCCCGGTGTCCCAGGACGGCCGCGCAGGCGCACAGGACGGCTCCGACGGCGTAGGCGGCCGGTATGCGGGCCGGGGCGGCGCCGCTGAGCCGCAGCAGGGACGCGCCGAGTCCGGCGAGGGTCAGCAGCGCACCGGTACCGGCGGCCACCCAGCGGGCCCGGCGGGCCACCGAGACGCCCTCGGGCGGTTCGTCGCCGGGTTCGTGCGGCGGGGCGGCGTCCAGCAGGGCGACGTCCGCCGCGGGTGCGCCGGCGGAACCGCACGGCCCGGCGTGTGCCCCACGAGGCGTCCCGCCCTTCGGCAGGGCCCGCGCGGGGGTCCCTGCGCTCGATGCGGGCGTTCCTGCGCTCCGTGCGGGGGTCCCTGCGCTCCGTGCGGGCGCCATGGACGACTGCGCGGGCGCGACGGAGGACCGGGCGGGCGCCACGGAGGACCGTGCCGGGGTCCCGGCATCAGCCGTCCGGGTCGGCGCCTCGGCTGTCCGTGCCGGCGTCTCGCCTGTCCGTGCCGGCGTCCCTGCATCAGCTGTCCGTGCCGGCGTCTCGCCTGTCCGTGGCGGCGTCCCTGGGTCGGCTGTCCGGGCGGGCGTCCCGGTGTCGGATATCCGTGCCGGCGTCTCGGAATCGGCGCGTCCACTCATGGCGGGCGAGCGTAGCGGCTGCGTCCGGCCGGCCTGAAGCGGGGTCGCCGACGGGGGCGACGGCCACGGGACGGCCATGGTGCCGAGGACCGGCGCGACCACCGCGGGACGACCGGAGGGGCGCCCCCTGGGGCGTCTGCCCCGTCCCGGGAACC
Source organism: Streptomyces sp. NPDC006743 (assembly GCF_040703815.1). NCBI lineage: Bacteria > Bacillati > Actinomycetota > Actinomycetes > Kitasatosporales > Streptomycetaceae > Streptomyces > Streptomyces sp. NPDC006743. The sequence continues at coordinate 79,638 of NZ_JBEYJA010000014.1, read as the reverse complement.
CGAGGGCCCGGGAAACCCCTGGGGGGACGCATCGCGCCCGATGCGTCCCCCCAGGGTCACTGCGTCACCGCCTCCGGCGGCTCAGCCCTCGCCGACGCCGAGCTTCTCGAGGATCAGCTCCTTGACGCGGGCCGCGTCCGCCTGGCCGCGGGTGGCCTTCATGACGGCGCCGACCAGCGCGCCGGCCGCGGCCACCTTGCCGCCGCGGATCTTGTCCGCGACGCCCGGGTTCCCGGCGATGGCCTCCTCGACGGCGGCGGTCAGCGCGCCCTCGTCGGAGACGACCTTCAGGCCGCGCTTGTCGACGACCTCGTCCGGGGTGCCCTCGCCCGCGAGGACGCCCTCGATGACCTGACGGGCCAGCTTGTCGTTCAGCTCTCCCGCGGCGACCAGCTCGGTGACCCGGGCGACCTGCTGCGGGGTGATGGCCAGCTCGTCCAGGCTCTTGCCGGACTCGTTGGCGCTGCGCGCCAGCTCGCCCATCCACCACTTGCGGGCGGAGGCCGCATCGGCCCCGGCGTCGATGGTGGCGACGATCGGGTCCAGCGCGCCGGCGTTGAGGATGGCCTGCATGTCGGTGGCCGAGATGCCCCACTCCGCCAGCAGCCGGGTGCGGCGGGCCAGCGGCAGCTCGGGCAGCGCGGCGCGGATCTGCTCGACCCACTCGCGCGAGGGGGCCACCGGCACCAGGTCGGGCTCGGGGAAGTACCGGTAGTCCTCGGCCTCCTCCTTGATCCGGCCCGAGGTCGTGGACCCTGTGTCCTCGTGGAAGTGGCGGGTCTCCTGGACGATGGTGCCGCCCGAGGAGAGCACCGCCGCGTGCCGCTGGATCTCGAACCGGGCGGCGCGCTCGACGGAACGCAGCGAGTTGACGTTCTTCGTCTCGCTGCGCGTGCCGAACTTGTCGGCGCCCTTGGGCATCAGCGACAGGTTCACGTCGCAGCGCATCTGGCCCATCTCCATGCGGGCCTCGGAGACGCCGAGCGCGCGGATCAGCTCGCGCAGCTCACGGACGTAGGCCTTGGCGACCTCCGGGGCACGCTCACCGGCACCGACGATCGGCTTGGTGACGATCTCGATGAGCGGGATGCCGGCGCGGTTGTAGTCGAGCAGGGAGTGGGACGCGCCGTGGATACGGCCGGTGGCGCCGCCGACGTGCGTCGACTTGCCGGTGTCCTCCTCCATGTGGGCGCGCTCGATCTCCACGCGGAAGGTCTCGCCGTCCTCCAGCTGCACGTCGAGGTACCCGTCGAAGGCGATCGGCTCGTCGTACTGGGAGGTCTGGAAGTTCTTCGGCATGTCCGGATAGAAGTAGTTCTTCCGGGCGAAGCGGCACCACTCGGCGATCGAGCAGTTCAGCGCGAGGCCGATCTTGACGGCGGACTCCACGCCGGTCGCGTTGACGACCGGGAGGGCGCCGGGCAGGCCGAGGCAGACGGGACAGGTCTGGGTGTTCGGGTCGGCACCGAGCGCGGTCGAACAGCCGCAGAACATCTTGGTGCGGGTGCCGAGTTCGACATGGACCTCGAGGCCCATGACGGGGTCGTACGACGCCAGCGCGTCCTCGTACGACACCAGGTCGGTCGTGGTGGTCACGGTGAAAACTTCCCTCTCAGCCCAGCAGGACGTCGTCGTCGCCCAGCCGCTTCAGCTCGCGGTAGAGGATGGCGAGGCCGGTGACGATGGCGGCGGCCGACACGGCGGCGTCGATCAGGCGCAGCGTGTCGCTCTCCGTGCGGGCCTTCTTGGCCTGCTTGATGACGCTGACGGCGCCGAACGCGGTCGTCGCCATGGACAGGTACGTACCGGACTTGGACTTCTTGAAGCCCTTGGCCTTGGACAGTGCGTTGCTCACAGCGACGGAGCCTCCTCAAGCAGCGGATGTCCCCACTTTTCCACGAACGCGGCCTCGACGGCGGCACCCACCTTGTACAGGCGGTCGTCCTTCATCACCGGGGCGATGATCTGCAGGCCCACCGGGAGGTTGTCCTCGGGGGCGAGACCGCAGGGCAGGGACATGGCCGCGTTGCCCGCCAGGTTGGTGGGGATGGTGCACAGGTCGGCCAGGTACATCGCCATCGGGTCGTCGGCGCGCTCACCGATCGCGAAGGCGGTGGTCGGGGTCGTCGGGGAGACGATCACGTCGACCTGCTCGAACGCCTTGTCGAAGTCCTGCTTGATCAGCGTACGGACCTTCTGGGCGCTGCCGTAGTACGCGTCGTAGTAGCCGGAGCTGAGCGCGTACGTGCCGAGCATGATGCGGCGCTTGACCTCGGGGCCGAAGCCCGCCTCACGGGTGAGGGAGGTGACCTCCTCGGCGGAGTGCGAGCCGTCGTCACCGGTGCGCAGGCCGTAGCGCAGACCGTCGAAGCGGGCGAGGTTGCTCGAACACTCGGACGGCGCGATCAGGTAGTACGCCGACAGGGCCAGGTCGAAGGACGGGCAGTCCAGCTCGACGATCTCCGCGCCCAGCTCCTTGAGCACCTCGACGGACTCGTCGAAGCGCTGGATGACGCCGGCCTGGTAGCCCTCGCCGCGGAACTGCTTGACGACGCCGACGCGCATGCCGGCCACGCTGCCGTTGCGGGCGGCCTCGACGACCGGCGGGACCGGCTCGTCGATGGAGGTGGAGTCGAGCGGGTCGTGCCCGGCGATCACCTCGTGCAGCAGCGCGGCGTCCAGGACCGTACGGGCGCAGGGGCCGCCCTGGTCGAGGGAGGAGGAGAACGCCACCATGCCGTAGCGGGAGACCGCGCCGTAGGTCGGCTTGACGCCGACCGTGCCGGTGACGGCGGCCGGCTGGCGGATGGAGCCGCCGGTGTCGGTGCCGATGGCCAGCGGCGCCTGGAAGGAGGCGAGCGCGGCGGAGGAACCGCCGCCGGAGCCGCCGGGGATCTTGGTGAGGTCCCAGGGGTTGCCGGTCGGGCCGTAGGCGCTGTTCTCCGTGGAGGACCCCATGGCGAACTCGTCCATGTTGGTCTTGCCGAGGATGACGACGTCGGCGTCCTTGAGCCGCTTGGTGAGCGTCGCGTCGTACGGCGGGATCCAGCCTTCGAGGATCTTGGAGCCGACCGTGGTCGGCACGCCCTCGGTGGTGAAGATGTCCTTCAGCGCGAGCGGTACGCCGGCCAGCGGGCCGAGCTTCTCGCCGCGCGCCCGCTTCTCGTCCACGGCGCGGGCCTGGGCGAGCGCGCCCTCGCGGTCGACGTGCAGGAAGGCGTGCACCTTCTCGTCGACGGCCTCGATCCGGGCGAGGTGGGCCTCGGTGACCTCGACGGCCGTCAGCTCACCGGAGGCGATCTTCGCGGCCGTCTCGGCAGCGGTGAGTTTGATGATGTCCGTCATTGCTTACTCCTCCCCCAGGATCTGCGGCACCTTGAAACGCTGCTGCTCCTGGGCCGGGGCGCCGGACAGCGCCTGCTCGGGGGTGAGCGACGGACGGACCTCGTCCGCGCGCATGACGTTGGTCAGCGGCAGCGGGTGGGAGGTCGGGGGTACGTCTTGGTCGGCGACCTCACTGACGCGGGCCACCGCGCCGATGATGTCGTCCAGCTGTCCCGCGAAGTGGTCGAGCTCTTCGGGCTTCAGCTCCAGACGCGCCAGCCGGGCGAGGTGGGCGACCTCCTCGCGCGTGATGCCAGGCATGCAGCGTTCCTCTGGGGTGAGTGTGTGGTTGGGCAAATCGGCTTGGGAAAGTCGGTTTGGCCCAATCCTATGGGGCCGGACCCCGTGGCCGTTAAACGGTTTCCCCCGGCGCCTGCGCCCGGCGCCGCGCGTCCCACGCGGTGCTGCCCAGGAAGTGGTTGTCGTAGAGGTCCTGGACCTCCAGCAGACTCTCCGGGGCGACCTCGCCGAGGGCGATGCGCCGCAGGTGGCGGAAGTACTCGAAACGCTCGACGCCCGGCGCCAGGACGATGAGCAGGTCGGCGTCGGCTCCGGGCACGGCGGCGAAGGCGTGCGGCTTGCCGGGCGGGACGACGACGAGGTCGCCGGGGCCGGCGGTGAGGACCTCGTCGCCGGAGAGGATGTCGGCGGCGCCGTCGAGCAGGAAGAACATCTCGGCGGAGTTGTCGTGCCAGTGCGGCTTGGCGCCGTCGGCGCCCGCCACGAGGGTGACGCGCTGGGTGGACAGGGCACCACCGGTCGCGCTGCTGTCGGCCAGCAGCCGCACGGTGGCGGGCGCGCGGCCGACCACTTCGGCCTCGGCCTCGCGGACGATCACGGACTCGTCGAACTTCGGTACGAACAGGGACATGATGCGTCTCTCCCGGTGGGTTCGGCCGTTCGGGTCGGACACCGGCCGGTGAAGGCGGTCCGGCACGGACGTCAGACGGCGAAGAGCAGTCCGGCACCGATCAGGACAACGACGGCCGTGGCGCAGTGGATTCCGAAGGCGACGGCCTTCGGACCGCCGTGGCGCAGGACTATCAGGGTGTCGCCGAGCGGCACCAGGGCCACGCACAGCATGAACCAGGCCTCGGCGCGGGCGCCCGCGAAGGCCAGCAGCGCGAGACCGACCAGGCCGAAGGTGCCGTCGCGCAGGCCCTTGACCGTCAGGTAGGCGCCGGCGTCGCCGGCCGGATCGGCGGGGACCCCGTAAGCGGCGGCGGAGGGGGCGGCCCGGAACAGGAAGCGGTAGCCGAGGAAGACGCAGAACAGGTCGAGCACGACAGCCAGGGTGTACGCGGTGACGGTCACGTCTCTTCTCCCACCTCGAATGAGCTAGCGGCGCTAGCAATGAGAGCGAAGCTAACAGAGCATCGACAGATTGGCTAGCACCGCTAGAATGAAAGGCATGACGATCCAGACGCGCCGGGAGCGCGAACGAGCGGAACGCGAGCGGCTGATCGTGACGGCCGCCCGGGAACTGGCCGAGGCGGAAGGCTGGGACGCGGTCACCACCCGGCGGCTGGCCGCCGAGATCGAGTACAGCCAGCCGGTCCTGTACAGCCACTTCAAGGGCAAGGACGCGATCATGGCGGCGGTCGCGGTCGAGGGCTGTGCGGAGCTGGCCGCCGCCCTGCGCGCGGCGCGCACGGCGGCCGGGGGCACGCGCGAGGCGCTGACGGCGGTCAGCGAGACCTACACCGCCTTCGGTCGGCGGCGGCCCGCACTCTACGACGCGATGTTCACGCACCTGGTGGACCTGCCGTTCGCCACGCCCGAGGCGCCCGCGGCCCTGCGCGAGGCCTTCGGCGAGCTGCTGGCGGCCGTCGAGCCGGTCGCGGCGCCGGGCGAGGACCCCGGGCACCTCACGGAGACGTTCTGGGCCGGTCTGCACGGGCTGGTGACCCTGATGCGCAGCGGACGGCTGCCGGAGCACACCCACGAACGCCGGCTGTCCCTGCTGATCGGCCACTTCGTGCCGCCCGGCACGCGGTGAGCCGCGCCGAGCCGGGCCGCGTGACCCGGCTCGCCCTAGCCGGGCCGCGTGACCCCGGCTCGCCCTCAGTCGGCCTGAACCGGGCTGGACCGAACTGTCCGGTCTGGCCTGATTCGAAGCACCATGGCCAGAACTGGAGGGCCACGAACTGACGAGATATGGCCTGATCTGACCTGCACGCACCGCCCGTGCGCGCACCGCCCGGAGCGAGAGGCAGCGCGCGTCATCAGTGGCGGGGCGGGCCTCAGCGGCAGCGTGCGCCTTCAGCGGCAGTGCGGGCGTCGGGCAGCGGCGCGCGTCCTGCCGCCGCGGCGGCGCGGCGGTCCGGCGGGCCGGCCGCCCGGGACCTCGCTGCCCGCCGGACCGGGCCTCACTCGTCGCCGGCCGCGGCGGGCAGCGCGGCGGCGGGCCGCACCCAGCCGCGCGAGCCGCGCGCCCGCAGCCACGCCGTCGTCTCCTCGGGCGGCATGGCGGCGGCGACCAGCCAGCCCTGCACGGCGTCGCAGCCCAGGTCGCGCAGCCGCTCCCAGGTCTCGTCGTCCTCGACGCCCTCCGCGACGACGAGCAGGCCCAGGGAGTGGGCGAGGTCGACGGTGCAGCGCACGATCTCCGCGTCCTCGGTGTCCACCGCGAGGCGGGCCACGAACGAGCGGTCGATCTTCAGCTCGCTCACCGGCAGCCGCCGCAGGTGCACCAGCGAGGAGTAGCCGGTGCCGAAGTCGTCCAGCGACATCTTCACGCCGTGCGCGGTCAGGCCGGCCAGCGTGTCGGCGGCCCGCTGCGGGTCCTCCAGGAGGACGTGCTCGGTGATCTCCAGCTGGAGGGCGCCCGCCGGGACGCCGTGCCGGGCCAGGCGGGCGGCCACCGAGCCGGCGAAGCCGGGGGTGTGCACGTCGCGCGGGGAGACGTTGACGGCGACCGGGACGAACAGGCCCTGGGCGCGCCACGCGGCGACCTGTCCGAGGGCGGTCTCCAGTACGTACTCCGTCAGGTGGGGCATCAGTCCGGAGGACTCGGCTATCGCTATGAACTCGTCCGGCGGGACCTTGCCGCGCTCGGGGTGCACCCAGCGCACCAGCGCCTCCAGGCCGGCGACCTGGCCGTCGAAGCGGACCTTGGGCTGGTAGTGCAGCTGGACCTCGTGGGCGTCCAGGGCCCGGCGCAGATCGCCGAGCAGGCCGAGCCGGTCGGGAGTGTTGGAGTCCCGCTTGGACTCGTAGGCCTCCACGCCCGTCCGGTCCCGCTTGGCCTGGTACATCGCCACGTCCGCCCGGCGCAGCATGCCTTCGGCGTCCAGGGCGTGGTCGGGGAAGACGGCGACCCCGGCGCTGGCCTCCAGGACGAGGGTGAGCCCGTCGAGGTCGAGCGGGGAGCTGAGGGTGGTGACCAGGCCGCGCGCGATGCGCGTCGCGGACGTCGTGGAGTCGGCGACGGGCAGTAACACGGCGAACTCGTCGCCGCCGAGCCGGGCCGCCTCCGCGCCGCGCGGCAGGGCCTGCCGCAGCCGGTCGGCGATCTGGAGCAGCAGCCGGTCCCCGGCGAGGTGACCGAGGGTGTCGTTGACCGAGCGGAAACGGTCGAGGTCGATCAGCATCAGGGCGGCGCGGGCGCCGATGCGTTCGGCGTCGTCCAGGGCGGTCCAGATGCGCTCCAGGAGCCACTGCCGGTTGGGCAGCCCGGTCAGCGGGTCGCGCAGCTGTTCCTCGGCGCGGGCGCGGGCGATCCACAGCGTGGAGTCGAGGGCGATGAGCGGGATGGCGAACAGCGGCAGCAGCACCGGGGCGGCGACGGCGACGACGCAGACCAGCGGGGCGATCCCGAGCAGCGCCACCGCGACCAGGCCCTGCCGGACCAGCGCGGTGCGGGCGACGGTGGGCAGCGGGTCGGTGCGCGGGGAGTGCAGGTACCACAGCAGGACGCGGGTGACCGCGAGGTAGACGGCGGCGACCAGCACCACCTGGGGGGCCGTGTACGCGGTCCAGGTGCCCGGGTCCCAGGGCCGTTCCACGGTCGGTACCCGGCCGAAGGCGCCGAGGACCAGGGCGGCGGCGCCGATGCCGAGGATGTCGACCGCGCCGTGCAGTACGCCCGGGCGCCAGCGGTGCCGCCTGGCTATGCCGACCAGGACGACGACGGTGAGGCTGACCAGGCCGGCCGGGACCCAGCCGTAGAGCAGGAGCACGGCCAGGGTGAGGGCGGCGCCGGAGCCGGTGCCGCCCCACCAGCGGGCCCGGCCGAGCATGACCAGGTGGCCGACGATGACGCCGGTGAGCACGGCCAGCGACCAGCCGGCCGTACCGGAGGGGAAGAGGGCGTGCCCGGCGGAGAAGGCGCCGTAGAGACCGGCGCCGAGGGCGAGGGCGGCCACCGCGACGACCACCGTGGGCAGGGCCGGCCGGGCCGGGGGCCGCTCGGCCCCGGCGCCCGGCAGCGCGGAGGCACCCCGGCCGGGCGGTCCCGCCGGGACGTGGTCCTCCGCCACCGGGTACGACCGCGCGGCGCGGGCGGCGAGTCCCGCGCGCCCGGTGTGCCTGTCCGCGGCCGGACGCTCTGCCGCCCGCTCCCGGCCCCCTCGCCATGCGCCGGTCATCCGGCGCAGCCGTGAGTGCGGGGCGGCGCTCTCGGTCGGTTCCATTCCCGTCCCTCTCACTGCCGGCGGTGCCCACGCCACGCGGCCCGGTGCCCGACGTCCCCTGGGCACGGCCGCGCTGGAAAACCCTTCCACGTACTCGGCAGGAGCACGGGGACGCCCCGACCCCAGCCGGGCACGGCGGGCGCACCCCTCAACAGTAGGCCGCGGAAGGCTTCCCCGGGCAGCGGTCGCCGACGGTTGCCCGAATGCGCCCCGGCCACCCGTATGCATCTGGTATGCGCCGAACGGGGGGCCTTCAACCGCTACTCGCCGGTCGGCAGGGCGACTTCGGCCGCCGCGTCCGGGCCCTGTTCCAGCAGTACGCCGAAACCCGCCTCGTCCAGCACCGGAACCTTCAGCTGCATCGCCTTGTCGTACTTCGAACCGGGGTTGTCCCCCACCACCACGAAGGCGGTCTTCTTGGAGACCGAACCGGTCACCTTCGCGCCCCGGCTCTGCAGCGCCTCCTTGGCGCCGTCCCGGGTGAAGTGCTCCAGGGTGCCGGTGACCACGACCGTCAGGCCCTCCAGCGGACGCGGCCCCTGCTCCTCTCCCGAGGAGCGGTCCTCCAACGGGACTCCGGCGGCCTTCCACTTGCGCACGATCTCGCGGTGCCACTCCTCGGCGAACCACTCCTTGACGGCGGCGGCGATGATCGGGCCGACCCCGTCGGTGCCGGCCAGTTCCTCCTCGGTGGCCTGGTCGATGCGGTCGACGGAACGGAACTCGCGCGCCAGCGCCTGGGCCGCGACGGGGCCGACGTGCCGGATGGAGAGCCCGTTCAGGAAACGGGCCAGCGGACGGTCCTTGGCCGCCTCGATGTTCCGCAGCAGCGCGAGGGTGTTCTTCTTCGGCTCGCCCTTCTGGTTGGCGAAGACCGTGACGACCTTCTCCTCGCCCGTCTTCGGGTCGCGCTTGGGCAGCCCGCTGTCCGGGTCGAGGACGTAGGCCTTGATGGGCAGCAGTTTCTCCACCGTCAGGTCGAACAGGTCGCCCTCGTCGGCCAGCGGCGGATCGGCCGGTTCCAGCGGGCGGGTGAGCGCGGCGGCGGCCACCGCGCCGAAGTGCTCGATGTCCAGGCACTCGCGGCCCGCGAGGTAGGAGACCCGCTCGCGCAACTGGGCCGGGCAGGTGCGCGCGTTGGGGCAGCGGAGGTCGATGTCGCCCTCCTTCATGGCCCGCAGCGGCGTCCCGCACTCGGGGCACTCGGCGGGCATCACGAACTCCCGCTCGCTGCCGTCGCGCAGGTCGACGACCGGGCCGAGGATCTCCGGGATGACGTCACCGGCCTTGCGCAGCACCACCGTGTCCCCGATGAGGACGCCCTTGGCCTTGACGACCTCCTGGTTGTGCAGGGTGGCGAACTCGACCTCGGAGCCGGCCACGGTGACCGGCTCCACCTGGGCGTACGGCGTGACGCGGCCGGTGCGGCCGACGCCCACCTTGATGTCGATGAGCTTGGTGTTGACCTCTTCGGGCGCGTACTTGTACGCGATCGCCCAGCGGGGCGCGCGGGCCGTGGAGCCGAGCCGGCCCTGGAGACGGATCTCGTCGAGCTTGATGACGGCGCCGTCGATCTCGTGCGCCACGGAGTGCCGGTTCTCGCCGTAGTGGGCGATGAACTCCCGTACGCCCGCGAGGCCGTCGACCACCCTGTTGTGCGGGGAGGTGGGCAGGCCCCAGGTGTGCAGCAGCTCGTAGGCCTGGGAGAGGCGGGTGAGGCCCTCGTACCCCCGCAGGGCGCCGATGCCGTGGACCACCATGTGCAGCGGACGGGTGGCGGTGACGCGCGGGTCCTTCTGGCGCAGCGAACCGGCCGCCGCGTTGCGCGGGTTGGCGAAGGGCTTGTCGCCGGCCGCGACCAGCCGGGCGTTCAGCTCCTCGAACTTGTCCATCGGGAAGTAGACCTCGCCGCGGATCTCCACGAGGTCGGGCACCTCGTCGCCGTGCAGCCGGTCGGGGATCTCGGCGATCGTGCGGACGTTGGGGGTGATGTCCTCGCCGGTGCGGCCGTCGCCGCGGGTGGCGGCGCGGGTGAGCCGGCCGTGCTCGTAGGTGAGGTTGACGGCGAGGCCGTCGACCTTCAGCTCGCACAGGAAGTGGTACTCCTGCTCGCCCAGTTCCCTGGCGATGCGGTCGGCCCAGGCGGCGAGGTCGTCGTCGTTGAACGTGTTGTCCAGGGAGAGCATCCGCTCGCGGTGCTCGACCGCGGTGAACTCCGTGGCGTACGAGCCGGCGACCTTCTGGGTCGGCGAGTCGGGCGTGCGCAGCTCCGGGTGCCTGTCCTCCAGTGCCTCCAGGGAGCGCAGCAGCCGGTCGAAGTCGGCGTCGCTGATGACGGGGGCGTCCTTGACGTAGTACCGGAAGCGGTGCTCCTCGACCTGTTCCGCGAGCCGGGCGTGCTCCTCCCGCGCCTCGGCGGGCACCGCTGTCTCCGCTTGCTGCTTGTCGCCGGCCACCGTGTTGTCCTCCCGTTACTCTGGGTTGTCCGCGAGGGATCTCGCCGCCCGTACGCAGTGGGCGAGGGCCTGGCGTGCGTACGCGGGGGAAGCGCCCGCGAGTCCGCACGCCGGGGTGAGGGTGACCGACCGGGCGAGCAGCCCCGGTCGCAGCCCCAGCCTGCGCCACAGCGTTCTGACACCCATGACGCTACCGGCAGGGTCTGACAACGGGCCGTCCGTGGTGGGGACGACACCGGCGAAGAGGTGGGTGCCGCCCTCCGCCGCCTCCCCGATCGCCTCGTCGTCACGTTCGGTGAGGAGCGAGAAGTCGAAGGAGACGCCGGCGGCGCCCGCCCTGCGCAGCAGCGCGAAGGGCACGTCGGGCGCGCAGGAGTGGACGACGACGGGCCCGCCGGGGTGGGCGGCGAGGACGTCGCGCAAGGTGGCCTCCACGACCTGCCGGTCGACGGCACGGTGGGTGCGGTAGCCGCTGGCGGTGCGCACCTGCCCGCGCAGCACGGCGGTGAGGGACGGTTCGTCGAGCTGGAGGACGAGGCGGGCGGCGGGCACCCGCCGCCGGACCTCCGCGAGGTGCAGCCGCAGCCCCTCGGCGAGCGAGCCGGCCAGGTCCCGGCAGGCGCCGGCGTCGGACAGGGCGGCCTCGCCGTTCCGCAGCTCCAGGTGGGCGGCGAGCGTCCACGGCCCCACCGCCTGGACCTTCAGGACGCCCTCGTGGCCCTGGGTGAACTCCTCCAGGGCGTCGAGGTCCTCGCCCAGCCAGGACCGCGCCCGTCTGGTGTCCCGTCCCGGCCGGTCGCCCAGGCGCCACCCGCTGGGCTCCACGCGCGCGTACATCTCGACGAGCATGCCCGCGGTACGCCCGATCATGTCGGCGCCCGGCCCGCGCGCGGGCAGTTCGGGCAGGTGGGGGAAGTCCTCGAAGGTCCCGGTGACGGTCTTGACGGCCTCGCGGGCGTCCCCGCCGGGCATCGACCCGAGCCCGGTGGCGCCACCGAAGCTGAACTGGCTGTTTTCGCTCACCGCAGCAGCGTACGGAACGGGCGGGCCCGGTCAGCGCCCCGGGCGCACCGTGAGGTCGTTCACCTCGGCGTCGCGGGGCAGGTCGAGGGCCATCAGGACGGTGGTCGCCACGGACTCGGGGTCGATCCACTTCCCGGGTTCGTACTCCTTGCCCTCCTGCCGGTGCACCTTGGCCTGCATGGGGCTCGCGGTGCGGCCGGGGTAGACGGAGGTGACGCGGACGCCGTTGGGGTGCTCCTCCTGGCGCAGGGCGTCGGCGAGGGCCTTCAGGCCGTGCTTGGAGGCGGCGTAGGCGGACCAGTCGGCGTTCGCGCTCAGGCCCGCGCCCGAGTTGACGAAGACCACGTGGCCGCGTGCGGCGCGCAGCTGGGGCAGGAAGTGGCGGGTCAGCTCGGCGGGGGCGACCAGGTTGACGTTCAGCTGGTGGTGCCAGGACTTCGGCGTCAGCTCACCCACGGGGCCGAGGTCGACCACGCCCGCGACGTGCAGCAGGGAGTCGACCCGGTCGGGGAGCGTCTGGTGCGAGAAGGCCCAGCTGAGCCGGTCCGGGTCGGCCAGGTCGCCGACCAGGGTGCGGGCGCCGGGGAACTCGGCGGCCAGTTCCCTGGCCCGGCCCGCGTCGCGCGCGTGCAGCACGAGGTCGTCCCCGCGCGCGTGCAGACGGCGGGCGACGGCCGCGCCGATGCCGGAACCGGCCCCGGTGATCACATGTGTAGCCATGCCCGCCATGCTCGCACCCGCCGGTCAGCGCCCGCTCAGCGACTCCTCCAGGTACGCGAGCGCGTCCGCGGGCTCCTCGGCGAAGAACACCAGCTCGGCCAGCGGCCGGGGCAGGAACCCCTCCTCCTCCATCCGGCGGAACTGCTCGCGCAGGCCGTCGTAGAAGCCCGCCGTGTTGAGCAGCACCACCGGCTTGTCCGTGCGGCCGTGCTTCTTCAGCTCCAGGATCTCGGTGGCCTCGTCGAGGGTGCCGGTGCCGCCCACCAGGATCACCACCGCGTCGGCCTTCTCCAGGAGCAGCTTCTTGCGCTCGGCGAGGTCGCCCGCGATCACCATCTCGTCGGCGCCGGGCCGGGCCTTGGCCGACAGGAAGTCGACCGACACGCCGATCAGCCGGCCGCCCGCCTCGTGCACGCCGTCCGCGACCACCTTCATCAGGCCGGTGTCCGAGCCGCCCCACACCAGGCTGTGCCCGCCCTTGCCGAGCAGCCGGGCGAAGTCCCGGGCGGGGCGCGTGTAGCGCTCGTCGAGGTCGGCGGCGGAGAGGAAGACGCAGATGTTCATGCGCCCCACGGTACGCGGCCGGAGGGTTCTTCCCGCGCGCGGGAAGAAGCCCGCGCGCGCGAGCGCTGTCCCGGGTATGACCCAAGGACACACGATCACCGTCGAACAGGGCGACGAGCACGTGCGCGTGGTGCGCGGCGGGCAGGTCCTGGCCGAGAGCCACCGCCCCCTGGTGCTGCGCGAGACCGGCTGTCCCCCGCGCTACTACCTGCCCGCCGAGGACGTGCGCCTCGACCTGCTGACGCCCTCCGGCACGCGCACCCACTGCCCCTTCAAGGGCGACGCCTCCTACTGGTCCCTGCCGGACGCGGCGGACCTCGCCTGGGCCTACCCGGACCCGAAGCCCGAGGTCGCGCCGATCAAGGACCACCTGTGCTTCTACGACGCCGAGGTGCTGTAGCCCGCTGAGCCGCCGACGCGGCGCTCTTGTGGCAGTCTTCGAAGCCATGGACAAGAAGACCCTCTCGCGTGACGGCACCCCGATCGCCTACCAGCGCACCGGCACGGGCCCGGTGGTCGTCCTGGTCAGCGGGGCGATGTCGACGGGTGCCACGGTCGCGCCGCTGGCGGCGGCGCTGTCGCGGCGGTTCAGCGCGGTCGTGTACGACCGGCGGGGCCGCGGTGAGAGCGGGGACACCACGCCGTACGCGGTGGAGCGCGAGGTGGAGGACCTCGCGGCCGTGATCGGCGCGGTGGGCGGCGACGCGGCGCTCTACGGCATCTCCTCGGGCGGTGCGCTGGCCCTGCGGGCGGCGGCGGCCGGGCTGCCGGTACGGCGGGTCGCGGTGTACGAGCCGCCGTTCGACGTCCGGGAGGACCGCGCCGCGGACCACGCCCGGTACACCGAGGAGCTGGAGCGGGCGCTCGCGCAGGGCCGCCGCGGCGACGCGGTGGAGCTGTTCCTGCGCGTCACCGGACTGGCCGAGCAGATGATCGTGAACGCCCGCCAGTCACCCATGTGGCCGGGCCTGGAGGCCGTCGCCCCGACCCTCGCCTACGACGACGCGGTCATGGGCGACGGCACGGTCCCGCGCGACCTGCTGGCGGCCGTCACCGTGCCGGTCCTGGCCGTCGCGGGCGACGCGGGCCCGGCGTGGATGCGCGAGGCGGCCCGCCAGGTGGCCGAGGCCGCCCCCCAGGGCACGTACCGCGTCCTGGCGGGCCAGACCCACGCGGTGGAGCCGGAGGTGCTGGCGCCGGTGCTGGCGGAGTTCTACGGGGCGCGGGGTCCTTCGTCCGGGTCAGGGCCGGAGCCCGCGGGCCCGGACTGATCCGGACGAGAGGTGCCAGGGGTGCTCCGCGCTCAGGCGGCGCCCGCCGTCGCCCGCCGGGTCGTCGCGATCGTCGCCGAGCCCACCACGCGCGTGCCGTCGTACAGCACGATCGCCTGGCCGGGGGCGACCCCGCGCACCGGCTCGGTGAACGTCACCTCCAGGGTGCCGTCCACCAGTTCGGCGCGCACCTCGCTCTCGCCGCCGTGGGCGCGCAGCTGGGCGGTGTAGGTGCCGGGGCCGGCGGGGGCGGTGCCGCACCAGCGGGGCCTGATCGCGGTGAGGGCGTCCACGTCGAGGGCGGCGGCCGGGCCGACCGTCACCGTGTTGGTCACCGGCGAGATGTCCAGGACGTAGCGCGGCTTGCCGTCGGGGGCCGGGGTGCCGATCCGCAGGCCCTTGCGCTGGCCGACGGTGAAGCCGTAGGCGCCCTCGTGGGTGCCGACGACCGCGCCGGACTCGTCGACGATGTCGCCCTCGGCCTTGCCCAGGCGGCGGGCCAGGAACCCCTGGGTGTCGCCGTCCGCGATGAAGCAGATGTCGTGCGAGTCGGGCTTCTTGGCGACGGCCAGGCCCCGGCGCTCGGCCTCGGCGCGGATCTCGTCCTTGGTGGTGACGGTGTCGCCGAGCGGGAACAGCGCGTGCGCGAGCTGCCTCTCGTCGAGGACGCCCAGGACGTACGACTGGTCCTTGGCCATGTCGGAGGCGCGGTGCAGCTCGCGGGTGCCGTCCTCGTGCTCGACCACCTTCGCGTAGTGGCCGGTGCACACCGCGTCGAAGCCGAGGGCGAGCGCCTTGTCCAGCAGCGCCGCGAACTTGATCTTCTCGTTGCAGCGCAGGCACGGGTTGGGGGTGCGGCCCGCCTCGTACTCGGCGACGAAGTCCTCGACGACGTCCTCGCGGAAGCGGTCGGCGAGGTCCCACACGTAGAAGGGGATGCCGATGACGTCGGCGGCGCGGCGGGCGTCGCGCGAGTCCTCGACGGTGCAGCAGCCCCGCGCACCCGTGCGGAAGGACTGCGGGTTCGCGGAGAGCGCGAGGTGGACGCCGGTGACGTCGTGACCGGCTTCCGCGGCGCGGGCCGCGGCGACGGCGGAGTCCACCCCGCCGGACATGGCGGCGAGGACGCGGAGGGGGCGGGAGCGCTGCGAGGTGTCAGTCATAGCCCCTCCAGGGTACGGGGGTGCGGGAACCGGGTCCGCCGGATATGCGTTGGAGACCGTATGGGGGCGAAGAAGGCGGGGCCGGCCGGCGGGGCCGGTGGCGCGGGACGGTGGCCGGCGCGGCGGGCGGTGCTCGTGGGCGGGGCGGTGGCCGTCGCGGGCGGGGCGGTGCTGTGGCACGGCGGCCTGCGATCGCCGGGCGAGCGCAGACCCCGGGTGGCCGGTGCGGTGGACTTCGCCGGGGCCCGCTGGGTGGCGGCCTCCCCGGCCAACTACCGGCGCGCGGACCGGCCCGAGGACTACCCGGTGGACCGGGTGGTCGTCCATGTCACCCAGGGCAGCTACGCGAGCGCGGTGAAGGTGTTCCAGGACCCCGCGCACCAGGCCGCGGCGCACTACATCGTCGGCGCGGACGGCCGTGTGACGCAGATGATCCGCGAGCTGGACGTGGCCTTCCACGCGGGCAACCGCGCGTACAACGAGCGCAGCGTCGGCATAGAGCACGAGGGCTTCGTGGAGAAGGCGTCGTCGTTCACGGACGCGATGTACGCCGCCTCGGCCCGGCTGACGGCCGGGATCTGCGGGCGGTACCGCATACCCGTCGACCGGGAGCACATCATCGGGCACGTGGAGGTGCCGGGCACCGACCACACGGACCCGGGACCGTACTGGGACTGGGACCGTTACCTGCGGCTGGTGCGCCGCGCGCGGACCGCGCCGGCGCCGAGCACCTCACCCACCGCGCCGGCCTCACGGGCGGCGCGCGCCTGAGCCCGGCGCGCCCCGGCCTTCCGCGCCGCGCGTGCCGGGCCGCCGCGCGGTGTCAGCTGAGTCCCGCCGCCCGGGCCCGCTCCACCGCCGGGCCGATGGCCTTGGCGACGGCGTCGACGTCGTCCTGCGTGGAGGTGTGGCCCAGGGAGAAGCGGAGGGTGCCGCGGGCCAGGTCGGGGTCGGTGCCGGTGGCGAGGAGGACGTGGCTGGGCTGGGCGACGCCGGCGGTGCAGGCCGAGCCGGTGGAGCACTCGATGCCCTGGGCGTCCAGCAGGAGCAGCAGCGAGTCGCCCTCGCAGCCGGGGAAGGTGAAGTGGGCGTTGGCCGGGAGGCGCCCGGCGGGCGCGGGGTCGCCGCCCAGGATCACGTCGGGGACCGCCGTGCGGACGGCGGTGATCAGGGCGTCGCGCAGCGCGCCGATCTCGCGGGCGAACCACTCGCGCCGCTCGGCGGCGAGCCGGCCGGCCACGGCGAAGGAGGCGATGGCGGGCACGTCCAGGGTGCCGGAGCGGACGTGGCGTTCCTGGCCGCCGCCGTGCAGCACGGGTACGGGCGTGTGCTCACGGCCGAGCAGCAGCGCGCCGATGCCGTAGGGTCCGCCGATCTTGTGTCCGGAGACGGTCATCGCGGCCAGGCCCGAGGCGGCGAAGTCGACGGGGACCTGGCCGAAGGCCTGGACGGCGTCGGCGTGCAGCGGGACGCCGAACTCGGCGGCGACGGCCGCCAGTTCGGCCACCGGCAGCACCGTGCCGATCTCGTTGTTGGCCCACATCACCGTGGCGAGGGCCACGTCACGGGGGTCGCGGGCGATGGCCTCGCGCAGGGTCTCGGGGTGGACGCGGCCGTGGGCGTCGACGGGCAGGTACTCGACGGTGGCGCCCTCGTGCTCGCCGAGCCAGTGCACGGCGTCCAGGACGGCGTGGTGCTCGACGGGGCTGGCCAGGACCCGGGTGCGGGCCGGATCGGCGTTGCGGCGGGACCAGAACAGGCCCTTGACGGCGAGGTTGTCGGCCTCGGTGCCGCCGGAGGTGAAGACGACCTCGCTGGGGCGCGCGCCGAGTGCTTCGGCGAGGGCTTCGCGGGACTCCTCGACGGTGCGGCGGGCCCGGCGGCCGGATGCGTGGAGGGAGGAGGCGTTGCCGGTGACGCCCAGCGCGGCGGTCAGCGCCTCTGCCGCCTCCGGGAGCATGGGGGTGGTCGCGGCGTGGTCGAGGTAAGCCATGGTGAGGCTGATTCTACGGGTCGCCCGCCGGGGATCCCCGGTCGAGGTCGCGCCGGATCGCGGGGAACCCGCGGCACCCGGCCCGCCCGGGCCCCGCGTCCGCGGCACGGTCCGCGCGAGGTCTCCTGGAAGCTCCAGGACCGCGAGCCGCCCTAGAAGCTCCAGGACATCGTGTGGTCCATCTGCGTCAGGGCCAGGAGGACGACGAGGTCGGCGATGCCCAGGGTGAGGCCGAGCAGGGCGCGGCCGCGGCGTTCGGTGCCGCGCCACAGGGCCACCGCCGCCAGGACGACGGCGACGGGGCCGAGGACGACGTTGAGGACCAGCAGGCCGAGCAGGCCGAGGATGAAGGACGCGACGGCCATGCCGTCGGCGTCACGCGTGGCGGTGCGGCGTGTGGCCGGTGCGGTGAGCTGCATGACGGGTGGCTCCTGTGGTCGTACGGGACGGTCGGAGGGGCTGGCGGTCGAGCCCGGCGGACGAGCCGGGCGGCGGTGCAGGGCCGGGCGGACGGCGCCTGCGGCCGGTCGGCCGGCCGCACGTCGGGCCCGTCGCCGGGGCGGCCGCACGAGGGCGCCGGACGGACCCGGCGGCCTCAGTGGGAGGTGCCGCGGCGGCGCGCGTGGCGCTCGCGGAGCGCGAAGACGGCGAGCCAGGCGGCGATCACGGCGCCGGCCACGGCGGTGACGCCGAGCGGCACGTGGGCGACGGCGCCCAGGGTCACACCGAGCAGCATCAGTGCGGCGACGAGGAACAGCATGGGAACGAGATCCCCCTTCGGCGCCGGCCGGTGTTCTTCCGGCGGACGCTTGCGGTAACAGTTGTTCACTGACTACCCAGTCTAGCGCTGCCCACCGCTTGGAAATTCCGGAGAACAGTTGTTAACTGTATGGCATGAGTCACACGCCCGGCGTCCGGCAGGCCCAGAAGCAGAAGACCCGCCAGGCCCTGCTGGACGCGGCGCTGGCGCTGCTGGAGGAGCAGAGCCTGAGCAGCCTGGGGCTGCGCGAGGTCACCCGGGCCGTCGGGGTGGCCCCGACCGCCTTCTACCGGCACTTCCGCTCCACCGCCGACCTCGGCGTGGCCCTGGTGGAGGAGGCGCTGGGCAGCCTGCACCCGATGATCAGGACCACCGTGACCGCCGCGGACGACAGCGAGGAACGCATCGCGCGCGCCGTCGGCCTGATCGCCCGTCATGTGGCCGAGTACCCGGCCCACGTCCGGTTCATCGCCCGGGAGCGGCACGGCGGGGTCCAGCCGGTGCGCGAGGCCATACGCGGCCAACTGGCGCGGTTCGCGCACGAGGTGAAGGCGGAACTGGCCGAGGACGCCCTGGCCGAGGGGTGGAGCGACGACGACCTGCTGATGCTCGCGCATCTGTACGTCGACCAGATGCTGATCACCGCCTCGCTCTTCCTGGAGGCGCCGGACTCCCCCGCGGAACGCGACCGGGTCACCCGGCTCGCGACCCGGCAGTTGCGCCTGATCAGCATCGGCCGCCGGCACTGGCGGGAGTGAGGCTCACGCCCCCTGCCCCGCACCGCGCTCGTACAGCCCGGTGACCGAGGCGGCCGCGGCGAGCAGCTCCGCGCGCGCCTCGGGCGGCGCTACCACCTCCACCTGGTCGGAAAGACCGAGCAGTTGGCGCACCGCGCCCACCGCGGGACAGGACAGCCGGGCGGTGACCCATTCGCCCTCCCCGTCGTCCTCGGGGTGCCCGGTCAGCGAGGAGCCGTACAGGCGCAGGAACATGTCCAGGCGCTCGCGGCGCACCCGGACGGTGACGTCCAGGCCGCCGGGCCGCTCCTCGACCCGGCGGCGCAGCACCTCCCAGGCATCGGCGAGTCCGACGCCCGGCCTGCGCCGCACCGGATCCTCCAGGACCCGGGCCGAGCGCACCCGGTCGGCCCGGAACAGCCGCGGCGCCCCGCGCCGGTCGGCGACCAGGTACCAGACGCCCGCCTTGGCGACCAGCCCGTAGGGGTCCACGGTGTACGTCCGCGGCTCCGCGTCGCCGCCGTGCCGGTAGCGCAGCCGCAGCCGGCGGTCGCTGAACACGGCGTCCTGGAGGACGCCCAGGTCGACGGGGAGCAGCGGACCGCTCTTCCAGCGGGTGGCGTCCACCAGGATCCGGCGGCTGACCTCCTCGGCGGCGGGCCGGTGCGGGGCCGGGAGCGCCGCCATCACCTTGCGCAGCGCCGAACCGAGCGCCGAGTCCAGCCCGAGGGCCGCGTGCGCGCCCTGCGCGGCCAGTACGAACAGCGCGCGGGACTCGTCGGCGGTCAGGCCCGTGACGTCGGTGCGGAAACCGGCGAGCAGTTCGATGCCGCCGTACCGGCCCCGTTCGGCGTAGACCGGGACGCCGGCGGCCGAGAGCGACTCGACGTCGCGGTAGATGGTGCGCACCGACACCTCCAGCCGGCCGGCGAGTTCGTGCGCGGGCACCCGGCCCCGGGTCTGCAGGAGCAGCAGGATCGACAGCAGGCGGTCGGACTTCACCGCCCCAGGATCAGGTCCCTGGACACCCGGATCAAATGCTGACGGCGGTTGTCAGGTTTTGCGCCGACCGTGGACTCACCACCGGGCAGCGGGCCCGGTCGCCGAACCGGAAGAGGAAGCACATGAACTCCCCCGACCCCCGCCCCCTCTACTCCCGCGCCACCGAGCAGGCCGCCGCGCTGATCGCGACCGTCCGGCCCGAACAGCTGACCGATCCGACACCGTGCACCGAGTACGACGTGCGCGCGCTGCTGGCGCACGTGGTCGGCAGCAGCCGGCGGATCGCGGTCATCGGCGAGGGCGGCGACGGACTCGCCGTCGACACCACCGTGGAGGGCGTCCCCGACGACGGCTGGCCCGCCGCCTACGACGAGGTCCGCACCCGCGTCCTGAAGGCGTGGGCGAGCGACGAGCGGATGACGGCGATGACGCGCGCACCGTGGGGCGAGGTGCCCGGCCGGGCCGCGCTCACCGGCTATGTGATGGAGCTGGTGACCCACACCTGGGACCTGAACGAGGCCCTCGGCCGGCCGATGGCGCTCGATGCGGAGCTGGCCGAGTTCTCGCTCGCCAACGCCCGCCGGGTGCTGGCCGAGCCGGAGCGGGACGCGCGGGTCCCCTTCGGCTCGGCCCAGCCGGTGTCCGAGGACGCCGGCGCCTACGAGCGGCTGGCGGCCTGGCTGGGCCGGCGTCCGCTCAGCCGAGCCTGACCCGCGCGAGCTGCCGGGACTGCGCCACCAGCCGGTCCGCGCCGTCCCACACCTCGGCGTCCTCCTCCAGGAAGCCGCCGGCCAGGTTGCGGGTGGTGATCGAGACCCGCAGCGGGCCCGGGGCGGGGCGGCAGCGGACGTGCACGGTCAGCTCCACGGTCGGGACCCAGCCCTTGAGGCCGAGTTCGAACGCGGTCGGCGGCAGCGCGTCCACCGCGAGCAGCAGCGAGAGCGGGTCGGGGTCGCGGCCGTCGGCCAGTCCGAACCAGGCGCGCATCTCGCCCTTGCCGGACGGCGCGCCGAGCGCCCAGCCGAGGGTCGCCGGGTCCAGCTTGAGCATCAGGCGGTCGGCGATGGCGGAGCTGCCCTCGACCGGGGCCGGCCCGTCCTCGGCGCCGAAGCACTGCTCCAGCGGCGGGAGCGCGGGCGGCTCGGCGGTGGTGCGGACGTCGTCGGGGAGCGCGTCCAGGTCGCCGTAGGAGGCGAGGACGCGGATGCGTTCCACCTCGGCGCCGTCCTCCTCCCGCTGGAAGAGGGAGGCCTGGCCGGTGGAGAGGGTGCGGCCGGTGCGGACCACCTCGGTGCGCACGACGGCCGGGCCGGGCCGCGAGGCGGTCAGGTAGTGCGCCGAGATCGTGAACGGATCGGGGTGCGGCAGGGCGTCCGCGAGCGCGCGGCCGAGGACGGCCAGCAGATAGCCGCCGTTGACGGCGTTGATGATGGTCCAGCCGGCCGAGAGGCCGGCGTCGTAGACGCCGGGGGCGCGCCGCGTGACGGCGGTGTCCCGGTCGAACTCGCTGTCGCCGATCGCGGCCCGTACGGCCGGGGCGGAGGCTGCTTCTGGCATACGGGAACCGTACAACAGCAAACTACTAAGCGGTAGCTTTCTTTGATGACGCCTCCGTGACGGACGCCCCGCGCTGCGTGAACGTCCGGCAATTTCTCGGTAAGTGTCCGCACTCGTCCGTAAACCCACGGCCCCGGTTTTCCCTCTACGGGGACATGAGCCTCACCGGGACTCCGTTCCTGTACACCACCATCGCGCTGGCCGTGGTGGCCCTCGTCCTGCCGTTCGCCCTGTGGACGCGGACCCGGGGCCCCAAGGTGCTGCGCACCGCCCTGCGGGCCCTGATGCTGCTGTTCGCCCAGGCCACGGCCATCACCCTGGTCTTCGTCCTGGTGAACAACGCCAACAACCTGTACGACAACTGGGGCGACCTGCTCGGCACGGGCAACCACGTCCAGCAGGCCGCCGACCTGGGCGCCGACGGCACCGGCGGCATCGCCTACCGCAAGCTGCCCAAGGTCCGGCAGAAGTTCACGCAGGCCGACGGGCCCGGCATGCGGGCGGCGGGCGGGGTCCGCGTCACCCAGCTGAAGGGCCGGGTCTCCGGGGTGAGCGCCGAGGTCTACGTCTGGCTGCCGCCGCAGTACGACGAGCCCGCCTACCGCGGCAGGAAGTTCCCCGTGGTGGAGCTGCTGTCCGGCTACCCCGGCTCGGCGAAGGCCTGGTTCGGTTCGATGAAGGTGCACGAGCAGCTCGAAGGGCTGATGCGCAGCGGCCGGGTCGCCCCCTTCATCCTGGTCTCCCCGCGCACCAACCTGGTCGCCAAGGCGGACACGGGCTGCGCCAACATCCCGGGCACCGTGAACGCGGACAGCTGGCTGAGCATCGACGTACCGAAGATGATCAACGACAACTTCCGCGCCCAGGCCGCACCCGACGGCTGGGCCGCCGCGGGCTACTCGGCCGGCGCGCACTGCGCCGCCAAGCTCGCCGTCGCCCACCCCGACCGCTACCGGGCCGCGGTGAGCCTGTCCGGCTACAACGACCCGATCGGCGAGAGCGCGTCCCTGGCCGCGCAGAACACCGCCCTGCGCCGGGCCAACAACCCCTACGTGCTGCTGAAGAAGTACCGCAAGCCGCCGCGCGTCGCGCTCTACCTCTCCGGCGAGCCCGGCGACGGCTACCAGGCCGGGGTGGCGCTCGAGCAGGTCGCGAAGCCGCCGACGACCGTGCGCGTGGTCTTCCTGCCGCGCAGCGCGGGCGGGCACAGCATGGCGCTGTGGCGCCCCCAGGTGCCCGCGGCGTTCCGCTGGCTGACCCTCCAGATGAGCCACCAGGGCGGCCACGGCGGCCACACCGTCGCGCCGCCTACTCCTCACGGACGGTCGAACGCCGGTTCCACGCCCGCGGAGCTCGCCAGTGGTACCGCATCGCAAGCAGGCGGAGCACGAAAGCGGTGAGCACCGCGAGCGCCGTGGTGAGCGGGGTCAGCGCGTCGTAGCGGATGCACAGCACCACCATCGTGGCGCCGACCATCGCCGGGACCGCGTACAGGTCGCGGTCCCAGCGCAGCAGCGAGGGCACCTCGTTGGCGAGCACGTCCCGCAGTACACCACCGCCCACCGCGGTGGCCAGCCCCAGGGTCGCCGACGAGGTGAGGCTGAGCCCGTAGTCGTACGCCTTGGTCGTGCCCGAGACGCAGAACAGGCCGAGCCCGGCCGCGTCGAAGACGTAGACGGCCCGCTGGATGCGCTCCACGTGCGGGTGCAGGAAGAAGACCACCAGGGTGGCGATCAGCGGGGTGAGGAAGTACCCCAGGTCGGTGAAGGCGGCCGGCGGCACGGCCCCGATGACGATGTCGCGGAACAGCCCTCCGCCCAGCGCGGTGACCTCGGCGAGCACGGCGATGCCGAAGACGTCGAAGTTCTTGCGGACGGCCAGCAGCGCGCCGGAGATGGCGAACACGAAGATACCGACGACGTCGACCGTGTGCTGGACGGAGGGGCTGAACAGTTGCTGGGACACGCCACATTCTTACGCAGGTCGCGGCGCCGTCCCGCGGTGCCGGGCGCCGCGCCTACAGGGCGGGCTTGCCCGGGGTGTAGAGCCACTTCTGGAAGAGGTCGCCGAGCCGCTGCCCAGACACCTTCTCCGCGAGCCGGACGAAGTCGGCCGTCTCGGCGTTGCCGTAGCGGTGCAGCGCCGTCCAGGCGGGCAGCAGCCGGAAGAACGCCTTGTCGCCGATGCGCTCGCGCAGCGCCTGGAGGGTCATGGCGCCCCGGTCGTAGACCGCGCCGTCGAACATGGTGTCGCGCTGCGGGTCGGCCGGCCTGACCTGCCAGAAGGAGTCGCCGGCGGCGAGGGAGTCGTACTCGGCGCGGAAGGAGTCGTGCGCCGAGCGGGTGCCCTTGTGCTCGGCCCACAGCCACTGGGCGTAGGTCGCGAAGCCCTCGTTGAGCCAGATGTCCTTCCAGTGCTTCACCGACACCGAGTCGCCGAACCACTGGTGGGCCAGTTCGTGCACGATGGTCGACTCGCTGCGCACGGCCGAGTAGGCGGGCTTGCTCTGCACCTCCAGGGAGAACCCGGCCTGCGGCATGTCGTCCACGATCGCGCCGGTCTCCTCGAACGGGTACGGCCCGAAGACCTGCGACCAGTAGTCGGTGGCAGCGGCGGTCACCGCGTACACGTCGACCTTGTTGCTGTCCTTCAGCTTGGGGTCGATGGCCACGTACATCGGGATGCCGCCCGGGGTCCGGCCGGTGCGCACGTCGAACTTCCCGATGGTGGCGGTCGCCAGGTAGCTCGCCATGGGGCGGCTCTCGCGCCAGTGGGTGTACGTCGAGCCGCCCCGGTCGTACGTCGAGACGAGCCGGCCGTTGGAGACCCCGGTCAGGCCCTTGGGCGCCTTGATACGGATGTCGTAGGTGGCCTTGTCGGAGGGGTGGTCGCTGGAGGGGAACCAGGTCGAGGCGGCGTTGGGCTCGCAGGCCACGAAGACGCCGTCGTCGGTCTTCATCCAGCCGTACTTCGAACCGAACACGATGGGGCCGCCGAGCGGCTCGGGTATGCCGCCGTAGGTGACGGTGACCGTGAACGTGCTGTTCTTGCGCAGCACGCCGCGCGGGGTGATGCGCAACTCGTCGCCGTCGCGCGTGAACCGCGCCGCTCTGCCGTTCACCTCGACCCGCGTGACCTCCAGTTTCTGCAGGTCCAGGTCGAAGGAGGAAAGGTTCTCGGTGGCGCGGGCGGTGAGCGTGGTGCGCCCGTCGAGGCGGTCGGTGTCCGGGTTGTACGCGATGTCGAGGGCGTAGTGGCGGGCGTCGAAGCCGCCGTTGCCGAGCAGGGGGAAGTAGGAGTCGCCGATGCCCGGGGCGCCGTGCGTGGGGGCCGAGGAGGCGGCGATCGCGAGGAAGGAGGCCGCCGCGGTCGCGACGGCCCCCAGACGTGCCGAACGGGAGAGTTCCATGAGTCGTCCCTTCGCGCGTGGATCACACGGACAGGGAAGACTCTGCGCTCTCCCGTTCGATCATGTGCATGACTTTGCCAAGTCGTCATGCGTCAGTCGCCGGTTGACTCCTGACGCTCACCGCGCTCGCCGTCCGTGCCGGTGACCGGGTCCGTGCCGGCCTCCTTCGGGGCCGCCGGCTCGGCGGCCTTCGCCGGCTTCGCGGACCTGGCGGTCTTGCCCGTCTTCGCCGCAGCGGTCTTGGCGGTCTTCGCCGCCGTCGACTTCGCGGTCTTCGCCGGCGCGGACTTGGCGGTCTTCGCGGTCTTCGCCGCAGTGGACTTCGCGGTCTTCGCGGGCGCGGACTTCGCGGTCTTCGCCGGCTTGGCGGGCGTCGACTTGGTGGTCTTCGCCGCCGTAGCGGGTTCCGCTGCGGACTCGGCAGCCTCCGCGGACTCGGCCGGGGATTCGGCGGTGCCCTCAGCCGGTCCGGCGGTGCCCTCCGCAGCCTCGGTGGCCTCGGTGGCCTCCGCCGCCTCGGGGTTCTCCGTCTCCTCGGCGACCTCACCGGCCTCCGGGGCCTCGGTGGCCTCCGCGGTCTCCGGCGTCTCCGCGACCTCCGCCGCCACCGCAGCGGACGTCCGGGCCGACTCGGCCAGGGCCTCCTCGGACACCAGCTCGGCCGCCTCCTTGGCGGCCGCCAGCAGCACCGTGTCCTGCGGCGCCTGGTCCGCGAAGTTCTCCGGGTGGTGGCAGGCCACCCGCTGTCCGGGCTTCAGCTCCTTCAGCTCCGGCTCGGTCGTCCGGCAGATCTCCGTCGCCTTCCAGCACCGGGTGTGGAAGCGGCAGCCGCTCGGCGGGGAGATCGGCGAGGGCACGTCACCCTGGAGCAGGATGCGCTCGCTCTTGGCGTTCTTGCGCCGCGGGTCCGGGATCGGCACCGCGGACATGAGCGCCTTGGTGTACGGGTGCATCGGCGCCTTGTACAGCGAGTCCCGGTCGGCCAGCTCGACGATCTTACCGAGGTACATGACCGCGATCCGGTCCGAGACGTGCCGGACGACCGACAGGTCGTGCGCGATGATCACGTACGTCAGGCCCAGCTCCTGCTGGAGGTCGTCCAGCAGGTTGACGACCTGCGCCTGGATCGACACGTCGAGCGCGGAGACCGGCTCGTCCGCCACCACCAGCTTCGGCTTGAGCGCGAGCGCGCGGGCGATGCCGATGCGCTGGCGCTGACCGCCGGAGAACTCGTGCGGGTAGCGGTTGTAGTGCTCGGGGTTGAGCCCGACCACCGACAGCAGCCGCTGCACCTCCTTCTTGATCCCGCCCTCGGGCTCGACGCCCTGGAGCCGGAAGGGGGCGCCGACGATGGTGCCGATGGTGTGCCGCGGGTTCAGCGACGAGTACGGGTCCTGGAAGATCATCTGGACGTCGCGGCGCATCGGGCGCATCCCGCCGACACCGAGGTGCGTGATGTCCTTGCCCTCGAACTCGATCCGGCCCGCGGTGGGTTCGAGCAGCCGGGTGATCAGCCGGCCCATCGTCGACTTGCCGCAGCCGGACTCGCCCACGACACCGAGGGTCTCACCGGAGCGCACCTCGAAGTCGAGGCCGTCCACGGCGCGCACCGCACCGACCTGGCGCTGCAGCAGCCCCTTCTTGATGGGGAAGTGCTTCTGCAGCCCGCTCACCTTGAGCAGGATCTCGCCGGGCGCGGCCTCCTGGGTGAGGGTGGCCGTGCCGGTCGCCTCGTCCTTCGCCCCGGCCTTGTCGCCGTCGCTCTGCGCAGGGATGCCCACTGCCTTGTCCTTGGCGTTCTCGCTCACAGCTTCGGCGCAATCTCTTCGGTCCAGATCCGCTCCCGCTGCTCCTGCGACATGTGGCAGGCGGCCCAGTGCCCGCTGCCCACCTCGGACAGTTCGGGGCGCACCGTGCGGGTCAGGTCGTCCTTGGGGACGTCGGCGTACGGGCAGCGCGGGTTGAAGGCGCAGCCGGAGGGGACGTTGATCAGAGAGGGCGGGGATCCCTTGACCGGGATGAGCCGCTCCTGCTGCTCGCGGTCCAGACGCGGCATCGAGCCGAGCAGACCCCAGGTGTAGGGGTGGCGGGGCTCGTAGAACACCTTCTCGGCCGGGCCGCGCTCCACGCACCGGCCGCCGTACATCACCAGGATGTCGTCGGCGAGTTCGGCGACGACGCCCAGGTCGTGGGTGATGACGACGACCGCGGAGCCGAACTCCTTCTGCAGGTCCCGGATGAGGTCGAGGATCTGCGCCTGGACGGTGACGTCCAGGGCGGTGGTCGGCTCGTCCGCGATGAGCAGTTCGGGGTTGTTCACCAGCGACATCGCGATCATCGCGCGCTGGCGCATCCCGCCGGAGAACTCGTGCGGGTAGTTGTCGACGCGCTTGTCGGGCTGCGGGATGCCCACCCGGTCGAGCATCTCGACCGCGCGCCTGCGCGCGGTCTTCTTGTCGACGTCGTGGTGGATGCGGTACGCCTCCACGATCTGCTGGCCGATCGTGAAGTACGGGTGCAGCGCGGACAGCGGGTCCTGGAAGATCATCGCCATCTGCCGGCCGCGCAGCTTGCGCACGTGGTCGGGGTCGGCGGAGAGCAGCTCGGTGCCGTCCAGCCAGATCTCGCCGGAGATCCGCGCCTTGCGCTTGCCGTACTGGCCGGCGGTGTGCAGGCCCATGATGCCCAGCGAGGTCACCGACTTGCCGGAGCCGGACTCGCCCACGATGCCGAGGGTCTTGCCCTTCTCCAGCTTGAAGCTGAGCCCGTCGACGGACTTGACCAGGCCGTCGTCGGTGGGGAAGTGCACCTTGAGGTCGCGTACTTCCAGGAAGGCGCTCGGGGCGGGCGAGGCGGCGGTGGGCTCGCCCACCGCGGCTCCCGTCTTGCTGAGGTCGGTCATGCGAGCCTCACTCGGGGGTCGATCACGGCGTACAGGACGTCCACCAAGAGGTTGGCGATGAGCACCGCGAGGGAGGTGATGAGGGTGACGCCCAGGATGATGGGCAGGTCCTGGTTCTTGATGCCGTCGAGCACCGCGCGGCCCAGACCGGGCAGGCTGAACGTCGTCTCGGTCAGGATCGCGCCGCCGATCAGGGCGCCGAGGTCCATGCCGAGCATGGTCAGGATCGGGGTCAGCGTCGAGCGCATGGCGTGCTTGCCGATGACGGTCTGCTCGCGCAGGCCCTTGGCACGGGCGGTGCGGATGTAGTCCTCGCCGAGGACCTCCAGCATGGTGGCCCGGGTGATGCGCGCGTACATGGCCGCGTAGAGGAAAGCCAGGGTGATCCACGGCAGGATCATGCCGCCGAACCAGCCGGTGAAGCTCTGGCTGATCGGTACGTACTGACCGTTGAACAGGTTCAGGCCGAAGACGAAGATCGCGGAGGCCAGCAGGCCGGTGAAGTAGACCGGCAGCGAGACGCCGCTCAGGGCGACGATCATCGCCCCGCGGTCCCAGATGCTGCCCCGCTTGAGGGCGGAGAGCACACCGGCGGCGACACCGAAGACCAGCCACAGCACCGCGGCACCGAGCGCGAGTTCCAGGGTCACCGGGAAGCGGTCGGTCAGCACCGGCCAGATGGCCTGCTCGCTCTTGAAGGAGTAGCCGAAGCACGGGGCGGAGCAGTGGATGACGTCGCCGCCGCCCGAGTAGGTGCGGCCCGCGAAGATCCCCTGGAAGAAGTGCCAGACCTGTGTGTAGACCGGGGCGCCCAGGTCGAGCTTCTGCCGGACCCCCTCGACGGCGGCCGGGTCGGCCTGTTTGCCCACGAAGCTCAGGGCGATGTCGACGCCCGCCCACTTGGGGACGAGGAAGAAGATACTGAAGACCACCACGATGATGACCACCAGCATCACTGCGGCGGCGAGCAGCCGCCTGATGAGGTAAGCGAGCACAGCTTACGGCCCGCCGCGGACCGCGGGCCCCGGAGGTCGTCCGGTGGCCCGCGGTCACGCCGCGCCGGCCTTCACCTGCCTTTCGTGCCGTTCGGCGGGTGTGCCGGGTTTACTTCGTGGAGGACAGGCCGAGGTTGACGAAGTCGTAGTACCCGCTGT
Organism: Streptomyces sp. NPDC006743; assembly: GCF_040703815.1. Lineage (NCBI taxonomy): Bacteria > Bacillati > Actinomycetota > Actinomycetes > Kitasatosporales > Streptomycetaceae > Streptomyces > Streptomyces sp. NPDC006743. The sequence goes on along the minus strand of NZ_JBEYJA010000014.1, from coordinate 50,909 downwards.
ACGCGTTCGTCGTGTACACGTTCGCCAGTCGCGAGGAGCGCCAGTTCAGGAGCTTCTCGAAGACGAAGGGCAGGTAGTAACCGCCCTCCATGACCTTGTGGTTGATCTGGGTGGCGAGCTCCGCCTTCTTCGCGTCGTCCAGCGTGGTGCCGTACTGGTCGAAGAGGCCGTCGATCGTCTTGTCGTTGATCAGGGCGTAGTTGTTGTTGCCGCTCTGGAGGATGTCGCGGCTGTCCCACAGCGGCACGCCGTAGCCCTGGACGGTCGGGAAGTCCGGGCCCCAGCCCATGATGATGATGCCGAACTTCTTCTTCTCGACGTTCGAGGGGCTGCCGATGATGCCGGCGGTCTGCGAACCGTCGTACTGGTAGATGTCGGCGGTGATGCCGACCTTCTTCAGCGACGCCTGCAGGGACTGGGCGGTGGCCACCTCGACCGGCTTGTTGTTGCGCACCGCGATGGTGGTCTTGAAGCCGTTCGGCTGACCGCAGGCCTTCAGCTCTTCCTTGGCCTTGGCGGCGTCGCCGTTCTTGCCGGCCCCGGCGAGCTGGTACGGGTCGTACTTCTGGCCCTCGCCACCGGCGACGGACGGCGGGAGCATGTTGGTGCCGATGTCACCACCGGCCACCGGGCCGCCGCGGGCGGTCTGGAGCGACTCGTGGTCGGCGCCGTAGATCACGGCCTTGCGGCAGTGCTCGTTGTCGAACGGCTTGACGCTCTGCGGGAAGACCGCGTAGCGGATGAAGCCGGAGACCGGGTTGTCCAGGTTGCCCTTGTGCTGCTTCAGGGCGATCTGGCGACCCTGCGGCGACAGACCCGTCTGGCTGAGGTCCAGGTCGTAGTCGCCCTTGATCAGGCGCTGGTCCAGTTCGTTGGCGTTGGTGAAGAACTTGATCGACACCGTGTCCGGGTACGCCTTGCGGACCGGGTCCGAGGACGCCTTCCAGTTGGTGTTGCGCACCAGCTTGAGGCTCTTGCCCGGGTCGTAGGACTCGAACTTGTACGGGCCGGAGGAGAACGGGTGCAGGCCGTACTTCGACTTGGTGTCCTTGTCCTGGCGGACCGGGGAGGCCGAGGTCAGCGCCAGCATCTGCAGGAAGTCGGAGTTCGCCGTGGGCAGGTGGAAGACGATCGTCTTGTCGTCCGGCGTGTCGATCGCCTTCAGGCCCAGGTGATCGGAGGACTTGTCCTTGTACGGGCCCGGGTAGGTGCCCTTGGGGTCGAGCGTGTTCTTCAGGTAGACCGGGCCGCCGGACAGGACGTCCTGCGCCCAGACGCGCTCGATGCCGTACTTGAGGTCCTTGGAGGTGATCGGCTTGCCGTCCTCCCAGGTGATCCCGTCGCGCAGGGTGAACGTGTACGTCTTGCCGCCGTCGGTGAGCTTGCCCATGTCCGTCGCGAGGTCCGGCGTGAGCTTGGCGCCCCCGGCGCCCGGCGCGGTCGAGTAGGTGAGCAGCTGACGGCTGTAGTAGCGCGAGAAGTCCCACATGAAGCCGTAGTAACCGCGTGTGGTGTCCCACGAGTCGGCGTCCTGGGTGCCGGCGAACTTCAGGTCGCCGCCCTTCTTGACCTTCGACGCGTTGACGACCTTGTTGTTCGCCGCGTCGAAGCCGGCCGCGCCGCTCTTCGAGTCGCCGCCGCCTCCGCCGCCGCACGCCGCCGTGGTCAGCAGCCCTGCGACCACGGCCGCAGCGGCCAGTGCCTGCTTGCGCCGCCCTTTGGTGCGTTGGGTAGTCACGATCTCGGTTCCTCCGGAATTGATGAGAGACCCCGTGCATGCGCCACGGGTCGCTTGGATACGGCGGTTCAGCGGGAACCCTTGGGGTCCAGCGCGTCGCGCACGCCGTCGCCGAAGAGGTTGAAGGCAAGAACGGTGATGAAGATCGCCACGCCCGGGATCACCATGTACATGGGGTCCGAGTCGTAGTAGTCGATCGCGCTCGACAGCATCTGTCCCCAGGACGCCGTCGGGGGCTTGACACCCACGCCCAGGAAGCTGAGGGCCGCCTCGGTGAGGATGTTCGTCGGGATCATCATCGTCGTGTACACGATGATGGGCGCGACCAGGTTGGGCAGCAGTTCCTTGAACAGGATGTAGAACCGCCCGGCGCCCAGCGACCGTGCCGCCTCGACGTACTCGCGTTCGCGCAGCGAGAGCGTCTGGCCGCGCACCACGCGGCCGATGTAGGGCCAGCCGAAGAAGCCGATGACCAGGACCATCACGAACACGCGCACGCTGGAGCCGGTCAGCCCCAGCATGTCGTTGGGCATGACGGAGACCAGCGCGATGATGAACAGCAGCTGCGGGAAGGCGAGCAGGCCGTCCATCACCCGGCTGATCACCGCGTCGACCCAGCCGCCGAAGAAGCCCGCGAGGATACCGAGGATCGTGCCGAGCACGACCGCGACCAGGGCGGACAGGAAGCCGACCAGCAGCGAGATCTGCGCGCCGTAGAGGATGCGGGCGAAGATGTCGCGGCCGTTGACGGGTTCGACGCCGAGGAGGTGGTCGCCGCTGATGCCGCCCAGGGATCCCGTGGGGGTGCCGAACAGCGGGTCGATCAGGTTCTCGTGGTAGGCGTCCGGGTCCTGCCCGATCAGGTTCGCGAGCACGGGCGCGAGCAGCGCGACGACGATGAGGAGGAGCACGACCACACCGCCCGTCAGGGCGAGCTTGTCCCGCTTCAGGCGCTCCCAGGCGATCCGCCCCAGGGAACGGCCCTGGACGGCCTTGGCGCCCGTGGTGGCCACGGCCGCTTCCTCGGCCGCCCTCGGGGCCGCTTCGGCGGTCGGCTCGTGCAATGGTGCCGTCATTAGGCAGGGACCCCTCTCAACCGGCGGTAGCCGGCCCGCACTTGCCGCTGTGGCGGCATCGTCAGTCCGTCGTACACAGGGGCGAACGCCCCCTTGTTGCGGGAGTCTTCAATGCCCGGGCGATCTGCTGCCAGACTTGACGGTGAAAGGATGCGCAAACGTGATGCGGGTAGGGGGATTCCGTTATCCGGACGTTGGGTAACGGGGGGCGGACGCGGGCCAGTTGGTGCTTTCTTCCGCAGAACCGGACCTTCCGCCCTCATCTACGCGCGCAGAAGGCCGCCGGGCCCTCGACCGCCGCCGGGCGGACCGTATGGTTCCGGATCGGTGTCCCCCGCGGGGCGGACCGTGCGGCCGTCGATCAGTGTCCGCCGGCCGGCGGGTAGCCGTAGCCGCCCGCCGCCGGGAAGCCGGCTCCGGCGTGGGCCTCGCGGTCGTAGAACGGACGGGTGCGGGCGCGCAGCCACATCACCACGGGGTCGAACTCGTCCGACATCACCACGGTCGAGACGGGCAGCCCGTCCGGGACGGCCGCCATCGACTGCTGCATCATCGCCCGCACCGCGTCCACCGCGGCCGGCGAGGTGTCGTACACGTCCAGGCCGATGGCCAGGTACGGCGCCCCGACGGCGGGCTGCACCCAGGCGCGGCGCAGCGAGCGCAGCGCGGGGGTGCGGTGGGCGGCCTGGGTGAGCAGGGCGTAGAACTGCGGCAGTTCGAGGGCCGGTTCGGACAGTGCGAGCGGGCCCGCGGGCTGGCGGTCCAGGCCGGCGGCGATACGGCGCAGATCCAGCCAGGGGATGCCGACGCCGCCGCCCGGGGCGTGCGGATTCAGCCAGAGGCCGTAGTGGTCGGGGTAGAGGGTGCGGGCGACGTCGAGGCCGTCGACCACCTCGTAGGAGCGCATCCAGCCGCTGGCCGACAGCTCCTGCGCGGAGGTGACGCACGGGGCGTAGCCGTGGCCGCCGACCTCCATGTGGCCGTACTGGGCGTCGGGCGAACCGGCCTGGCCGTGCCAGAGCAGCATCCAGACCTGGCCGGAGGAGGGGGTCGCGAGGGTGCGCAGCAGCGCCTCGTAGGCGTCGTACCGCCCGGGTGTCACCTGGCGGAGCATCTGCTCCACGTGCCCGGCCGTGGTGCCGCTGGCGCTCACCTTCTACCGCCCCTTCGTAGTGCCCTCGCCCGAGCTGCGGACCTGGGTCCTGCCGTCCCCCTCCCGTCGTCCGCCCGGAGCGCGGGGCAGACGGGAACGCGACAGGGCCTAGCTTACGGCCGCCTGTCCGGCTCGGTGCGTGCCGTGGTCCCGGGCGGCGGTGCGCTCCCGCCGGGCCCGGACCCGCGCGGGCGGTGCGGACGGCCCGCTCGTGCCGCGCCGCCCCCGCGGCGGGCTTGAGAGCTGCGGGCAAAAGGGGAGGCCGATCGGCTCGCGGCGCGCGGTGCGTGCGAGCACGGGGCGCCGGAAGGTCCTTGTGGCGGAGCCGGCAGGGCCTTCCGGCGACGCCGCGGGCGTGCGTGCCGGGCGTAGCGAGCCGGGCGTCCCTTCTGTTCGCAGCTCTCAGTGGCCCGACTCGTAGAACGGCCGGACCCTTTCGCGCATCCATTCGGCCACCGGGTCGTCCGTGATGTCCAGGAGGACGAGGTTGACCGGCCACGGCACGGGCGCCGCGGCCAGGGCGCGGCCCAGCGCGTCCAGCGGGCGGCTGCGCAGGTCGCCGTCCCACTGGGACAGTTCGACCCCGACGAACATGACAGGGTCGGCCGTCTCGACGACGGCCAGGCAGCGGCGCGCGCTGCGGACCAGGCCCGTGGCGGCGAACTCGGCCCCGGCGGCGGACAGGAAGTCCACCGGGTCGTCCTGCCAGTCGGGTTCGTACAGGCGGACCCGGCCGCCGCTCGCGGGGCCGTCCAGTTCGGTGCGCCCGGCCCGGCACAGTTCGGCCACGGCCTGCGGGGGCAGCGGGAGGCCCACCACGCCGTCCGGGTTCAGCGCGATGCCGGCCTGGGCGGGCAGGCCCCGGGCGAACTCGACGGCGGGCGCGACGGTGAAGGCCATGTGGGGGCCGGCGGCCTGGCGCAGCTGTTCCTCGGAGCTGAACACCGGCACGTAGGCCTGGCCGTCGATCTCCAGGATGGGCAGGTCGAGCGGGCCGCTGTGCGGGCCGCCGCCGTTGGGCAGCGGCACCCAGAGGTGGCTGCGGCCCAGCACCTCGATGATCCGGCCGCCGGCCGTCGGCATGCCGAGGGCGGCGGAGAGCACCTCCTCCAGTTCGTTGCCTGGCCAACCGCCGTGCGGGTGGTGCGCCTGTGCCGGGAAGTCCCCCGGAAAGTCCGCGGAGAAGTCCGCCGGGAAGTCCATCTGCCTACCGCCTGCTGGGAACCACTGCTGTGACCGAAAGGCTAACGGGTGCCGGGGCCGCTCCCGCGGGTGAACCCGATCCGCCGCAGACCGGCCGCCGCCTCGCGGTCCAGCAGCACCGCCGCGTCGCACCCCTTGGGCAGCTCCCCGCGCTCCACCGCCCCGATCAGGCGGGCGGCGGCCCTGCGGTGGCGCAGGAAGGCGTAGCGGGAGACGCCCCGGCCGCGCTCGCGCTGGCCCGAGAGCGCGGCGGCGGGCGGCACGTCCAGCAGGAGCAGGTGGAGCGCGCCGCCGCGCCGGTGGGCGGTGCGGGCCAGCCAGGCGCGGACCCAGGCCTGGGTGCCGCAGTCGTGGACCACCACGCCCTCGCCGGTGCGCAGGGCGCGGCACAGCGCGGCGTAGTGGGCGAGGCGGACCAGGGGGCGGTAGAGGGCGTAGGGCAGGCGGCGGGCCAGGCGGGCGTCCCAGCGGTCGCGGGTGTCCTGGGAGTCGATCCGCGCGCCGTGCACCGCGCGGCGCATCAGCGTGGACTTGCCGCCGCCGGGCAGGCCGGCGACCACGACGAGGTCCCGGGGGCCGAAGAGCAGGGCGTGCGGGACGCGCCCGGGCCGCCCGCGCAGGTCGCGGACGACGGGCGCGGGGCGCTCGCCGCGGCGGGCGCGGGCGGTGCGGCCCGGGTGTGCGGGCAGGGCCGGGACCTGTGTCGTCGTCGCGTACGCCGGCGCGCTCCTGTTCACCGTCATCGTCCTCCCCGGGGTGGTGACGGTTCACCTCCCCCTTGAGTGTAAAGAGAAGGTAATACGCGAGCCTGCCGTTTCCGTGCGCGTTCTGCCACAGACCGGTTACAGATCCGGCCTGCCGCGCCGGGCACCGGGCATGCGATGATGTGCGCGCCAACTGCATACCGGCCGCTTGAATCCGCGCGGGAGAGTCCTCAGCAGTCCGTCTGCCTGGGGCGCCGAAGGAGCAAGTCCCTCCCTTGAATCTCTCAGGCCCCGTACCGCGCGGGCGAGGCACATCTGAAAAGCGGGCCGCTGCCGCAGTGGCTCCACCCAAGGTGCAAGCCGTGCCCGTCCGTCCGACGGCGGTCATGGCGAACCTCTCAGGTTCCGATGACAGATGGGGAGGACACCCGACCTGTCCTCGCCGTCCCCGCGCCCGGCCCAGCCCGTGCGCGGTGGGGGGACCCCCATCGCCTTGGAGACCGACCGATGAGCAGTTCCGCTCCGCTCCGTCGTACCGCGCTGGACGCGGTGCACCGTTCGCTGGGTGCGACGATGACCGACTTCGCCGGCTGGGACATGCCGCTGCGCTACGGCTCCGAGCGCGACGAGCACCTCGCCGTGCGTACGCGGGCCGGTCTCTTCGACCTGTCCCACATGGGCGAGATCACCGTGACCGGCCCGCAGGCCGCCGCCCTGCTGAACCACGCCCTGGTCGGCAACATCGCCTCCGTCGGCGTCGGCCGGGCCCGCTACACCATGATCTGCCGTGCGGACGGCGGCATCCTGGACGACCTGATCGTCTACCGGCTGGCCGACACCGAGTACATGGTCGTGGCCAACGCGTCCAACGCCCAGGTGGTGCTGGACGCGCTCACCGAGCGGGCGGCCGGCTTCGAGGCCGAGGTCCGCGACGACCGCGACGCGTACGCCCTGCTCGCCGTGCAGGGCCCGGAGTCCCCCGGCATCCTCGCCTCGCTCACCGACGCCGATCTGGGCGGCCTGAAGTACTACGCCGGCCTGCCCGGCACGGTCGCCGGGGTCCCCGCGCTGATCGCGCGCACCGGCTACACCGGCGAGGACGGCTTCGAGCTGTTCGTGAAGCCGGAGCACGCGGTGGAGCTGTGGCAGGCGCTGACGAAGGCCGGGGAGGGCGCCGGCCTGGTCGCCTGCGGCCTGTCCTGCCGCGACACGCTGCGCCTGGAGGCGGGCATGCCGCTGTACGGGCACGAGCTGACCGAGGCGCTGACCCCGTTCGACGCGGGGCTAGGCCGGGTGGTCAAGTTCGAGAAGGAGGGCGACTTCGTCGGCCGCGAGGCGCTGCTGGCCGCCGCCGGGCGCGCGGAGCACAACCCGCCACGCGTGCTGGTCGGCCTGGTCGCCGAGGGCCGCCGTGTCCCGCGCGCGGGCTACGCCGTCGTCGCGGGCGGCGAGGTGATCGGTGAGGTCACCTCCGGCGCCCCCTCCCCCACCCTGGGCAAGCCGATCGCCATGGCGTACGTCGACGCCGCGCACGCCGCGCCGGGCACCGCCGGTGTCGGCGTGGACATCCGGGGCAGCCACGAGCCCTACGAGGTCGTGGCGCTGCCCTTCTACAAGCGGCGGAAGTGACCCCGACGTCACCGGTCAGGGGTGACGCGGGGCTCCCCGCCCCGGTCACGCACGCCCCGCGCAGTCCCTCATTCACCAGCACTCCCCCGCGTACAGGAGAATTCAGGCCATGAACAACCCCCAGCAGCTGCGCTACAGCAAGGAGCACGAGTGGCTGTCGCCCGCCGAGGACGGCGTCGCGACGGTCGGCATCACGGAGTTCGCGGCCAACGCGCTCGGTGACGTCGTCTACGCCGACCTCCCGGCGGTGGGCTCCACGGTGACCGCGGGCGAGACCTGCGGCGAGCTGGAGTCGACCAAGTCGGTCTCCGACCTGTACTCCCCGGTCAGCGGTGAGATCACCGAGATCAACCAGGACGTGGTGGACGACCCGTCCCTGGTGAACTCCGCGCCCTTCGAGGGCGGCTGGCTGTTCAAGGTGCGTCTGACGGAGGAGCCGGCCGACCTGCTCTCCGCCGACGAGTACACCGCCCAGAACGGCTGAGGAGCGGACGGACCCCGATGAGTGTTCTCGACACCCCCCTGCACGAACTCGACCCGGACGTCGCCGCCGCGGTCGACGCCGAGCTGCACCGCCAGCAGTCCACGCTGGAGATGATCGCCTCGGAGAACTTCGCCCCGCTCGCGGTCATGGAGGCCCAGGGCTCGGTCCTCACCAACAAGTACGCCGAGGGCTACCCCGGCCGCCGCTACTACGGCGGCTGCGAGCACGTCGACGTGGTCGAGCAGATCGCCAGCGACCGGATCAAGGCGCTGTTCGGCGCCGAGCACGCCAACGTGCAGCCGCACTCCGGCGCCCAGGCCAACGCCGCCGCGATGTTCGCCCTGCTCCAGCCGGGCGACACGATCATGGGCCTCAACCTCGCGCACGGCGGGCACCTGACCCACGGCATGAAGATCAACTTCTCCGGCAGGCTCTACGACGTCGTCGCCTACCACGTGGGCGAGGACGGCCTGGTCGACATGGCCGAGGTCGAGCGGCTGGCCAAGGAGAAGAAGCCGAAGCTGATCGTGGCCGGCTGGTCGGCGTACCCGCGGCAGCTCGACTTCGCCGCGTTCCGCCGGATCGCGGACGAGGTCGGCGCGTACCTCATGGTCGACATGGCGCACTTCGCCGGTCTGGTCGCCGCGGGCCTGCACCCCAACCCGGTGCCGCACGCCCACGTGGTCACCACCACCACCCACAAGACGCTGGGCGGCCCGCGCGGCGGTGTGATCCTGTCCACGGCCGAACTCGCCAAGAAGATCAACTCGGCGGTCTTCCCCGGTCAGCAGGGCGGTCCGCTGGAGCACGTGATCGCCGCGAAGGCGGTGGCCTTCAAGGTGGCCGCCTCCGACGACTTCAAGGAGCGCCAGCGGCGTACCCTGGAGGGCGCCCGCATCCTGGCCGAGCGCCTGGTGCGGGACGACGCCAGGGCGGCCGGTGTGGACGTGCTGTCGGGCGGCACGGACGTGCACCTGGTCCTGGTGGACCTGCGGAACTCGGAGCTGGACGGCCGGCAGGCCGAGGACCGTCTCCACGAGGTCGGGATCACGGTCAACCGCAACGCGGTCCCGAACGACCCGCGCCCCCCGATGGTCACCTCCGGGCTGCGCATCGGCACCCCGGCGCTGGCGACGCGCGGCTTCACGGCCGAGGACTTCACCGAGGTCGCGGACGTGATCGCCGAGGCGCTGAAGCCGTCCTACGACGCCGAGGCGCTCAAGGCCCGGGTGAAGGCCCTGGCCGACAAGCACCCGCTGTACGCGGGGCTGAACAAGTAAGTCATCCGGAACACCGCGGGCGCCGGTGACCCCGGCGCCCGCGCGCTGCCCGCCCCTTTTCCCGTCCCTCGCACCACCCCGCATTGAGGAGTCCCCGTGGCCATCTCGGTCTTCGACCTGTTCTCGATCGGCATCGGCCCCTCCAGCTCCCACACGGTCGGCCCGATGCGGGCGGCGCGCATGTTCGCCCGCCGGCTGCGCAGCGAGGGGGTGCTGGAGCGGACCGTGTCGCTGCGCGCGGAGCTGTACGGTTCCCTCGGCGCGACCGGCCACGGCCACGGCACGCCGAAGGCGGTGCTGCTCGGCCTGGAGGGCGACTCGCCGCGCACGGTGGACGTGGAGACCGCGGACGAGCGGGTGGAGCGGATCAAGGACGCCGGCCGCCTGAACCTGCTGGGCGAGCACGAGATCGCGTTCTCCTTCGACGACGACATGGTGCTGCACCGCCGCAAGGCCCTGCCCTACCACGCCAACGGCATGGCGCTGTGGGCGTACGACGCCTCGGGCGCCGAGCTGCTCACCAAGACGTACTACTCGGTGGGCGGCGGCTTCGTCGTGGACGAGGACGCGGTGGGAGCGGACCGCATCAAGCTGGACGACACGGTCCTGAAGTACCCCTTCCGCACGGGCGACGAGCTGCTGCGCCTGACCCGGGAGACCGGCCTGTCGATCTCCGCGCTGATGCTGGAGAACGAGCGGGCCTGGCGCACCGAGGAGGAGATCCACGACGGCCTGCTGGAGATCTGGCGGGTGATGCAGGCGTGCGTGAAGCGCGGGATGAGCCGCGAGGGCATCCTGCCCGGTGGCCTGAAGGTGCGCCGCCGCGCCGCGATCACCGCGCGCCAGCTGCGGGCCGAGGGCGACGCCGCCGCCCGCTCCATGGAGTGGATCACCCTGTACGCGATGGCGGTGAACGAGGAGAACGCGGCCGGCGGCCGGGTGGTGACCGCCCCCACCAACGGCGCGGCCGGCATCATCCCCGCCGTCCTGCACTACTACCTCAACTTCGTGCCCGGCGCCGACGAGGAGGGCGTGGTCCGCTTCCTGCTGGCCGCCGGTGCGATCGGCATGCTGTTCAAGGAGAACGCCTCCATCTCCGGCGCCGAGGTCGGCTGCCAGGGCGAGGTCGGCTCGGCCTGCTCGATGGCGGCGGGCGCCCTCGCGGAGGTGATGGGCGGCACACCCGAACAGGTCGAGAACGCCGCCGAGATCGGCATGGAGCACAACCTCGGGCTGACCTGCGACCCGGTGGGCGGCCTGGTGCAGATCCCGTGCATCGAGCGCAACGGCATGGCCGCCGTCAAGGCGGTCACCGCCGCCCGCCTGGCGCTGCGCGGCGACGGCTCCCACAAGGTGTCCCTGGACAAGGTCATCAAGACGATGAAGGACACCGGCGCGGACATGTCGGTGAAGTACAAGGAGACGGCGCGCGGCGGGCTCGCGGTGAACATCATCGAGTGCTAGGGAAGTAGGCCCTGACCAGTGCGTTCGTGTCTTTCAGCGCTGCCGGGGCCTTCCTCGCCGGCCAGGCTCCACGGCCACCAGGAGGGACCACGCCAGAGCACACCGCACGATATCGCTTACCGCGCAAAACTGATATCATTTAGGGGTTCGTATTCAGGTGAGGAGGCCGGTATGGCAAGGACAGTGATCGACCTCGACGAGACCATGGTCGCCGAGGCCATGCGGATCTTCGGCACCAAGACAAAAGCCCAGGCCGTACGCCTCGCCATGGAGGACGCCGTCAAACGGCACCTGCGACAGGAAGGCTTCGACGCCATGGACGCCGGCGACTTCGACTTCAGCGAGATCATCGAGAGCACCGGCCCTCGGAACGCCGACGGAACCCTCAAGCGCGAGGGCGGCCGAGCCGCCTGATGCAGGACCGCTACCTGATCGACAAGTCCGCTCTGGCACGCTGGACGAAACCCGGCGTCAAGGAGGTGCTCAAGCCCCTCCACGAACGCTGCCTGCTCGCAGTCTGCGAACCCACCGAGTTCGAGATGATCCACTCGGCCCGGGACACCGCCGAGGCAACGCGAATCAGCACCTGGCTCCACGCCTTCGACTACCTGCGCAGTGACGACCACACTTTCGCTCGCGCCCTGGAGGTCCAGCGCCACGCGCTCAACGCGGGCTTCCACCGGGCACTGTCACTCCCCGACCTCCTCATCGCCGCCACCGCGGAGCTGAACCGGCTGACCGTACTCCACTACGACGGCGACTTCGACATGATCGCTTCCCTCACCGGCCAGCCCACCGAGTGGGTCGTGCCGCCAGGCACCGCCGACCGCTGAACGATACTGAGAGCGCACTGGAGACCGCCGACTCCCGCAGGGAGCGTGTCGGCCTCGACACCGGCGAACGTGTGAGTGCCGAAGACCCGGACGCCGGGCCACCGCCCGCCGACCCAGTCCCGCCCATACTGACCGGCCATGAGGACGCCCTACGCTGCGTGCTGGAGAGCGGGCTCGCGGTGAACATCATCGAGTGCTGAGCGCCCCGGCGCCCCCGCCGTGCGCCCGTGCCACGGCCGGGCTGATGTGCGAACGCGCCGGAGGGATCGAGCGTGGCGAAGTGGGGCAGAACTCAACCGACGACTCCTCCCCCCACGGTCCTTCAGGGAGTTTGCATGCTGCACGGCATCGACGTGAGCGCGTACCAGTCCTCCACCTACGGCACGGACGGCCTCTCCTTCGTCTTCATCAAGGCGACGGAGGGCCGTTCGTACGTCAACTCCAGGCTCGCCGCCCAGGCCAAGCACGGCCGTGACGCCCATCTGGTCGTCGGCTTCTACCACTTCCTGTGGCCCGGCAACATCACGGCCCAGGCCGAGTACTTCGTCTCCCACGCCCCGGAGAAGCGGGGCGACGTCCTCGCCGTCGACTGGGAGTCCACCGGCGAGGGCACCCACGCCTCCAACGCGGAGAAGGACGCCTTCATCCGCAAGGTGAAGCATCTGCGCCCGCACAACCGGGTGCTGCTCTACACCAACCGCCACTTCTGGCTGAGCGTCGACACCACCTCCTACGCCGGGGACGGCCTGTGGATCGCCGACTACGTCTCCGCCGGCCACCCCCGCATCAAGGCCAAGTGGCGGTTCCACCAGTACACCGACGATCCCCACGACAAGAACGTGGCGAACTTCTCCAGTGCGGCGGCGCTGCGCGAGTGGGCCACGGTGTGACGGGCAGCCCGGCGGCGGCCGTCAGGCCCGGAAGTCCGCCGGGCGCTCGGGGGTCGCCTCCGCCAGGGCCTCGGTGACGGCGTCGACACCCTCCTGCAGCCCGTAGACCGGGGTGCCGGGCTGCTGGCGCCAGGAGTCGTCGATCGTGCCGGAGTCCACCGTGTCGAAGCCCAGTTCCTCGATCAGCGCCCGCACCTTCGCCTTGGCCGCCGGGTCGTCGCCGGCGACCGGCAGCGCGAGGCGGCCGGGGTCGCCGGCCGGGCGGGGCCGGTCCAGGAGGTCCTGCGCGTAGGTGCCGTTGAAGGCCTTGACCACGGGGTGGCCCAGGTGCTGCGAGGTCCAGCGGCTCTCGGTGAGGCCCTCGTCCTCGATGGCCGCGATCCTGCCGTCGCGCTGCGGGTAGTAGTTGCCGGTGTCGATCACGACGGCGCCGTCCGCCGCTCCCTCCAGCAGGCCGGAGGGCAGGTCAGGGACCGCCTTGAGCGGGACGGTGATCACGACGACCTCGGCGCCGCGCGCCGCCTCCTCGACCCGCACGGGTGTCGCGCCGGTCTCCTCGGCCAGCGCGGTGAGGGTCTGCGGGCCGCGCGAGTTCGCGACGGACACCTCGTGTCCGAGGGCGGTGAGCCGCCGGGTGAGGTTGCCGCCGATGTTGCCCGCGCCGATGATGCCGATCTTCATCTCAGTTCGCCTCGCTCTTTTGGGGGTCCGGCGGTCGGTGCCGGTGGTGTCGTGTCCGTGCCGTACAGCGTGTGCAAGGCACCACCAACCCCGGACCGGCGCGGGCTATTCCGGACCTGCGCCGAACGGGTGGGCGGCGCGGCGCGGGGGCCGGGGCACGGAGAAGGGGCGCCCGGTGGCGGGCCACCGGACGCCCCTCGCGCGGGCGTCACTTGTTCAGGTAGTCCCAGAACTCGTCGAAGGACAGGACCTTGTCGCCGTCGAGGTCCCGCTGCTTGATGATCGCCTCCGCCACCGTGTCGGTGACGTTCCAGTCGCCTCCCTGCGCGAGGGCGGACTTGAACTCGGCAGCGGTGATGTATCCGTCACCGTCCGCATCGATCCGCTTGAACTGCTCGCGTGCCTCGTCGATGTCCGCCACCGGTCCGCCCCTCTGTGTCGCTTCAGGTCTGTCTTGCTGTCGTACTGACGCAGGTCAGATTAACGGCCCGTGCTCCCGGTGCGGTCATCGCCCGGGTCTGCGAGGCTGCGCCCGGGGCCGGCGGGGCCCGGGGGCAGGGACGGGGCGGAGGCGGATGCGGTGACGGACACCTTGCGGGGCATTCTGGAGGCGGCGGCACGCGACGTGTTCCCGGCACCCGACGGCCGTACGACCGTGGTGGCGCAGCCCTGCGGCCGGGACGCGGGGGTCATCGCCTTCACCGCGCACTCGGTGGTGTTCACGGACGAGGACCCCCGCTGGGTGCACGAGACGCTGCGCGGGATCGGCTGCGACCCCCTGGCGGCGCCGCTGAACCCGCGCTTCCTCGCCGCGTTCATGGACCGTACGGGCCGGACGCACGACACGGTCGACACGCTCTGCGTCGCCGCCCCGCTGCCGGGGCCGCCGCCGCTGGCCCTCAAGGAGATCACCGGCGGCGCGCACGCCCGGGTGGCGTACGCGCGAGGCCGGCGCGACGGCGTGCGCGCGTGGGCGGCCGGGGGCGGTGTGCTGGTGCTCGGGCACGGTGTCGCCGGGCGCCTGGAGGCGGCGGTCGAGGTGGACGAGGACGTACGGCACCGGGGGCTGGGGCGGGCACTCGCGCTGGCCGCCCGGCATCTCGCCGGACAGAGCGTGTGGGCGCAGGTGGCGCCCGGGAACGCCCGCAGCGCGCGGGCGTTCCTGGCGGCCGGTTACCGGCCCGTGGGGGCGGAGGCGCTGCTGCTCGGTGCCGGGGGCGTTCAGCGGAAGACGCCGGTGTGGCCGAGCGAGTAGCGGCCCGGCTGCGGGTAGACGGCGAGGCCGTGCGGGCCGCTGCCGACCTTGATGCGGGCGAGCTGCCGGCCGGTGCCGGTGTCGATGGCGTACACCTCGGAGTTGTAGCGGCCCGACAGCCAGAGCACCTTGCCGTCGGCGGAGACACCGCCCATGTCGGGGCTGCCGCCGTGCGGCAGGCGCCACTTCCCGGTCAGCTTGTGCTGGGCGAAGTCGTAGACCGAGATGGTGCCCTCCCCCCGGTTGGAGACGTACATCCGGCGGGAGTCGCGGCTGACGTAGAGGCCGTGGGCGCCCTTGCCGGTGTACAGGAACTCCGGCTTGCCGAACGTGCCGCCGTCCAGGATCCACAGACCGTTCGCCACCATGTCGGCCACGTAGAACCGCTTGCCGTCCGGTGACATCTTCACGTCCTGCGGCATCGCCCCGCGGAAGGCGAGCTTCTGCTGTCCGACGACCTTCATCGCGGCCGTGTCGACCTTGAGGAGTTCGCCGCTGAACTCGCAGGAGACGATGAAGTAGCGGCCGTCGGCGGAGAAGTCGGCGTGGTTGACCCCGGCGCAGCCGACCGGGACGGTCTTGACCCGCTCCATGGTGTGCGCGTCGCGGAAGACGAGCTGGCGGTCCTTGGAGGCCATCACGACGGCGTACCTGCCGTCCGGCGTGAAGTACAGGTTGTACGGGTCGTGCACGTCGACCGGTTTGCCGGCCTTGCCGGTCCTCGGGTCGATGGGGGTCAGCGAGTTGCCGAGGTCGTTGTTGACCCACAGCGTCTTCAGGTCCCAGGACGGCACGACGTGCTGCGGCTGGCGGCCGACCGGAATGGTCTCCATGACCTTGTACGTCCCGGGGTCGATGACGGTGACCGTGTTGGAGTTGGTGTTGGGGACGTAGACCCGCGAGGGGAAGTCCTTGACGGTGTCGGAGAGCCGGCCCGGGCGGTCGGCGGCGTAGACGTCCTTCGGGTCGAGGACGGGCGGCATGCCCGGCAGGGCGTCGAGGGCCTGCTGCCGGGGCCGGGCGGGCGCCTTGCTGGCGAGGGCTTCGCCGGTGGGGTGCGGGGCGGAGTCCCCGCCGCTGCACGCGGACAGCGCGGCCAGTGCGGCGCAGGCCGCGCCGGCGGCGAGGGTGCGGGCCAGGCGGGAGACGGACGTAGGACTGGGACGCATCAGCTCAGCAGCTCCGTGGTGGTGACCGCGCGCAGACCGCGGCGGCCGAGTTCGGCGAGGAGGGCGGGAAGGGCGGTGGCCGTGCCGGGGTGTCCGAAGTGCAGGCTCACCACGGATCCGTCGCGGACCCGGTCCAGCACGTTGCGGGTGACCGCGGCGGCACCGGGCGAGGTGTAGTCGAGCGAGTCGACGTCGTAGGAGAGCACGTGCGGGTAGCCCGCGGTGCGGGCGAGCCGTTCGACCAGCGGGGAGGCGGTGAGGGCGCGGGACGGGCGGAACCAGGTGCCGATCGATCCGGTGAGCCGCTTCAGGCGGTCCGCGCAGGCGGTGATCTCCGCCCGGGCCTGGGCCTCCGGCATGTCGTTGACGGACAGGTGGTGCTGGGTGTGGTTGCCGAGGTCGTGTCCCCCGTCGAGGATCCGGCGGGCCATCTCCGGGTGGGCGTCGAGCCAGGTGCCGACGGCGAGCACGGTCACCCGGGCTCCGTGTTCCTCGGCCGCGGAGAGCAGGGTGCGGGCGAGCGCCGGATCGCCCTGGCCGTGGAAGGTGAGGGCGACGCGGGGCTTGTCGCGCGGGCCGTGGCTGATCTGGGCGGGCTGCCCCAAGAAGGAACGGGGGGCGGGGGCGGCGCGGGGCGCGGCGGAGGTGTGCGCGGCGGTCGGCGAGGAGCCGGAACCGGCTCCGGCGGAGGCGGAGGTGGAGGTGGAGGCGGAGGCGGAGGCCCCGGGCGGGGCGTCGGACGCGGCGGAGTGCGGGGCGGTACCGGTGGACGCGCACCCGGCGGCGAGCGCGCCCCCGGCGACGAGTCCGGCACCGGCCCGCAGCACGCCACGACGGTCGGTGGTGGTCACCCGCACCATTTAAGGGGCGCAAAGTAAGAAAACGGGCGATTCACACGGGTACCCGCCGGGTGAGCGTCGGTCAGGCGCCCGCGGCCGGCGGCGAGTCGGGGTGCGGGCGGGGCCGGGGGCGGTCGCGCTGACCCGGGGCAGGACCAGGCCGGACGGCGGACGTCATGGTGCCGTGAGCCGCGAACGCGGGGCGGGGCCGCCCGGACGGCGGCCCTCGGACGGAGCGCCCGGGCAGGACCGGCCGGGCGGCGGGCATCGTGTCCCTGTCCCCGGGCGCCCACCGGCTCAGCGGTCCGCGGCCCTCATCTCGAACCAGGTCGTCTTGCCGCGCGGGAGCAGGTCCACGCCCCAGCGGTCGGAGAGCTTGTCGACCAGGAACAGGCCCCGGCCGCTGAGGTCGAGGTCCTGGACGGGCATCAGGCACGGCAGCCCGCGGGAGGGGTCGCGGACCTCGATGCGGATGCGGCCGGTGCGGCGGCGCATGCGGAGGCCGAAGGCGCGGGCGCCGGTGTGCCGTACGGCGTTGCCCACGAGTTCCGAGACGAGCAGGACCGCGTCCTCGGCGAGTTTCGGGGACAGCCCCCACTGGCGCAGGACGACGACCTGCACCAGCCGGCGCGCGCTGGCGGCCGACTCGGGGCGGGACGGCAGCTGCACCTCCGACTCGGTGGGATTTCCGTACAACTCCACGGCGGCCAGGGCCCGTTCGTCCTCGACCGCGGGCGACCAGCGCGGTACGGCCGCATGTCCCTGTCCCCGCGGCTGCTCGATGCCCTCCAGCCCCGCCATGCCCCCATCATGGCCGTCCGCGGCGCCCTCCGGGGCCGTTCCGGCGGAATGCGCCCCTTGAACGCCTCCGTCCCGCACCCCCGAAACGGCATATGCCACAGGCATTTCGGATGCGGTCGCGGCCGGGCCGGCCTGCACGAACGGCCCGGTCGGCGGCGGATGCCCGCCGCCTTCGCACCGCACGCTCCGGCACGCCTCGGGGCTTCCCTGAACGCCCCATCGAGCGACCCGCGAGCGGGGACCTCAGACGAACTCGGCCTTCCCGGGGCCCTCCTCCACGAAGCTGCGCATGCCGCGCTCGCGGTCCTCGGTGGCGAACAGCCCCGCGAACCAGTTCCGCTCGACGGCGAGCCCGGTGTCGATGTCGGTCTCCAGACCGGTGTCGATCGCCTCCTTGGCCGCGCGCAGCGCGATCGCCGGCCCCCGGGCGAGCCTCGCCGCCCAGGCGTGCGCGGCCTCGTAGACCTCGGCGGCCGGGACGACCCGGTCCACCAGGCCGAGGGCGAGGGCCTCGTCGGCCTTGACCTGGCGGCCGGTGAAGATGAGGTCCTTGGCCTTGGAGGGGCCGATCAGCCGGGACAGCCGCTGGGTGCCGCCCGCGCCCGGGATCAGGCCGAGCAGGATCTCCGGCTGGCCCAGCTTGGCGTTGTCGGCGGCGATCCGGTAGTCCGCGCAGAGCGCCAGCTCGCAGCCGCCGCCCAGCGCGTAGCCGGTGACCGCGGCGACCACCGGCTTGGGGATGCGGGCCACGGCGGTGAAGGAGTCCTGCAGGGCGCGGGCCCGCAGCACCATCGCCGCGTGGTCCATCACCTGCATCTCCTTGATGTCCGCGCCGGCCGCGAACACCTTCTCGCCGCCGTAGATCACCACGGCGCGCACGTCCGCGCGGCGCGTGGCCTCCTCGGCGAGTTCCTTGAGCCGGTCCTGCGTGGCGACGTCGAGCGCGTTCATGGGCGGGCGGTCCAGGCGCAGCGTGCCGACGCCCTCGGCGACTTCCAGAGATACGGTCATGCCCCGCAGGTTAGCGGTCGTTCACGCGGGAGGCAGCACCGGTGCGTGCCGGGCCGCACCGGCGCGGGCGGGCGGCACCGGTGCGCGCACCCGCGGCCGGCAGGTGCCGCGCCCCGCCGAGGGGGCGCGGGGTGCCCGTCCTTACGACTTCCACTCCTGCCAGGACATGTTCCAGCCGTTGAGGCCGTTGTCCGGGGCGACGGTCTTCTCGTGGGCGTTCTTGACGAGGACCACGTCGCCGATCAGCGAGTGGTTGAAGAACCAGGCGGCCGGCGTGGAGCTGTCGTAGCCGCCGCGCACGTCGCGCAGGCCGATGCAGCCGTGGCTGGCGTTGTAGTTGCCGAAGGCGTCGCCGCCCCAGTAGTTGCCGTGGGCGAAGGTGCCGGAGGTGGTCAGCCGGATGGCGTGCGGGACGTCCTTGATGTCGTACTCGCCGCCGTAGCCGACGGTCTCGCCGTTCATCCGGGTCACCGAGAGCTTCTCGCTGATGACCATCCGGCCGTTCCAGGTGTCGTAGCCGGGCTTGCCGGTGGTGACCGGGAGGGTCTTGACCGTCTTCCCGTCCTGCGTGACCTTCATCGTGTGCTTCTTGGCGTCCACGACGGACACCTGGTTGCGGCCGATGGTGAAGGAGACGGTCTTGCTCTGCTTGCCGTAGACGCCGGGGCGGCCCTCCACGCCGTCGAGACTGAGCTTGACGGTGACCTTGGTGCCGGCCTTCCAGTAGTGCTCCGGGCGGAAGTCGAGCCGGTCGTTGCCGAACCAGTGCCCCTCGACGTCGACGGCCGGTTCGGTCTTGATCTCGATGGCCTTCTCGACGGCGTCCGGGTGCGTGATGCCCCGGGTGAAGTTGACGGAGAACGGCATTCCGACCCCGACGGTGGAGCCGTCCTCGGGTGTGAAGCTGCCGATGAAGGTGTTCTTCGGCGTCAGCGTGGTGAAGCTGGAGTCCTGGGCCGCCTGGCGGCCGTCGGAGTCCTTGGCGACGGCGTGGACCGTGTACCTGGTCGAGGCGGCCAGGTGGGTGGACGGCGTCCAGGTGGTGCCGCCGCCGGTTATCTTCCCCGGTATCTGCGCGCCCTTGGCGTCCTTGACGACGACCTGGGTGAGCGTGCCCTTGCTCGCGCCGACCTTCAGGGCGCCGCTGGTGTCCACGGAGGTCGCGCCGTCCTTCGGGGCGATGGAGAGGACCGCCTGCGACTGCTTGCTCCCGGCGGCGCCGGAGTCCTTGCCCCCGCCCTGCCCGCTCTCGGTGCCGGAGTCGCCCCCGCCGCAGGCGCTGACCGCGAGGACCAGCGCGCCGGAGACCAGCGCCAGCATCCCCCTGGTCCCCCGGCGTCCCCCCGGGCCCCGCCGCCGGCCCGGCCCCACCGACGCCCCCGAAATCGCCCGCATGTTCAACTCTGTCTCCTCCCCCGGGCCGGTCAGCCAGCCCCGAGCCCCAGCGCTCACCGCGCACACTCGCGCATAGTAACCACAAGGTCAGGGGCCAGATGTCAGGCAATTGTCACTGTTGCGTCCCAAGTTCGACAGCCACGGGAAACGGTCGTCGACCGGCCTCGTCCCTCACCTCCCCCGGGACTTCGCGCCCGCCTCCACCGGGACCTTCGCACCCCGTCCCGGCCGGCGGCCTTCGCCCCGGACGGTGGACGGCTCCGCCGGGTGGACGGCTCCGCACGGCGCAGGGCTCCGCCCGGCGGACGGACGGCTCCGCCCCACCCGGCCCGGTCACTTGACCGCGCCGCCCGCCTTCCAGTCGTGCCAGTTCATGTTCCAGCCGCCGAGCCCGTTGTCCGCGCCCACGGTCCTGTCCTGGCTGTGGACGATCTCCACCACGTCACCGACGAGGCTGCGGTCGAAGAACCAGCCCGCGGGGGTGTCGGAGCCGCCGCCCTTGACGTCCTTCAGGCCCACGCAGCCGTGGCTGACGTTGGCCCGCCCGAACGGCTCGGGCACCGACCAGTAGTTGCCGTGCAGGAAGGTGCCGGAGTTGGTGAGCCGCATGGCGTGCGGGACGTCGGGGATGTCGTACTCGCCGCCGAAGCCGACCGTCCGGCTGTTCATCCGGGTGACCTCCTGCATCTCCATCACCACCATCTTCCCGTTGTAGGTGGTGTGCCGCGGCGCCCCGGCGGTGATGGGGACGGTCGCGAGCAGCTCGCCGTCGCGGCGCACCTGCATGGTGTGCTCGGCGGCGTCGACCAGGGAGACCTGGCTGCGGCCGACCGTGAAGGAGAAGGACTTGTGCTGGAGCCCGTAGACGCCGGGGGCCGCCTGGACGTCCCTGAGCCGCAGGTCGACGGTGACCCGGGTGCCCGGCGTCCAGTAGTGCTCGGGACGGAAGTCCAGCCGGTCCCTGCCGAACCAGTGCGGCCGGATCTCCACCGGCGGCCGCGAGGTGACCCGGACGGCGCGCTGGACGGCGGCGCGGTCGGCGATCTCCCGGCTGAACGCCAGGGAGACGATCATCCCGGTGCCGACCACCGCCCGGTCCTCCGGAGTGACGTAGCCGATGAAGCGCTCCTCGGGGACGTAGGTGGTGAAGCCGGCGTGCCGGGCCCAGCGGTGCCCCTCGCCGTCGACGGCCACGGCGTCGACCGTGTACCGGGCGGCGAGGGCGAGCCTGTCGTCGTCGGGCCGCCAGGTGCGGCCGTCGTGGGAGAGACGGCCGGTGACCGGTGTGTCCTGCGCGTCCTGGGACCGGACGACCTTGACGGACTCCAGGTGCCCGGTGCCCGCCCGCACCCGCAGTCTCGTGCCCGGCCGCACGCCCTGGCTGCCGTCGTCCGGCGAGATCCGGACCGCGTTCGCCGCCGCCGCGGGTCCGCCCAGGGCCCCGCCCGGCCCGCCGGTGGTGCAGCCGGTGGCCCCGGCCAGCAGGCCTGCCCATGTCAGTACGGCGGCCAGCGCGGCCCCCGCGCGCCGTGCGCGCCGTTGTACGTGCCTCACGAGCTGCCCAACGACCGGCCCGCTCCCGGGAAACGTGAGTGCGAGCCGAGCGCTGGGCAGAACAGTCAGGAGGAGCATGCGCCCGGAAGCCGCGCCGGGAGGAAGCCGCGGAGACGGACCGGAGCCGAACGAGCCGCACCAGCCGGAGAAACCGAAAAAAAGGGGCCGACCAGGTGTCCAGCGCAGCCGAGCGGGAGGCGGTGGCGGGCGGGCGCGCCACCGGGAACGGGCGCACGGGTGACATCGGGCGCACGGGTGACGCCGGGCGCACCGGTGTCGACGGGCACTCCGGTGATGCCGGGCGCGCCGGTGAGGGCGCGCGTCCCTCCGGTGTCGTGACCGGGGCGCGGCGCGCCGCGCCGCCGCCCGCCGAGCCCGTGTGGCCGGGCGCGCCCACGCCCCTGGGCGCCCGCTTCCGGGTGGGTCCGGACGGGGTGGCGGGGACGAACTTCGCCCTGTGGGCTGGCGGTGCGGAAGCGGTCGACGTCTGTCTGTTCGACGAGGCCGGCCGGGAGACCCGGGCCCGCCTGACCGAGCTGACGCACGAGATCTGGCACGGCTTCGTCCCCGGTGTGCTGCCGGGCCGGCGCTACGGCTTCCGGGTGCACGGCCGCTGGGACCCGTGGACCGGCGCCCGCTGGAACCCGGCGAAGCTGCTGCTCGACCCGTACGCGCGCGCGGTGGACGGCGAGTTCGCGCTGCCCCCGGAGGTCTACGGGCACGTACGGGACTGGCCGGAGCAGCACGTCGCCGACACCGTGCGCGACGACCGCGACTCGGCGCCCTTCGTCCCCAAGGGCGTGGTAGTCCAGGACGACGACGACTGGTCGGACGACCGGCGCCCCAAGACGCCCTGGGCGGACTCGGTCATCTACGAGCTGCACGTGCGCGGCTTCACCAAGCTGCACCCGGGCATCCCCGAGGAGCTGCGGGGCACCTACGCCGGTCTCGCCCACCCGGCGGCGATCGAGCACCTGGTGAAGCTGGGGGTGACTGCGGTGGAGCTGCTGCCGGTGCACCAGTTCGCCCACGAGGACCACCTGCTGCGCCGCGGCCTGCGCAACCACTGGGGCTACAACTCGATCGGCTACTTCGCCCCGCACGCCGCCTACGCCGCCTCCGGCACCGCCGGGCAGCAGGTGGGCGAGTTCAAGCGGATGGTGCGCGCGCTGCACGCGGCCGGCATCGAGGTCGTCCTGGACGTGGTCTACAACCACACCGCCGAGGCGGGCGAGTACGGTCCCACCCTGTCCCTGAAGGGCATCGACAACCAGCGCTACTACCGCCTCGCGCCCGACGCCCGCCGGTACGCCGACTACACCGGCTGCGGCAACACCCTGAACGTCGTCCAGCCGCACGTGCTGCGGCTGATCACCGACTCGCTGCGCTACTGGGTGACCGAGATGGGCGTGGACGGCTTCCGCTTCGACCTGGCGGCGGCGCTGGCCCGTTCGCTGCACGACGTCGACATGCTCTCCCCGTTCCTCGCCGTCATCGCGCAGGACCCGGTGCTGCGCCGGGTCAAACTGATCGCCGAGCCGTGGGACATCGGTTCGGGCGGCTACCAGGTGGGCGCCTTCCCGCCGCTGTGGGCGGAGTGGAACGACCGCTACCGCGACGCCGTACGGGACTTCTGGCGCCACGCGCTGCCGGACGTGCGGGAGATGGGCTACCGGCTGTCCGGCTCCAGCGACCTGTACGCATGGGGCGGGCGGCGCCCCTACGCGTCCGTCAACTTCGTCACCGCGCACGACGGCTTCACCCTGCGCGACCTGGTGAGTTACGACCGCAAGCACAACGAGGCCAACGGCGAGGGCAACCGGGACGGCTCGGACGACAACCGCTCCTGGAACTGCGGCGCGGAGGGCGAGAGCGACGACGAGCGGATCCGGGCGCTGCGGCGCAGGCAGCTGCGGAACCTGCTGACCACACTGCTGCTGTCCACGGGCGTGCCGATGCTGGTCGCGGGCGACGAGATGGGCCGCACCCAGCGCGGCAACAACAACGCCTACTGCCAGGACAACGAGATCGGCTGGCTGGACTGGAGCCTGCTCGACGACCCGGGCTGGAAGGCGCTGTTCGAGCTGACGTCCCGGCTGATCGCGCTGCGCCACCGGCACCCCGTGCTGCGCCGCCGGGCGTTCTTCTCCGGGCTCGCACACTCGGCGGACGGACTGCGGGACCTGGCCTGGTTCACCGCGCGCGGCACCGAGATGACGGAGGGCGACTGGTACGCGCCCGCCGCCACGGTGGGCATGTACCTGTCCGGCAGGGACATCCCGGGCCGGGACGAGCGCGGCGCGCCGGTCCTCGACGACAGCTTCCTTGCCGTGCTGCACGCCGGGGAGGGGCCGGTGGACTTCGTCCTGCCGGGGCCGCCGTGGGCGGAGCGCTACGAGGTGGTGGTCGACACCGGCCGCGAGGACCAGGCCGGGGCGCCCGGCGGGACCCACCCCGCAGGGACGGCGGTCACCGTGCCGGGGCGCACGGTGCTGCTGCTGAGGGTGGCCGGCTGAAATCCGCGAGGGGGCGACGGGTCCAGGAGATCGACGGGTGGACGGGTTGACGGATCGACGGATTGACGGCGGAAAGTGTGAGTGGTTGACTACACATATGAAAACGGAACGGCCCCGCAAGCTGTCCACCGCCGAGGAGCGCCGCGAGACGGTCCTGGACACCGCCGTCGGCACCTTCGCGGCCAAGGGCTACTTCGGCACCACCACGAATGAGGTGGCCAGGGCGGCCGGCATCTCCCAGGCGTACGTCTACCGGCTCTTCCCCACCAAGGAGGCCCTGTTCACCGCGGTCGTCGAGCGCTGCTTCGTGCGGGTGCGGGCGGCCCTGGAGGAGGGCGCCGCCCAGGCCGCGGGCAGCACACCGGAGGCGGTCCTGTCCGCCATGGGGGACGCCTACGCGAGACTGATCAGCGACAACGACCTGATGCTGGTCCAGCTGCACGCCCAGGCGGCGGCGGTCTCCGAGCCCGCCGTCCGCGAGGCCGTGCGCGCGGGGTACGCCCGCACGGTCGAGTACGTCCGCGGCGCCTCGGGGGGCGGCGAGGAGCAGGTCCAGCACTTCTTCGCCGTCGGCATGCTGTGCCACCTGCTGGTGTCGCTCGACGCCGACTCCGTCGACGCGCCCTGGACCCGGACACTGGCCACGGGCATCCGGCACTACTGACCCCCGCTTCCACCCCCTCGCCCCTCAACGGGCGGCCGACGGGCCCGCCACCGGCCCGGCAGCCGCCCTTTTCCGGAATCTTTTAGTGAGTGGTCAACCACTCATAGCAGAGAAGGAGCAGCCATGCGTGTCACCGAGATCGTCCTCCCCGCCCCCGGGGAGCCCGAGACCCTGCGGACCCGGGTGCGCGACCTGCCCGAGCCGGGGCCCGGCCAGGCCCTGGTCCGCGTCGAGGCCAGCGGCGTGACCTTCGCGGAGCAGCAGATGCGCCGCGGCAAGTACTACGACATGCCGGCCTTCCCCTTCGTCCCCGGCTACGACCTCGTCGGCGTCGTCGAGGCCGTCGGCGAGCCCGTACCGGGCCGGCCGTCCCCCGCGCCGGGACAGCGGGTGGCCGCGCTGACCAAGACCGGCGGCTGGGCCGACCACGCGCTGCTGGAGGCCGCCGACCTCGTCCCGGTCCCCGACGGCGTGGGCGCGGCCGAGGCCGAGACGCTGGTGACCAACGGCGCCACCGCCTGGCGCATGCTGCACCGCAGCGCCCGCGTGCGGCCGGGCGAGACCGTCGTGGTGCACGGCGCCAACGGCGGTGTCGGCAGCGTCCTGGTCCAGCTCGCCCGCGCCCACGGGGTGCGGGTCATCGGCACCGCCTCCGCCCGCCACCAGGAAGCCGTCCGCGCGATGGGCGCCCTCCCCGTCGACTACCGCCGCGACGTGCCCGCCCAGGTCCGCGCCCTCGCCCCGCACGGCGTGGCCGCCGTCTTCGACCACGTCGGCGGCCCGGGCATCAAGGACTCCTGGCGGATGCTCGCCCCCGGCGGCACGCTCGTCTCCTACGGCAGCGCCGCCACCCGCGACGCGCCCGGGAACGGCAGGGTCCCGGTCCTCGCGCTGGTGGGCCGGCTGCTCCTGTGGAACGCGCTGCCCAACGGCCGCCGCGCCCACTTCTTCAACCTGTGGGCCGGCCGGGCCAGGCGCCCCGAGCGCTTCCGGGCGCTGCTGCGCGAGGATCTCGCCCAGGTCTTCGCGCTGCTGCGCTCCGGGGCGCTGACGGCCAGGATCGACCGCGTCTACCCGCTCGCCCAGGCCGCCGAGGCCCTGCGGTACGCCGAGTCCGGGTCCGTGGTCGGCAAGGTCGTCATCGCGCCGGGCGCCCCCGCCGTCGGCTGACCCGTGCCCCGGGGCCGGTCAGCCGAGGATCCCCCGGTCGTAGGCCGCCGCGACGGCCGCTGCCCGGTCCTTGACGCCGAGCTTGGCGTACAGATGGGTGAGGTGGGTCTTCACCGTGGCCTCGCTGATGAACAGCTCCCGGGCGATCTCCCGGTTGGAGGTGCCCCGGGCGACCAGGCCCAGCACCTCGCGCTCGCGGGCGGAGAGCGGTTCGCTGCCCGCGGCGGGGGCGCGGACCGCGGAGACCAGACGGGAGGCGACGGCCGGCGAGAGCACGGTACGGCCCTCGGCGGCGGCCCGTACCGCGGTGAACAGCTCCTCGCGCGGGGCGTCCTTGAGCAGGTAGCCGGTGGCGCCCGCCTCGATCGCGGGCAGCGTGTCGGAGTCGGTGTCGTACGTCGTCAGCACGAGCACCTTCGCGCGGGCGCGGCGGCGCGTCAGCTCCCGGATCGCGTCCACGCCCGAGCCGCCCGGCATCCGCAGGTCCATGAGGACGACGTCCGGGTCGAGCGCGGCGGCCTTCTCCACCGCCTCGGCACCGCCGGACGCCTCGCCGAGCACGGTGAACCCGGGCGCGGCCTCGAACATGCCGCGCAGACCGTCCCGTACGACGGGGTGGTCGTCGACGATCAGCAGGGAGATGGGCGTGTCATCGGTCATCGCCCACCAAAGGTACGCGAGCCGAGACCGCCGTACCGTGGCCGGGCTCGGACTCGACCGTCAGGGAGCCCGCGATGCGTTCGGCGCGGGCGCGCATGCCGTCCAGGCCGAACCCCCCGGCGCGGGTGCGGGCGGGCACGGCGAGCGGGTCGAAGCCCCGGCCGTCGTCGCGGATGTCCAGGGAGACCACGTCGCCCATGAAGGACAGGGTGACGCCGACCCGGGAGCAGCGGGCGTGCCGGGCGGCGTTGGACAGGGCCTCCTGGGCGATGCGCAGCAGCGTCGCCGAGACCTCGTCGTGCAGCGGCAGGGCGGTGCCGGTCACGGTGAAGTCGGCCCGGGTCCCGGTGCGTTCGCCCCACTGGGCGACGGTGCTCTTCAGCGCCTCCGGCAGCCCGGCGTCCGCCAGGTCCACCGGGGCGAGGTTGTGCACCGAGCGGCGGGCCTCGCCCAGGCTGTGCCGGGCCAGGTCCATGGCGCGGCCCACGTGCTCGCGGGCCGTCGCCTCGTCCGGTGCGGCGGACACCACCTGGAGCTGGGCGATGATGCCGGTCAGCCCCTGGGCGAGGGTGTCGTGGATCTCGGCGGCCAGGCGCCGGCGCTCGTCGGCGACACCGGCCTCGCGGGCCTGGAGCAGGAGCTGGGCGTGCAGCGCGGCGTTCTCGTCGAGGGCCTGCTGCAACGCCGTGTTGGTGCGCTCCAGTTCGCAGATGCTGGCGGCCTGGGTGCGGGCGCGTGCCTGCTCCTGGTCGGCGTACCGGGTGAACACGAGGACCAGGCCGGCGTTGGCGCCGAGCACCACGACGAAGCCGAACCAGAGGACCAGGCCGTGCGGCGGCATCCCGCCGATCTCGCTGCCGGCCATGGTGACGGCGGTCAGGCACAGGCCGGGCAGCACCAGCCGGCGCGGCAGGTGCCGGGCCGCGGTGTAGTAGCCGGCCACGGCGTAGAAGGCGAAGAACGGGTTGAGCCAGGTCAGGACGAAGCCCAGGGTCCAGCGCGCGAAGTAGAAGCAGGCGCTCCCCCGCCCCGGCATCGGCCGCCGGCGGGCCCAGCGCGACCATCCCGCCTGGAGGACGAGCGCGACGAGCACGAGGACGACGGCGGCGGCGATCTCGCCCCGGCTCATGCCGACCGCGACGGCCGAGCCCGCCGCCGTGAGCACGGCCACGACGAGCAGCGCGTAGGGCCCCCAGGTGTCGAAGGAGGCCCGGGGCTGTCTCCACTCGGCGGTCGGCGTGGCTGTGGTGTCCGGCATGGCCCCAGTGTCCGGCACGGCCCCTCTCGCGGGCACGGCCCCGGCGTCGGGCATGAGTGAGGTCACTCCCAGCGGAACCAGCGGGCGGCGCCGGCGGTGAGCAGCACCGTCCAGGCCACCAGCACGCCCAGGTGGGCCCAGCCCGGCCAGTGACCGGCGGCGGCCTGGTTCAGGGCCTGCGCGGCGGCCCCGAAGGGGGTGCACCCGACGATCCGGGCGAGCACGTGCGGCATGGACTGCACCGGCGCCCACAGGCCCGCGCAGAACATCATCGGGAAGACGACGGCGCCGCCGATCGCGCCGGCGATCTTCGTGGTGCGCGACAGCGCGGAGACGACCGAACCCAGCGCGAGGGCGGCGCACACGGCCAGCAGCAGCGCGAGCGCGTAGCCGAAGGGCTGCTCGGGCAGGCGTACGCCGAAGGCGAGGCGGCCGACGGACAGGGCGAGCAGGGCCGACACCAGCGCGGCGCCCGCGAAGAGCACCATGTGCGCCGAGAGCAGGACGACCGGCCGGACCGGACTGGCGGACATCCGGCGCAGGATGCCGCGCTCGCGGTAGCCGGTGAGGACCTGCGGCATGGCCTGCAGCCCGCCGAGGATCATGCCGAGCAGCACCGCGACGGGCACGTAGACGTCGATGAGCCGCAGCCCGCCGAGCCCGCTGTCGTGCTCCCGGAAGGACGGGACGGATCCGAGGATCGCCAGCAGCAGGGACGGGAACAGCAGGATCCAGAAGATCGCGCCGGGCTCGCGGCGGAACAGGCGGATCTCGGTGCGCAGCACGGCCGGGTTCACAAGGGCGCTGCTCATACGGCGGCCTCCGTCAGGTCCAGGAACGCGTCGTCGAGCGTGGCGTCGCTGACGCGCAGTTGGTGGGCGGTGATGTGGTGGCGGGCGAGCAGGGTGATGACGGCGTTGACGGTGGTGTCGGTGCCGGACAGCGTGATCCGGCCGTCCCTGGAGGTCACCGACGCCAGGTCGGGCAGCGCGTTCAGCTCACCCTCGTCCAGCGGCGCGGAGGGGGTGAAGCTGATGACGGTGGCGCCCGCCGAGCGCCGGATCAGCCCCTGCGGGGTGTCCAGGGCGGCGATCCGGCCCTGGTCGATCACGGCGATCCGGTCGCACAGCCGCTGCGCCTCCTCCATGAAGTGCGTCACCAGCAGGACGGTGACGCCGGCCGCGCGGACGTCCTCGATGAGCTGCCAGGTGTCGCGGCGGGCGCGCGGGTCGAGCCCGGTGGTCAGCTCGTCCAGGACGACGACCCGGGGGTTGCCGACCAGGGCGAGCGCGATGAACAGGCGCTGCTTCTGGCCGCCGGACAGCTTGGCGAAGCGGGTGGTGAGCCTGCCGGTGAGGCCGAGGCGCTCGGCGAGCGGGCGCCAGTCGGCCGGGTGCGGATAGAAGGAGGCGTACAGCTCCAGCGCCTCGCGGACGGTGAGCTTGGGCTGCAGCTCGCTCTGCTGGAGCTGCGCGCCGAGGACGCGGGCGACCTCCTCGTGGTCGGTGACCGGGTCGAGCCCGGTGACCCGGACCCGGCCCGCGTCGGGCACGCGCAGTCCCTCGACGCACTCCACCGTGGTGGTCTTCCCGGCGCCGTTCGGGCCGAGGATCCCGAAGATCTCACCTTCCTCGACGGCGAAGGAGACGCCGTCGACGACGGCCCGGCCGGCGTAGGACTTGCGCAGTTCGCTGACTTCGATGACGGACATGGCATCAGGGTCCCGGCCGGCGGCATCCGCGCACATCGCCCGACGCGCTCGAAGCGGCATCGGCCGATCGGTTGATGCGGCGCTACGACCGGACGGCGGGCGGGGTCGGCCGACCGGGCGAAGTCCGGGGCCGGGGGCGGGCCGGTGCATGGGCGCGCGGGGGGGGCGCGCAGGGGGTGGTGCACCGGTCGGGGTCCGGGCGGGCGCGTGGCGGACGGCGGTTCCGGGGGGACGGGAGCCCGGCGGAGGACGGTTCCAGCGGGACGGGAGCGCGGCGGAGGACGGTTCCGGCGGGGCGGGGTCGGCCAAAACTCGGTGGGCGATGTCCGTGCCGGTCCGTAGTCTCCGCAGTGATGTCCACTACACCTACACCTGCCACCGCCCGCCCCGACGAGCCGTCCCCGCCCGCCGCCACGGCCGCCGGGCGCTCGGCCGTCAGGACGCTGCTGCGCCTGTGGCCGTACGTGCGCCCCGTGCGCACGCGGCTGTCGGTCGCCGCGTTCGTGGCGATCGTCGCCTCCTGCGTGGGGCTGGTGATCCCGCTGGTCCTGAAGTGGCTGGTGGACGGGCCGGTCGCCGGCCGGGACCAGGGCGGTGTGTGGCTGGGCGCGCTGTACCTGCTGCTGCTCGGCGTCGCCGAAGCCCTGCTGTTCGGGCTGCGCAGGTGGCTGGTGGCCCGCCCGCTGGCGAACGTCGAGGCCGGGATGCGGGCCGGCCTGTACGGGCACCTGCAACGGCTGCCGGTCGCCTTCCACGACCGCTGGGCGTCGGGCCAGTTGCTGTCCCGGGGCACGACCGACCTGATGCTGCTGCGTCAGTTCCTCGCCTTCCCCCTGACGTTCCTGCTGGTCAACGGTGTGACGATCCTGGTGGGCGTCGTCATCATGCTGCTCCAGGACTGGACGCTGGGCCTGGTGATGCTGGCGCCCGCCGTGCCGCTGATCGCCCTGAGCGCCCTCTTCGAGACGCGGTACGCGCACGTGGCGCGGCTGGCGCAGGACCAGGTCGGCGACCTGACGACGGTGGTCGAGGAGAGCGTGCTCGGCATCCGCATCATCAAGGGGTTCGGACGCCACCGCAGCCAGGCCCGGGCGTTCCGCGAACTGTCGGCCACCCTGCGCGGCACCGAACTGCGCAAGGCCCGGCTGCTGGCGACCATCTGGGCGGTCATCATGTGCCTGCCCGAAGTGGCCATCGGGGCCACGCTGGTGGTGGGGGCGGTGCAGGTGTCGGACGGCGCTCTGTCGGCGGGCACGCTGGTCGCCTTCCTGTCCACGGCGCTCGCCCTGCGCTGGCCGGTGGAGTCGATCGGCTTCCTGCTCGCGATGAGCCAGGAGGCGGCGACCGCCACCGAGCGGTACTTCGAGGTGATGGACGCGGAACCGGAGTCCACCGGGCCGGACACCGTGACACCGGGGGCTCGCACCGCGACCGGCGGCGGCCTCACGCCCGTGAGAGCGGACGGGCACACCGGCCCGGTGACGGCCGACGGCACCGGCACCGGCACCGACACCGTGGTGGCCGGCGGCACCGGCACCGCGGCGGCCGGCGAGAAGGCGTACGGCGGCGCGGGCGAGCCCGTCACGGGCGGGCTCCGCTTCGAGAACGTCCGCTTCCGCTACCCCGACGCCCCGCCCGGCTCCCCGCCCCTGCTCGACGGTGTCGACCTGCACATCCGTCCCGGCGAGTCGATGGCCCTGGTCGGTGCGACCGGGAGCGGCAAGACGACCCTGACGGCGCTCGTGCCCCGCCTGCACGAGGTGACCTCCGGCCGGATCACGCTGGACGGCACCGACATCCGCGCGATGGACCGGCGGACGCTGCGCACCCTCGTCGCCGTCGCCTTCGAGGAACCCACCCTGTTCTCCGCGAGCGTCGGCGACAACGTTCTCATGGGCGCCGCCGAGGACGCGGACGCCGGCGAGCTGGACCGCGCGCTCGCCGTGGCACAGGCCGAGTTCGCGCACGCCCTCCCGCAGGGCACCGCGACACAGGTCGGCGAGCAGGGCCTGAGCCTGTCCGGCGGCCAGCGCCAGCGCCTGGCGCTGGCCCGCGCGGTCGTCGGCCGGCCCCGGTTCCTCGTCCTGGACGACCCGCTGTCCGCCCTCGACGTGCACACCGAGGCCGCCGTGGAGGCCGCGCTGCGCCAGGTGCTCGCCGACACCACGGCCCTGATCGTCGCCCACCGCCCCTCCACGGTCCTGCTGGCCGACCGCGTCGCCCTGCTCTCCGGCGGCCGGATCACCGCCGTGGGCACCCACCACGAACTGCTGCGCACCGACGCCGAGTACGCCCGCCTGATGTCCGGCGGCGGCCCCCGCGACGAGGAGGACGACGACCGATGACGGCCCCCACGACGTCCGTCCCCGCCCCCGGCGAGAAGGACGGCCTGCCCCGGACGGGCACCACCGGGGACACCGGTGACCCCTTCGACCGGGACGTGCTGCCCACTCCCCCGGGCGCCACGGCCACCCTGCTGCGCTCGCTGCTGGCGCCCATGAAGGCACGCGTGGCCGGCACGACGCTCGTGCTGCTGCTCCAGCAGGCGGCCGTGCAGGCGGGCCCGCTGCTGGTGGCGTACGCCATCGACACGGCCGTCCCCGCCTTCCGCGGTCACGACCACGGGCCGCTGGTCGCGGTCGCCGCCGGCTACCTGCTGTGCGCGCTGGCCTCGGGCGCCCTGCAGTGGGTGTTCATCGTGGCCGCCGCCCGGGTCGACCAGGACGTGCTGCTGGACCTGCGCGGGCGGATCTTCCGGCACGCGCAGGCCCTGAGCGTGGACTTCCACGAGCGCTACACCTCGGGCCGGCTCATCTCCCGCTCCACCACGGACGTGGAGTCGCTGCGCGAACTGCTCAACGAGGGCCTTCAGGAACTGATCACCGTCGTCCTGTCCTTCGTCTCCATCTCGGCGATGCTGCTCTGGCTCGACGCCGGTCTCGGCGCGGTCGCGGTGGCCTCGTTCGTGCCGCTGTACCTGCTGGTGCGGCTCTACCAGCGGCGGGTGGGGCGGGTGTACCGGGAGCGGTCCACGGCGATCGCGGCGGTGATCGTGAAGTTCGTGGAGACGATGAACGGCATCCGGCCGGTGCGGGCCTTCCGCCGGGAGCGGGCCAACGACGCCGCCTTCGCCGCCCTCAACCGGCGCCACGAGCGGGCCAACGGTGACGCGCTCCTGGAGATGGCCCGCTATGTCGTCGGCTCCCGGCTGGTGGCGAACACGGCGGTCGCGGCGATCGTCCTGTGGGGTGCCTGGCGGGTCACGGACGGCTCGCTGGAACTGGGGGTGCTGGCGGCGGCGGTGCTGTACCTGCGCCGGCTGTACGACCCCATCGACCGGCTCGGCATGTTCCTGAACTCCTACCAGTCGGCGGCGGCCTCCCTGGAGAAGATCGCGGGGCTGCTCGCGCAGACCCCGTCGGTGCCCGAACCGGCGGTGCCGCGTCCGCTGCCGCCCCGCAGGTCCGCCCTGCCCGGCCGTGAGGTGGTCTTCGACGGCGTCCGCTTCGCCTACCGCACCGGCGGGGAGGTGCTGCCCCGCTTCGGCCTGACGCTCCCGGCCGGGCAGACCGTCGCGGTGGTGGGCTCCACCGGCGCGGGCAAGTCGACGCTGGCCAAGCTGCTGGCCCGCTTCTACGACCCGAGCGAGGGCCGGGTGCTGCTGGACGGCGTGGACCTGCGCGAGCTGTCCGTGCCCGAACTGCGGCGCGGGGTCGTCATGGTGACGCAGGAGGCCTTCCTGTTCTCCGGGACCGTCGCCGAGAACATCGCCATCGGCCGCCCCGAGGCGAGCCGCGAGGAGATCGAGCGGGCCGCGAAGGCGATCGGCGCCCACGACTTCATCAGCGCCCTGCCCGACGGGTACGACACCGACGTGCGCAAGCGCGGCGGCCGCATCTCCGCAGGCCAGCGCCAACTGGTCGCGTTCGCACGCGCGTTGCTCGCCGACCCGGCGGTGCTGATCCTGGACGAGGCGACCAGTTCGCTGGACGTCCCCGGCGAGCAGGCCGTGCAGCGCGCGATGGCGACGGTCCTGCGGGGCCGTACGGCGGTGGTCATCGCCCACCGTCTGTCCACGGTGGAGATCGCCGA
The DNA here is from genome assembly GCF_040703815.1 of Streptomyces sp. NPDC006743. Lineage (NCBI taxonomy): Bacteria > Bacillati > Actinomycetota > Actinomycetes > Kitasatosporales > Streptomycetaceae > Streptomyces > Streptomyces sp. NPDC006743. The sequence goes on along the minus strand of NZ_JBEYJA010000014.1, from coordinate 17,679 downwards.
CCGGGTGCTGGTGATGGAGCACGGCCGGATCGTCGAGGACGGCACCCCGTCCGAACTCGTCGCGGGCACCGGCCGCTTCGCGCACCTGCACCGCGCCTGGCGCGACAGCCTGGCCTGAACGACCGCGAGGGGGACCTGTGATCGACGCGTACGCGGACCCCGGCACGCCCGACACCCGGGGCGGCTGGTGGTATCTGTGGTGGCTGGTGGCCCGGCAGCCGGGCCGGTCGGTCGCGGGCGCGGTGCTGGCCAGTGTCTGGATGGTGCTGCTCGCGGCGACGCCGTACCTGATGTCGCGTGCGGTCGACGACGGGCTCCAGACCGGCGACACGGGCGCGCTGGCCCGGTGGTCGGGCGCGCTCTTCGCGGCCGGGGCCTTCAACGCCTGGCTGAGCATCCTGCGCCACCGCACGATGACCCGGGTGCGCATGGACGCCAACTTCCGCACGGTCAAGGTCGTCGTGGACCACGTGGTGAGGCTGGGCGCCGCGCTGCCGCGCCGCACCGCCGCCGGGGAGGTCGTCACCATCGGTGTCGGCGACGTGCAGACCATCAGCCAGTGCCTGACCGTGGTGGGCCCCGGGGTGGGCGCGGCCGTCGTCTACGTGGCGGTGGCGGTGGTGCTGCTGTCGGTGTCCGTGCCGCTGGCCGCGGTCGTGCTGCTGGGGGCGCCGGTGACCGCGCTGCTGGTGGGGCCGCTGACCCGGCGGCTGCAGCGGGCCGAGGGCGAGTACCGGGAGCGGCAGGGCGTGCTGACCGCGCGGATCGGCGACCTCGCGGGCGGGCTGCGGGTGCTCAACGGGCTCGGCGGCAAGGGGCTGTTCGCGGACGCGTTCCGGCAGGACTCGGCGCGGCTGCGGACGCAGGGCTACCGGGTGGGCGCGGTGACCAGCTGGCTGCAGGCGCTCGGCACGGGCCTGCCGGTGCTGTTCCTCGCCGTCGTCACCTGGCTGGGCGCCCGGCTGGCCGCCCAGGGGCGGATCACCGTGGGCGAGCTGGTGTCGGTGTACGGGTACGTCGCCGTCCTGGTGACTCCGGTGTCGTTCTTCGTCGAGTCGGGCTACCAGCTGAGCCGGGGCGTGGTGGCCGCGCGCCGGGTGGTACGGCTGCTGCGCCTGGAACCCGAGGAGGACAGCGGCACGCTGCCGCCGCCCGCGCGGCCCGCGGCGCTGCACGACCCGGAGTCGGACGTGCGGGTGGACCCGGGACGGCTGACCGCGCTGGTCTGCGCCCGTCCCGCCGACGCGGCGGCGGTCGTCGACCGCCTGGGCCGCTACACGCCGTCGGCGGCGACCTGGGACGGCGTACGGCTGGACGCGTACGCGCTCGCCGGGGTGCGCGAGCACATCCTGGTCGCGGACAACGAGGCGGACCTGTTCGCGGGCTCCCTGCGGGAGGTGGTGTCCGGCGCCCTCGACCGGGACGCGGACGAGGTGGCCGGGGCGCTGCGGGCGGCCGCCGCCGAGGACGTCGTGCAGGGGCGGGCCGGCGGCCTGGACGCGGCCGTGACCGCGCAGGGCCGCAGCCTGTCCGGGGGGCAGCGGCAGCGGGTGCGGCTGGCGCGGGCGCTGCTGGCCCGTCCCCGGGTGCTGCTCGCCGTGGAGCCGACCTCCGCACTGGACGCGCACACCGAGGCCGTGGTGGCGCAGCGGCTGCGGCAGGCCCGCGCCGGCCGGACGACGCTCGTCACCACCACCTCCCCGCTGGTCCTGGACCACGCGGACACCGTGCACTACCTCGTCGAGGGCAAGGTCGCGGCGACGGGCGGCCACCGCGAACTCCTCGCCGCGCAGCCGGGGTACCGGGCGCTGGTGGCGCGGGACGCGGAGGGGAGCACGGAGCGGACCGCGGCCACCGGGGGAAGCACGCAGGCGCCCGTGCGGCGAACCGCTCAGGAGGTCCTGCGATGACGGCGGACGACGCCACGGGCGGGCTGCCGGTCGCCGGGCGGGCGCGGGTCCGGCGGGCCGCGCTGCGGCTGGTCCGGGCCGACGGGCGGGCCTTCGCGGCCGTCCTGGCCCTGAACGTGCTGGCCGCCGCGGCGGGCCTCGCCGGCCCCTGGCTGCTCGGCCGGATCATCGACCACGTCCGCGCGGGCGGCGGCACGGCCGGCGTGGACCGGCCGGCCGTGGGCATCCTGGCGGCCGCGCTGGCGCAGCTGCTGCTGGCGCGCTGGGCCCGGTACGCCGGGCACCGCTTCGGCGAACGCACTCTCGCACGGGTGCGCGAGGAGTTCGTGGACCGGGCGCTGGCCCTGCCCGCCTCGGTGGTGGAGCGGGCCGGCACCGGCGACCTGACCACGCGCGGCACCGCGGACGTGGCCGCGGTCGGCACCACGCTGCGCACCGTGGGCCCCGAACTGCTGGTCAGCTCCGTGCAGGCGCTGTTCGTGCTGGTCGCCGTCTTCCTGCTGGACCCGCTGCTCGGCGCCGTCGGGATCCTGGCGCTGGCCCCGGTCGGCGGCGCGGTGCGCTGGTACCTGCGGCGGGCCCGGGACGGCTACCTCCGGGAGGGCGCGGCCAACTCCGACGTGGCCGAGGTGCTGGCGGCCACCGCCTCCGGTGCCCGTACGGTCGAGGCGTACCGGCTGGCCGGCCGGCGGGTCGCGGCGAGCCGCGCGGCGCTGGACGCCTCCCGGCGCGCCCGGCTGTACACGCTGGTCCTGCGGAGCGTGTTCTTCCCGGCGGTCGAGGTGTCGTACGTGCTGCCCGTGGCCGGGGTGCTGCTGGTCGGCGGGGCGCTGCACGCGCGGGGCGCGGTGACGGTGGGCGCGGTGGTGGCCGCCGCCCTGTACCTGCGGCAGTTCACGGAGCCGCTGGACCAGATCCTGATGCACGTCGAGCTGCTGCAGAGCAGCGGCGCCTCCTTCGCGCGCGTCGAGGGCCTGGCCGGGGCCCCGCGGTCCGCCGCGGACCGGGCGCCCGCCCCCGCGGACGACCGCATCGACGTGACCGGGGCCCGCTACGCCTACGAGAACGGCGGCGAGGTGCTGCGCGGGGTCGACCTGACCGTGCGGCCCGGGGAGCGGCTGGCCGTGGCGGGCCCGTCCGGTGCGGGCAAGACGACGCTGAGCAGGCTGCTGGCGGGCGTGGACGCGCCGAGCGCGGGAGCGGTGACCGTGGGCGGGGTACCGGTCGCCGCGCTGGAACCGGAGCGGCTGCGCCGCCAGGTCGTCCTGGTCACCCAGGAGCACCATGTGTTCCTGGGCACGGTCCGCGACAACCTGCGCATCGCCGAACCGGCCGCGACGGACGGGCAGTTGTGGTCGGGGTTGGCCGCCGTGGGCGCCGACGCCTGGGTGCGGGAGCTGCCGGACGGCCTGGACACCGGGCTGGGCACGGGCGCCCACCCGGTCGACGGGGCCCGGGCCCAGCAGCTCGCCCTGGCGCGGGTGGTGCTGGCCGATCCGCACACCCTGATCCTCGACGAGGCCACCGCGCTGCTCGATCCGTCGACCGCCCGCCACGCCGAACGCGCGCTGGCCGCCGTGCTCCGGGGCCGTACGGTCATCGCCGTCGCCCACCGCCTGCACACCGCGCACGACGCCGACCGGGTGGCCGTGATGGAGGACGGCCTGCTCACCGAACTGGGCACCCACGAGGAGCTGGTGGCCTCGGGCGGGGCGTACGCGGCGCTGTGGCACACGTGGCACGGCGACGAAGGCCCGGCGGCCGGCGCAGACGAGGACCGGGAGGCGGACGGGGACGAGGACCGGCAGGCGGCGGCGGACAGGAGCCCGGGGGCGGTCGCGGACGAAGGACGGGAGACGGTCGGGGACGCAGACCCGGAGGTGGGCCGGGGCGGACGACGGGAGGCGGTCGCGGACGAAGGACGGCAGGTGGTCGGGGACGCAGGCCCGGGGGCGGTCGCGGACGAAGGCCCGGAGGTGGGCCGGGGTGGAGGCCGGGAGGCGGTCGCCGACGACGGCCCGGAGGCGGTCGCGGGCGGACGCCAGGAGGCGGTCGGGGGCGGGGCCGGGGGCTGACCGGCCGGTCGTCAGGGCAGCTTCGGCGGAGTCCAGTCGGCGTGCCGCAGGATGGCCCGCATCGTGGCGCGGGACGGTGCCAGCCGGAGGCCGGCGTTGCGGACGGCGACGGCCGGCGGCCACCTGAGCTGCTGGCCCATCCGGCCGGCCTGGCGGGCGGCGCGGGCCACGGACTGGCTGCGCGGGCGGCGCTCGGCGTCGTAACGGGCCAGCGCCGCTTCGAGGGCCGGGGCGGCGGCGAGCGCGGCGGCGAGGGTGACCGCGTCCTCCAGGGCCTGGCAGGCGCCCTGACCGAGGTGGGGGGTCATGGCGTGGGCGGCGTCGCCCAGGAGGACGACCCGGCCGGCGGCGTAGGCGGGCAGCGGGACGGTGAGTTCGTGGATGTCGTGGTGCAGGACGGCGTCGGGCCGGGTGGCCGCGAGCAGCGCGGGGACCGGGTCGTGCCAGCCGGCGAAGCGGCGGCGCAGCGCGGCGAGCGGGTCGGCGGGGCGCACCCCGGGCGGTGAGCTGAGCACGGCGTGCCACTCCGCGCGGCCGTCCCGGAAGGCGAGGTGCCCGAACTCGGCTCCCCGGCCCCAGGTCAGTTCGAAGTCGGTGCGCAGGTCCACCGGATGCTCGGTGACGGCGCGCAGCACGGTGGACCCGCTGTAGGCGGGGCCGGGGTGGTGCGGGAACAGCGCCCGGCGCAGGCGGCTGCCGACACCGTCGGCGGCGACGACGAGGTCGGCGCCGAGGACGTCACCGGGCCCGGCATCGGGGCCGTCCGCGGGACCGGAGGCCGCATCGGGGCCGGCCGCGGGACCGGACCCGGCATCGGTGCCGGCGCCGTCGCCGCGCAGCAGGACCCGCACCCGCCCGCCGCCGGTGTCCTCCACGGACGTCACTTCCGCCCCGGTCCGCAGGCACTGCGGCGGGAGGGCGGCGCGCAGGGCGCGGTGCAGGGCGGCGCGCGGGATGCCGACGATGGGCGTGCCCAGTTCCCGTTCCAGGGCGGCGCCGTCCATCCTGGACAGCCACCGGCCGTCGGGGGTGCGGGTCCCGCCGGTGTACTGCGGCCGGGCGGCCGCGCGCACCGCCTCGCCGACGCCGAGGACGTCCAGGGCGCGCATGCCGTTGGCGTGCAGGGAGATGCCCGCCCCGGCGTCGGCGAGCACCGGAGCGCGTTCGGCGACCACGACCTCCCAGCCGGCCGCGCGCAGGCCGATCGCCGCGGCCAGCCCGCCGATGCCCCCGCCCACCACCACCGCAGTGCCACCCGTACCGCTCATACCGGCCCCTTCCGCACGTCGTACACCCCGGATCTTCTACATCTGTAGAAGATCCGCGCCCGAGCGTACTCCCCGTCTCTACAGGTGTAGAAATAGGGGTGCCCACACCCACCGACCGCCGTACCGCCCTCGCCGACGCGGCCATCGCCGTCCTCGCGTCCCAGGGCATGCGCGGGCTGACCCACCGTGCCGTCGACCGGTCGGCGGACCTGCCCCCCGGCACCACCTCCGCCTACTTCCGCACGCGCCGGGCCCTGCTCACCGCCCTGGTCCGGCGGCTGGTCGCGCTGGACCAGGCGGAACTCCAGGAGGCGGGACGGCGGACACCGGTGCCGCGCGACCCGCAGGAGCTGGCGGCGGGCATCGCCGCCCTGTCCGCACAGCGGCTGACGGGAGAAGGCCGGACGCGCTCGCTGGCCCGCTACGCGTGCGCGATCGAGAGCGTGCACCACCCCGAACTGCGGGAGATCCTCACCCCGCGCGAGAACGCGGGACGGGAGACCGTACGCGCCTTCCTGACCGCCCGCGGCGTGCCGGAAGCGGACGCCGACGCACGCACGGTCACCCTGCTGACCTGTGTGGACGGCCTGGTCTTCGACCGGCTGGTGAACGGCGGGACGGTGTCGCCCGCAGATGTGACGGGCCTGGTCGCGGGCGCGCTGCGGCGGGACGCGCCGGACGACGCCGGGCGGTGAGGGAGCGCGTGGGGCCGGGAGCAGAATGGCTCACATGGCCGTCATCCACCGCACCACCGTCAAGCCCACCAAACTCGAACTGCTCACCGCCTGGCTGCCCGCCCGCACCTGGTACGCGGGCGCGTCCGAACCGGAGTTGACCAAGGCGGGCGGTTTCCGCCTGGACGACCCGGACGGCGAGGTCGGCATCGAGTTCATGGTCGTCAATGACACCACCGGTCCCCGCCCCGCCACCTACCTGGTGCCCCTCACCTATCGCGCCGCCCCTCTCGACGGCGCGGAACACGCCCTGGTCGGCACCATGGAGCACGGCGTGCTGGGTCCGCGCTGGGCCTACGACGGCTGCCACGACCCGGTGCTCACCGGCCGGCTGGCCGCCCTCATCGACGGCCGGGCCGAGGCGCAGGCGCAGAGCGTCAGCGACACCCCGGACCGCGAGATCGTCCGCTCGTACGCCGGTGCGCACCCGGCCCCCACCGCGTTCTCCGCGGTCACCGACACGCCGCGGGCCACGGAACTGACCGCCGCCGACGGCACCGTGCTCCTCGTGCACCGGGTCCTGACGCCCGCCCGGGAGGACGGTCCGCCGCCCGCGCCCCCGGCGGCCACCGGCCACGTCGCGGGTCCCTGGCAGCAGCCGGACGGCACCCGCGCCCAGGGAGTCTTCGCCGTCCTGCGCGCAGGCGCCCGCGTCTGAGGGCTCCGAACGGACCGCGCGCCGGGCGCGGCTGTTCTGTCCGAAGGTCCGCGTCTGCCGAGGTCTCCCGAGTTGTTCCGAGGTGTCCCGCGCGCCCGCAGCAGCGCCCGCCGGCCCGGCGGCGGGCGCTCCCGGGGCCGCGGGCGGGCAGGGAGCGCGGGCCCTGCCCGGGATCCCGCTCACCGGATGAGGGTGCGCAGGACGGGCACGCTCGCGCCGGAACTCGTCAGCCCCGCGAGGACGGCGGCGGCCACCGGGGCACCGGTGTGCGCGGTGAGGAACCCGGCCACCAGGCCGATCACGATCGCCGTGAGCAGGACGACGGTGGTGTGCAGGGAGAGGAACGGCGGGGCGGCGGGCTCGTCCGGGGAGGAGCCGGGCGGCTGGGGTGTCCGGGTCGTGGTCATGTCCCGACTGTGCTCCGTCCGGCGGCGCGCGCACGGTCCGCCGAACAAGTCCGGAGGAACCCGAGCGCGGGGGCGGCACCGCCGTACGGCCGCCGTACGGCGCCGTGCGCCGCCGAACGCGTACCGCCGTACGGCACCGTTCGGGAACGTTCCGTCAAGTTCGGTGCCGTACGGCCCCGGTGCCCCTAACCTGGCTCGTCACCACGCGACACCAGGGGGCGGTCATGGAGCACGCGCAGGAGCCGCACGCTGCCGGGGACATCGCCGGGGAACTGCTGCGGGAGCAGGCCCGGCTGCTGAACGAGCTGAAGGTGCGGGCGGGCAATCCGTCGCTGCGGACCATCGCGCGGCGGGCCGCCCGGCTCTTCGCCGACGAGCGCGCCTGTCTGCCGCCCGCCACGCAGAGTTCCCTCTTCAACGGCGGCTACAGCGGCCTGGACCGGCTGATCTGGCTCGTGCGGGCCCTGCTGTCCTGGGACCGGTACGGCAGGGAGTGCGAGCCGCCGGACCCCACGGCGGACGAACTGGACGCGTGGCGCGCGCGATGGGCGGCCGTCACGGAGGCGCGCGCGGCACTCAGGCAGGGCAGGCAGGCCGGACAGGGCCGTGCCCGCCCCCGGCAGCCGGAGTCCGCCGCGAGACCGGCGCCGGCCGAGATTCCCTCTCCGCCGTCACCCCCGTCGTCGTCCCCCTCCCCGTCCCCGTCGTCGTCCCCCTCCCCGTCCCCGTCGTCGCCTCCGTCCTCATCGCGCTCCGTGTCCCCGGCCTCGTCCACCTCCCCGGCTTCCTCCGCGAAGCCCTTCGGATGCCTCGCGACGCGCGCCGTGGCGCACGCCGTCGAGCAGGGCCACCCCCTGGGTCTGCCCCCGCTGGAGGCGAGCGACGTGGTCGCCGCGGTGGCGTTCTCGCCCGACGGCACCCTCCTCGCCGTCGGCAGCCACGACGGCACGGTGCACCTGTGGGACCCCGCCGCCCGCAGGCCCCTGGCCGAACTGCCGGCCGGCCGCCGGGGACCCGCGTCCGCGCTGGCCTTCTCCCCCGACGGCAAGCTGCTGGCCGTCGGGGGAGAAGGCACGGCCGTCGGGCTGTGGGACCCCGCGGCGGGCGCGCCCGCCGGAGAGCCTCTGCTCGGTCACCACGGCGCGGTGCACGCGGTGGCCTTCTCCCCGGACGGCGCGCTGCTCGCCACCGGCGCCGAGGACGGCACGGTCCGGCTGTGGGACCCGGCCGGGCGCGAGCCCGTGGGAGAGCCGCTCACCGGCCACCGGGAGCAGGTGCACGCGATGGCGTTCGCTCCCGACGGCACACTTCTGGCCACCGCCGGCCAGGACATGACGGCCCGGCTGTGGGATCCGGCCACCGGCGAGCCGGCCGGCGCACCCCTGCGGCACCAGGGCGCCGTCGTCACGGTCGCCTTCTCCCCCGACGGCGCCCTGCTGGCCACCGGCAGCCGCGACCGGGCGGCACGGCTGTGGAACCCCGCCACCCAGGAACCCGACGGCGAGCCGCTGCACCAGCTGGGAGCGGTCTTCGCGCTCGCGTTCTCCCCGGACGGCACCGTGCTGGCCACCGGTACCGGTGACCGGACGGCCCGGTTGTGGGACCCGCGGACGAGACGGCCCGTGGGGCAGCCCCTCGCCGGCCACCAAGGGGCCGTCTTCGCGCTCGCGTTCTCCCCGGACGGCACGCTGCTGGCCACCGGCGCCGGCGACCGGACGGTCCGGCTGTGGATGACCCCGGCGGCGGCCCGGCACATGGCCGCGGCACCCACCGGCTGAGCCCCGGGCGTCCGGTTCGTATACCGAACATGAACTTCCGGTCAACGGACGTTTTCCGGCCAACTTGATGACGCGCTCCTGACAAGGACCGCGTACTCCTGCCAATCTTCCCCTCGGCCGTTCACAGTCACCCCACAGCACCCCCACCGTTCCCCGGACCGTGGACCGGCCCGCACCCCGTACGCCGGCACGTCGCAGCTCGCCGCACGTCAGTACGGGGCACGTCAGCTCGTCGCACGTCGGCACGTCAGCTCGTCGTACGTCAGCACCTCGCACGTCCGCACCTGGTTCCGCGTTCTCGCAGTTCTGCCCGGACGGCTCACCCCGCGTCCGGATCTCCCCCTGGCCGCGCGACCCGTGGCCACGCAGAAGGAGTCAGTGTTGAGTAGCAGCAGCTCTCGCAGACGCACCTCCCACACCACCCACCGCCGGGCCGCGGGCATCGCCCTGGCCGGTGTCGCCGCGCTGATCGCCACGGCCGTCCAGTCGGGCGCCGCCGCCGCGGCCCCCGCGCAGGCGCCGCAGGCCGGCAGGCTCAACCCGGCCCACCTCGCCGTGAAGCTCACGCCCTCGCAGCGGGCCGAGCTGATCCGCGACGCCGACGGCAGCAAGGCCCGCACGGCGAAGGACCTGGGCCTGGGCGCCCAGGAGAAGCTGGTCGTCAAGGACGTCGTCAAGGACGCCGACGGCACCGTGCACACCCGCTACGAGCGGACCTACGCCGGTCTGCCGGTCCTCGGCGGCGACCTGGTCGTCGACACCGCGAAGTCGGGGAAGACCGAGTCGGTCGTCAAGGCCACCCGCGCGGCCGTCAAGGTCCGCAGCCTCACGCCGGGCGTGTCGAAGGCGACCGCCGAGAAGCAGGCGGTGCAGCGGGCCCGGACGCTCGGCAGCACCAAGGCCTCGGTGGACCAGTCCTCGCGCAAGGTGATCTGGGCGGCCGGCGGCACGCCGGTGCTGGCGTACGAGACGGTGATCGGCGGCTTCCAGGACGACGGGACCCCGAACCAGCTGCACGTCGTCACCGACGCGAACACGGGCAAGGAGCTGTACCGGTACCAGGGCGTCGAGACCGGTGTCGGCAACACCCAGTACAGCGGCCAGGTCACGCTGACCACGACCCAGTCGGGTTCGACGTACACGCTGAACGACGGGGCGCGCGGCGGCCACAAGACGTACAACCTCAACCACGGCACGTCCGGCACCGGCACCCTGTTCTCGCAGTCCAGCGACACCTGGGGCAACGGGACCACGTCGAACGCGGCCACCGCCGCCGCCGACGCCCACTACGGCGCCGCGGTCACCTGGGACTTCTACAAGAACACCTTCGGCCGCAACGGCATCCGCGACGACGGCGCGGCGGCCTACTCCCGGGTCCACTACGGCAACTCGTACGTCAACGCCTTCTGGGACGACAGCTGCTTCTGCATGACCTACGGCGACGGCTCGGGCAACGCCGACCCGCTGACCGCGCTGGACGTCGCCGGGCACGAGATGAGCCACGGCGTCACCTCCAACACCGCGGGTCTCAACTACTCGGGCGAGTCCGGCGGTCTGAACGAGGCCACCTCCGACATCTTCGGCACCGGCGTCGAGTGGTACGCCAACAACTCCACCGACAAGGGCGACTACCTCATCGGTGAGAAGATCGACATCAACGGCGACGGCACCCCGCTGCGCTACATGGACAAGCCCAGCAAGGACGGCGCCTCCGCCGACTCCTGGTACTCGGGCGTGGGCAACAAGGACGTGCACTACTCGTCCGGCATCGCCAACCACTTCTTCTACCTGCTGAGCGAGGGCAGCGGCGCGAAGACGATCAACGGCGTCAGCTACGACTCGCCCACGGCGGACGGGCTGCCCGTCACCGGCATCGGCCGGGACAAGGCGCTGCAGATCTGGTACAAGGCGCTGACCACGAAGTTCACGTCCACCACCAACTACGCCGCGGCCCGCACCGGGACGCTGGCGGCGGCCGGTGAGCTGTACGGCACCTCCAGCGCCGAGTACAAGGCCGTGCAGGACGCCTGGGCCGGGGTCGCGGTCGGTTCGCGCTCCGGCGGCGGCGACCCGGGCGGCGGCGGCACCTCGTTCGAGAACACCTCGAACGTGAACATCCCGGACTACGGTTCGGCGGTCACCTCGTCCATCACGGTCACCGGGCGCAGCGGCAACGCGCCCTCCAACCTCCAGGTCTCGGTGGACATCGTCCACTCCTGGAGCGGTGACCTCCAGATCGACCTGGTCGCCCCCAACGGGTCGACGTACCGCCTCAAGAACAGCGGCTACGACTCGACGCCCGACGTGCACGCGACCTACACGGTCAACGCGTCCTCGTCGGCCGCCAACGGGACGTGGAAGCTGCGCGTCCAGGACAAGGGTCCGCAGGACACCGGCTACATCGACGGCTGGAAGCTGACCTTCCCGTAGAGCCGGCGCGGGGCCGCCCGGCGAGGACCTCGCGTCGTCGCCGGGGGCCCGACTCCCCCGAGGACAGGGCGCCGTTCCGGAGGCGGAACACCCGGGGCGGCGCCCGTTCACACTGCCGAAACACGAATCGGACAGTCAACTTTCGGCCAACATCACCTCGGGGTCCTGACATGTACGCGTCCTTGATGTCACTCTCTCTCCACCCGCCGCACGAGCACAGCAACCGACCTCCCGTCCGGCCGGCACCCCCACGCCGGCCGGGCCCCCCACATAAGGAGCTTGTGTGACTCCCCGCCCTCTGCGTCACAAGCGCACCACGCTGGCCCTCGCCACCGCCGTCGCCGCCGGAGCCCTCCTCAGCACCGGCCTGACCAGCGTCGCCTCGGCCCAGACCCCGGCCGGCACCCCGGGCCGGACCACCCTGGCCGCCGCCCCCGCCTCCCTCACCGCCGCCGCCCGCACCTCCCTGCTCCAGCAGGCGCAGGCCGACTCGGCCGGCACCGCCCGGCAGATAGGCCTCGGCGCCCAGGAGAAGCTGGTCGCCAAGGACGTCGTCAAGGACGCCGACGGCACGGTGCACACACGCTACGAGCGCACCTACGCCGGCCTCCCGGTCCTCGGCGGCGACCTGATCGTCCACACCTCCGCGGCCGGGAAGACCGAAGGCGTCACCAAGGCCACCGGCGCGGCCATCAAGGTCGCCTCGCTCACCCCGAAGGTCGCCGCCGCCAAGGCCGAGCAGCAGGCCGTGTCGCTCGCCAAGGACGCCGGTTCCGCGCAGACCGCCGCCGACCGCGCCCCGCGCAAGGTCATCTGGGCGGGCAGCGGCAAGCCCGTCCTCGCCTACGAGACCGTCGTCGGCGGCCTCCAGGACGACGGCACCCCCAACGAGCTGCACGTCATCACCGACGCCGCCACCGGCAAGAAGCTCTACGAGTACCAGGGCATCGAGAACGCGACCGGCACCGGCAAGACGCTGTACTCGGGCACCGTCAGTCTGACCACCAACCTGTCGGGCTCGACGTACCAGCTGTACGACACCACGCGCGGCGGCCACAAGACGTACAACCTGGCCCGCAAGACCAGCGGCACCGGCACTCTGTTCACCGACGCGGACAACGTGTGGGGCACCGGCACCGCCTCCAGCTCCTCCTCCGACCAGACCGCCGCCGCCGACGCCGCCTACGGTGCCCAGGAGACCTGGGACTTCTACAAGAACACCTTCGGCCGCAACGGCATCAAGAACAACGGCGTGGGCGCCTACTCCCGCGTCCACTACAGCAGCAACTACGTCAACGCCTTCTGGGACGACAGCTGCTTCTGCATGACCTACGGCGACGGCTCCGGCAACACCCACCCGCTGACCGCGCTGGACGTCGCCGGGCACGAGATGAGCCACGGCGTCACCTCCAACACCGCGGGCCTCAACTACAGCGGCGAGTCGGGCGGCCTGAACGAGGCCACCTCCGACATCTTCGGCACCGGCGTCGAGTGGTACGCCAACAACTCCACCGACAAGGGCGACTACCTCATCGGTGAGAAGATCGACATCAACGGCGACGGCACCCCGCTGCGCTACATGGACAAGCCCAGCAAGGACGGCGCCTCCGCCGACTACTGGTCCTCCACGGTCGGCAACAAGGACGTGCACTACTCGTCCGGCGTCGCCAACCACTTCTTCTACCTGCTGGCCGAGGGCAGCGGCGCGAAGACGATCAACGGCGTGAGCTACAACTCGCCGACGTCCAACGGCTCCACGGTCACCGGCATCGGCCGGGACAAGGCGCTGCAGATCTGGTACAAGGCGCTGACCACGTACATGACGTCGACCACCAACTACAAGGCCGCCCGCACGGCGACCCTGAACGCGGCGTCGGCCCTGTACGGCTCCTCCAGCGCCGAGTACAAGGCGGTCGCGGCGGCCTGGTCCGGGGTCAGCGTGAACTGATTCCGGCGGCGCACTGCGACGGGCGGCACCCGGGAGGACCACTCCCCCGGGTGCCGCCCTACGCTTGGGTCCCATGTCTTCGGAGGACTTCACCTACGAGGAGGTCGGCGCGACCCGCGAGCGGGGCCACTGCCCGCCCGGCTTCCACCCCCTGCACGTGCGCACCCGCATCGGCGAGGGCGAGGCGGTCTTCCGGCGCGCCGCCGAGGCCGTCCTCACCTGGGAACTGCACCGGGCGGTGGGCGTCGGCATCGACACGGCCGCGGCCCGCGCCGCCCCGGGCGCCGACGTCACCGTCACCCTGGCCGGGATGATCAAGGCTCCCTGCCGGATCGTCTGGACCCTCGAGGAGCCCCGCCGCGCCGGCTGGGCGTACGGCACCCTGCCCGGCCACCCCGAGACGGGCGAGGAGTCCTTCGTCGTGGACCGCACCGGCGACGGCACGGTCTGGCTGACCGTGACCGCCTTCAGCCGCCCCGCCAAGTGGTACGCCCGCGCGGGCGGCCCGGCGGCCCGCGGCTTCCAGCACGCCTACGCCCGCCGCTGCGGCACGGTGCTGCGCCGCCTGTGCGCGGGACTGGGCGACGGCACCTGACCGGGCGGCGCGGCCCGCCCGGCCGCCGGCCCGCCACGGTGGCGGGCACACCCTCCGCCGGCTCCCCCGCGCCGCCCCGCCCGGGCGGTCAGCGCAGCAGCACCCCCGCCCCGTCGCCCGCGTCCTGGGCCGGTACGGTCACCAGGCCCAGCTCGGCGTGCGAGGCGAGCAGGCGGTGGTCGGGCAGGATGCGGACCGTGTAGCCGTAGGGTCCGGTGCGGTCCAGGGAGAGCGGCCCCTCGTACACCCAGCGGCCGTCCGGATCGGGGGCGCCCGCCGGTTTCAGCGGGACCGCGGTGGCGTCCGTGATGCGGTCCTCCTCGTCGACCCGCCCCGAGACGGCCTGCACCTGGACGTCCTCCGGACCCAGCCCGCCCAGCCCGACCCGAACCCGCAGGCCCAGCGTGGAGCCGAGTTCGGCGGTGGCCGTCGACGGCGGCTCGTCGGTGCGCCCGGCCGGCGGGCAGGACGTCTCCACGTGGTCCACCGTCACCTCGTGCCAGGCCGCCCGCACCCGCGCCTTCCAGGCCGCCAGCTCCCGCGCCGCCTCCGCGTCCAGGGCGCGGTGGGCGTGCGCGGCCGGGGTGTACAGGCGCTCCACGTACTCGCGGACCATCCGGCCGGCCAGCACCTTCGGGCCCAGCAGGGTCAGGGTCCTGCGGACCATCTCGATCCAGCGGTCGGGCAGCCCGGCCCGGCCCCGCTCGTAGAAGCGGGGCGTGATGCGCCGCTCCAGCAGCTCGTACAGCGCCGCCGCCTCCACGTCGTCGCGGTGGTCGGCCTCCTCGCCCGCCGTCACCGGCCCCGCGGCGCCGCCGTCCGCGGTCGGGACCGCCCAGCCGAAGTCGGGCTGGTACCACTCGTCCCACCAGCCGTCCAGCACCGACAGGTTGAGGCAGCCGTTGAGGGCCGCCTTCATGCCGGAGGTGCCGCACGCCTCCAGCGGGCGCAGCGGGTTGTTCAGCCACACGTCGCAGCCCTGGTAGAGCTTCTGCGCCATCGCCATGCCGTAGTCCGGCAGGAAGACGATCCGGTGGCGTACGCGCGGGTCGTCGGCGAAGCGGACGAGTTCCTGGATGAGCCGCTTGCCGCCGTCGTCCGCCGGGTGTGCCTTGCCCGCGACCACGATCTGCACCGGCCGCTCGGGGTGCAGCAGCAGGTCCATCAGCCGGTCCCGGTCGCGCAGCATCAGCGTCAGCCGCTTGTACGACGGGACCCGGCGCGCGAACCCGATGGTGAGCACCTCGGGGTCCAGGACGCCGTCGACCCAGCCCAGCTCGGCCGGGCCCGCGCCGCGCTGGCGCCACGCCGCCGCCACCCGCCGGCGCACCTCGGTGACCAGCTGCTCGCGCAGCTCGCGGCGCAGCTCCCAGATGTCCTCGTCGGGGATGTCGGCCACCGAGTCCCAGCGGTCGGAGCCGCCCACGGACAGCGCGTCCTCGGCGCGCTGCGCGCCGATCTGCCGGGCACCGAGCCGGAACACCTCCGGGGCCACCCAGGTCGGGGCGTGCACGCCGTTGGTGACCGAGGTGATCGGCACCTCCTCGGGGCCGAAGCCCGGCCACAGCCCGGCGAACATCTCCCGGCTGACCCTGCCGTGCAGCAGGGACACTCCGTTGGCGCGCTGGGCGAGCCTGAGCCCCATCACCGCCATGTTGAACAGGTTGGGCTCGCCGCCCGGGTAGGTCTCCAGGCCCAGCCGCAGGATGCGCTCGACGTCGATGCCGGGCAGCTCGGCGTCGGGTCCGAAGTGGCGGGCGACCAGTTCCCGGTCGAAGCGGTCGATGCCGGCCGGGACGGGCGTGTGGGTGGTGAAGACCGTCCCCGCGCGCACCGCCTCCAGGGCCGCGTCGAAGTCGAGGCCCCGCTCGCCCAGCTCGGCGATCCGCTCCAGGCCGAGGAAGCCCGCGTGGCCCTCGTTCGTGTGGAAGACCTCCGGCTCGGGGTGCCCGGTGAGCCGGCAGTACGTCCGCACCGCACGCACCCCTCCTATGCCCAGCAGCATCTCCTGCAGCAGCCGGTGCTCGCTGCCTCCCCCGTACAGCCGGTCGGTCACCTGGCGCTCGCCGAGGTCGTTCTCCTCGACGTCGGAGTCCAGCATCAGCAGCGGGATCCGGCCAACCTGGGCCAGCCAGATCCGGGCGTGCAGGGCCTTGCCGCGGGGCAGCGCGAGCGACACCCCGGCAGGGCTGCCGTCGGCCTCGCGCACCTGGGTGACGGGCAGCTCGTTGGGGTCGAGGACCGGATAGTGCTCCTGCTGCCAGCCGTCCCGGGACAGGGACTGCCGGAAGTAGCCGTGCCGGTACAGCAGTCCGACCCCGATCAGGGGAACGCCCAGGTCACTGGCGGCCTTGAGGTGGTCGCCCGCGAGGATGCCGAGGCCGCCGGAGTACTGCGGCAGGGCGGCGGTGACGCCGAACTCGGGCGAGAAGTAGGCGACGCCCGCGGGCAGCCCGGCGGGCTGCGCCTGGTACCAGCGGTCGCCGGTCACGTAGTCGTGCAGGTCGTCGGCGACGGCGGTCAGCCGGCGCAGGAAGCGGCGGTCTGCCGCCAGCTCGGCCAGCCGGGCCGGGGAGACGCCGCCCAGCAGGCGGACCGGGTCGCCGCCGGCGGCGGCCCACTGCTCCGGGTCGACGGACTGGAAGAGGTCACGCGTCTCCGCATGCCACGACCAGCGCAGATTGCGGGCCAGCTCGCTGAGGGGTCGTAGGGGCTCGGGGAGAACGGGACGGACGGTGAACCGACGGATCGCCTTCACATTCCACCTCGGCGCGTTCGCTGATGGACGCACGGCACGGTGCGCTTCGCCGGCAGGACGCACGGCACTGTGCGCCCCGTCACACAGCACCGTACCCGCGGGGGCGCGGGTGCCGCTGGGGTCCGCACCGCCGGGTGGACCAAGACAAGGCCAACTTTGTGTGTGGACATACACGCGAGTAGTTAACAAAGTCCCGGATTGCTCACCCGAAGAGGGTGGGAAGGCTCCTGCGGTACACCCCACAGTGGAACCCCGCAGGACCAACCTCCCCACGGATATCCGCCCACACCCTCGTTGACGCGGACAGGAGCGGTCATGCCCGCCACGCACCACCACTCGGCACCACCCCCGGCCCACGGCACCAAGGGCACGCGCCGACCACGCGCCGGGGCCCCGGCCGACCCCGCGGCCCGGCCGGGCGACGCGGCAGCGCCCGGGGCGGCGGCCCCGCCCCCGGGGCCCTCGCGGGCGCCCGACGCCACCGCCGTCGGCCGGATCCCCGTCCTCGACGTCCGGCCGGTCGTCCAGCACGGCCGCAGGCCTGCCAAGGCGGTGACCGGTGAGTCGTTCGAGATCTCGGCCACCGTGTTCCGCGAGGGCCACGACGCCGTCGCGGCCAACGTGGTCCTGCGCGATCCCGGGGGCCGTCCGGGCCCGTGGACGCCGATGCGGGAGCTGGCGCCGGGCACCGACCGCTGGGGCGCCACGGTGACCGCCGGGGAGCCGGGCCGCTGGACGTACACCGTCGAGGCCTGGGGAGACCCGGTCACCACCTGGCGCCGGCACGCGCGGATCAAGATCCCGGCGGGCCTCGACACCGAGCTGGTGCTGGCGGAGGGCGCCCTGCTGTACGGGCGTGCCGCGGCCGGGGTGCCCGAGGGGCCGCAGCGCGAGACGGTGCTCGCGGCCGAGGCGGCGCTGCGGGACCCGGACCGGCCGGCCGCGTCCCGGCTGGCGGCGGCGCTGACGCCGGAGGTGGACGCGGTCCTGGCCCGCCACCCGCTGCGCGAGCTGGTCACCGCCTCCGAGCCGCTGTCCCTCCAGGTCGAACGCGAACGCGCCCTGTACGGCGCCTGGTACGAGTTCTTCCCCCGCTCCGAAGGCACCCCCGAACAGCC